>JAJDGO010000001.1 GCA_030265685.1 Bacteroidales bacterium OttesenSCG-928-M11
GACATTGGAGTCAATGAATTTCAAACCCTTTTTGAACGGTATTTAGAAAACGCAAAAGCGCAAAACCCAGAGGGAACAATTTCCGAAATCCAAGAGAATCAAATAAGAAATGATGTCCTCAATTCTTTAATCTCACAAAAAATAACAGAAAGTTTAACTTCAACTGTTGGATTTGCAGTCGGAGAAGACGAATTAACCGATTTATTTTTAGGAAATAACGTATCTCCTATTATTCAATATCATTTTTCTAACCCAAATACTGGCGTTGTAGATAAAGATGCAATACGAAACTTCATTATTGCAATGGAAGATGATACTGATTACTCAAACGATCCTCAAGCTGCTTATGACCATGCTTTACAAAAAGCACAATGGGTTGAATTGAGCGATCAAGTAAAATTACAACAAATCAGCTCAAAATTAAATTCATTCCTAAGTAGTGCTATTGTTTATAACTCGATAGACAGAAAAGCTTTACACGAGAAAAACAAAGTAAAAGTAGACTTTGACTATGTTTCTAAACTATATTCTACTATTCCAGATGAAGGAATTGAAGTATCTGACGCTGAGATCAAAAATCTTTACAACAAAAAGAAAAATCTTTACCCTCAAGAAGATGCAAAAGTGATTGACTATATCAGAGTACAATTAACTCCAAGTCAAAACGACATCATGGCGGAAAGAGAAAAATTGATGGAAGTTAAAACTCAACTTGAAAATCCGGAAAGAGTAGCTGCTTTAGTTTCCCACACATCAATAATTCCTTACAAAGCAGGTTATCGTTCTTATAGCAGTTTAACTTCAGAAGAAAAAAGAGTTGTGGATAATAATTCTATCGGCACAATAACTAATCCTACTTTATCGGGTGTATATCTATCAATGTATAAATTCGAAGATAAAAAAAGTGCTCCGGATTCGGTAACATTCAGTATATTACCATTGGGTTCTGCGGTTAACGGTGTTGACTTAACAGCAAAAGCCGACAGTTTAACAAAAGAAATCAAAGCAAAATCATTTGCAGAAGTAGCAAAAGTTGAATATGGCGGACAGTTTGATGGATCTTATGGAACACATACTGAACAATCTCTTTTAGAATCTGAAAACGGATTCTTTACAGTTGCATTCAAAGATGCTTTATTCAATGCTCCATTAAACGAGCCGGTGATGATTAGCATGGATATGAAGGGAACTTTCCTTGTTCAAGTTACAGAAAAAACCAAACCGGTTGACAAATATAAAGTAGCTTCTATCCGTAAAGAAGTCAGAGCAAGCAGAGAAACAAGAAACGAAGCATATAATAATTTGAGTCGTTACATCTCCGAGCACCAAGATCTTCAATCATTCAGAGATAGTGCATCCGTTGCAGGCTATACTGTATATCAAGATGTACAAGTAACGAAGTCAACTACTAATATTTCCGGAGTTGAATACACTCGCCAAATTGTACAATGGGCTTTCAACAACGAAAAAGGAGCTGTTTCAAATATATTTGAAACGCAAGACTATAACAATTTGATTGTTGCTGCCGTTAGAGATTTCTATCCAGAAGGAAATCAACCGGTAGAATTAGTACAAGAAACTTTGAAAAGAGAGATCATCAATCAAAAGAAAGGCGAAAAGTTAGTTGCCGAGTTGAACGGAAAGAAAGTATCAGATATGCAACAAGCTGCAGAAGCTTTGAACTCGACACCGTCTTCAGTGAAAGATGTTTCTTTCGGATTAGAATCTCGCATAGCAAATATTGGTAACGAACCTATTATTTATGCAGAAGCTCCTCTTGCTCCGGTAGGTGAAGTTTCTAAACTTCTAACAGGAAAAAGTGGGGTATATCTACTTTATGTTACTGATAAGAGAGCTAACGATGAAGAGTACAACGACGAACTCATGAAAGCACAAACAGAAATGCAAAACCAAATGAGATTGAGAAGTATTTTTTCTAACAGCAAGTTCTTGGAAAGCAATCATAAAATTGAAAACAACTCAATCAACTTCCCAATATATAGATAATATTTCAAAACTATAATAATCATCCCGGACTTGGATTCGACAATATTCGGCCATTTCCGGGATGATATGTTTTTTGTAATCCATGAATCAACAACCACTAATAGGAAAAACACTCGACGAACTAAAAGAAATCGTCAAAGATTTAAGCTTGCCTTCTTTTACGGCTAAACAAATAGCCGATTGGTTATATGTAAAAAATGTTTCAACAATCGACGAAATGACTAATCTTTCTCTCTCAACAAGGGAGAAGTTAGGACAAGAATACGCAGTTGGGAAAACAGATTATTTACAGAAACAAACCTCACGAGATGGAACTGTTAAATATTTATTCCCAACATCAAACGGAAAATCTATTGAAGCTGTCTATATTCCCGACAAAGAAAGAGCCACATTGTGTATTTCAACTCAAGTTGGTTGCAAAATGAACTGTATGTTTTGTATGACTGGCAAACAAGGTTTTTCCGGTCAACTCTCTTCATCCGAGATTATCAACCAAATTCTTTCTTTACCTGAAAAAAACGAGCTTACTAACATTGTCGTTATGGGTATGGGAGAACCGATGGATAACACAAAAGAACTATTCAAAGTATTAGAAATCATTACCGCCGGCTATGGATTTGCCTGGAGTCCTAAACGAATTACAGTATCAACAGTGGGATTAATACCCGGACTTCGCAGTTTCTTAGACGAATCAAACTGTCACTTGGCTATCAGTCTACACTCTCCTTATCCGGAAGAACGCTTACGTTTGATGCCGGTAGAAAAAGCTTATCCGACAACTAAAGTATTAGAGTTGATCAAACAGTACGACTTTGCCCATCAACGAAGAGTATCTTTTGAATACATCTTATTCGGTGGACTAAATGATAGTCTGCGCCATGCAAAAGATTTGGCGAATCTATTAGAAAGTATTCCTTGCCGTGTCAATCTTATTAAGTATCATGCCATTCCGGGCATTGATCTTCCGGCAACAAACATAGAAATGATGGAACCTTTCCGTGATTATTTATCTTCGAAAGGGATAATTTCCACAATTAGAACATCAAGAGGCGAAGATATATTAGCAGCCTGCGGCATGTTATCCTCCAAAAAGTAATGAAAGAAGCTTATCTTCATATTATTTCATTCAATATCCCTTATCCTCCTAATTATGGTGGAGTCATTGACGTGTTTTACAAATTAAAAACACTTTCTGAAAACGGAATCAATATTATTCTTCATACTTACGAATATGGTAGAAAACAGGCGCCGGAATTGGAGAAATATTGCAAAAAAGTGTATTACTATAAACGAAAAAACAGGATGGAAAAAACAACTTTCCCTCCTACCCTATATAGTTAATAGTAGAAAAGACCCGTCGCTCCTTGCCAACTTGCAAAAAGACGACTATCCTATTCTCTTCGAAGGACTACATACTACCTATTTTATCAATCATACTTCGTTAAAGAATAGAATAAAATTGGTAAGAGCACACAATATTGAGCACCATTATTACAAAGGACTTTTCCGGAATGAACAATCAATATATCGGAAAACATATTTTCTGATCGAAGCTTTGAAGCTGAAACGATACGAACACAAGCTTATTTACGCCGATACAATCTTGGCTCTTTCTACTTCGGAAAAAGACTATTTTGCCAAGTATTACGGAAAAGACAAAACAGTTTACCTACCTCTTTTTGCCGACTTACCCAAACAAGCTCCGACTACAAAAGAAATCGTTCCTCAAGTACTTTATCATGGCGATCTTAGTACTCCGGAAAATATCAACGCAGCAAGTTTTCTTATGCAAAATGTAGTACCTCTTGACCAATCGATTTCTTGGATTTTTGCCGGACTAAATCCTGATCCGAAACTTATTCGATTAGCATCACAATATTCGAATATATCTCTTCGGGCAAATCTTCGGAAAGATGAAATGGATACTTTGATCAAAGAATCGGCAGTCAATATTCTTTACACAAAACAAGTATCCGGAGTCAAACTTAAATTACTTAATGCCCTTACGAAAGGCAATCATTGTTTGGCAACAAAAGAAATGACCGAAGGTTCTGGGCTTTCTCGTCTGTGCATAGAAATCTCTCATAATCCGGAAGAAATAATCCGTACCATCCAATCTTCTCTTATTCAAAAAATAAGCCCCGAAGAAAAAGGCTCTCGCTATTCTACTCTATCTGCCATCTATGATAACAATAAGAATGCCCAAATACTGATACGGAATATAAAAGAATAGCCGGATAGCTGACAGTACAATCCCCCCAACAACTAAATGAACTCGTCTTGCTTTATTATATATTTAAATAGTTTTCTGTACAGAGAATTAAACTTTTCTGTACAGAGAATTAAACTTTTCTGTACAGAAAACTATCCAGAAGATTATATAACTTCATCAACATCATACAATCTATCGAATCAATTATATTGAGAAAATATTATCAACTATGTTATTGACGAGGAAGATAAATAAAAAAAGGACTTGTATCTGTTTATATTCAAGATACAAATCCTTTTATTTTTATTAGTGACCCCGACAGGACTCAAACCTGTGACCTTCAGAACCGGAATCTGACGTTCTATTCAACTAAACTACGGAGCCTTTGCGACTGCAAAGATAGGCAAAAAATAAAAACCAATAAGTAAAACATAATCTTTTTTATAATATTTGACATTTATACTTATAAAATCATTTTTTGCTTGCATAATGAAAATAAATAACTAACTTTGCATATCAATTTTATATAATTATGAGCTATTTAATAACACCAAAAGAATATCAATCAACTCTTAGTAAGATTGAAACCGAAAAAGGAATTAAAAAGATCAAAGATTTCTTTCAACAAAATCTTTCTTCCGAATTAAGACTCAGAAGAACTACTGCTCCTCTGTTCGTTTTGAAAGGACAAGGAATAAACGATGACTTAAACGGAGTAGAAAGAGCCGTATCTTTTCCCATAAAAGAACTTGATGATTCGAAAGCAGAGATCGTACATTCTTTAGCTAAATGGAAAAGATTGACATTGGCCGACTACGGGATAGAAAAAGGATACGGTATTTATACCGATATGAACGCTATTCGTGCCGACGAAGAACTTGGAAATCTACACTCTTTATACGTAGACCAGTGGGACTGGGAGCTTATCATTGAAGAATCGGAGCGTAACGTTGCATTTCTTAAGAGCATTGTTGAACGAATTTATTCGGCTATTCTTCGAACAGAATACATGGTTTATGAACTTTATTCAAAATTTAAACCCCAACTTCCCCGTAAAATTCATTTTATTCACGCCGAAGAATTACTACAATTATATCCTAACTTGACCCCAAAAGAACGAGAAGATAAAATTACGAAAGAAAAAGGTGCCGTATTTATTATTGGTATCGGAGGCAAGTTAAGCAATGGAGAGAAGCATGATGGACGGGCTCCCGACTATGATGATTGGTCTACTGTAGAAAACGGACTACCAGGTCTGAACGGAGATATTCTTCTTTGGAACGATATATTAGGAAGAGCGTTCGAAATATCCTCGATGGGCATCCGAGTTAGCCCAAAAGTATTGGAACATCAACTTAAAGAAGCGGGAATGGAAGATCGTAAAAATCTTTATTTTCACAAACGCTTACTCAAAGGAGAGCTTCCACTTACTATCGGCGGAGGGATAGGTCAGTCACGTTTATGTATGCTTTTTCTACGAAAAGCTCATATCGGAGAAATACAGGCAAGTATTTGGCCGGAAGAAATGCGCGAAGAGGCAAGAAAGTACGGGATGAATTTATTTTGATATTCTTTCACTCTCGGAAAATATACTTACCTTTGGATTTTCTAAAACTAAATTCAATGAAGAAGATTATCTTATTATTCGCATTTCTACTTACTCTTAATGCATTCTCACAAGAAAACAACTCCAGCAAAGAACAAATATACAAAGCTGATATGGAGAAGTTGACTATTTTAACAGCTCCTGTTCAAGCCAAAGCAAATGTATTGAATCAAGAAATAGGAAAACAAGGCGACCGAATCAAAACAGACGAAGCATATCAAAGCGAGATGATTGAAAAGTTCTCGGAACTTAATGCGGAAATATCTGTTATTTTGATTCAATTTATAAAAGACAATCCTAATTCGCCCGTAAGTCTTGAAGTACTAAGTAGTCTTTCTTCAAGTGAAATCCCGTTTCCGGAGATCGAGTCTCTGTACGAATCGCTGAGCAACGAACTAAAAAGCTCGGCAGAAGGTATGGATTTAAAGAAACGCCTCACAAGTATTAAGGCCACAGCCATTGGTTCTATTGCTCCGGAATTTGTACAACTCGACCCGGATGATAAGCCGATTTCACTAACAGATTTTCGCGGGAAATATGTTTTAATTGACTTTTGGGCCAGCTGGTGCGGACCTTGTCGCCGAGAAAACCCACATTTAGTCAAAGCTTATGAGCAATTCAAGGGCGAAAGATTTGAGATTTTAGGAGTTTCGTTAGACAATCCCGGACAAAAACAAACTTGGCTAAAAGCAATAGAAAAGGATAATCTTACCTGGACTCAAGTATCCGACCTAAAAGGATGGCAAAATGCGGCCGCTCTTCAATACGGTGTAAAATCTATTCCTCAAAACTTTTTGATAGATCCCAATGGTGTTATCATCGCGAAAAAACCTAAGAGGGCAAGAACTAATCAAAAAACTGGAAAAAATATTGAGTAAAAAAGTAAAGACTGACTAACCGTTTGGCACAAATCCTAATTTGTGCCAAACCGTTTCAAACCTTAGGAGAGATAATATAGTTTTTCAGCTCCCTTCTTAGTTCGCGAGAATCCCGTTTCAAATGACTATCCAGCAAACTCCAAAAAGCAGGACTATGATTCATCTCTACAGTATGGCAAAGTTCGTGTAAAATTACGTATTCGATTAAGTGTTCGGGCAATATCATCAAAAAGAAAGAAAGATTAATACTTTTCTTAGACGAACAAGAACCCCAACGAGTACGACTACCTCTAACACTAAGTGAGGCATATTCGAAGCCATGAGTTTCGGCCAGATGAGCTATTTTGCCCGGCAAATACGCTTTTGCTTGTTTCCTGAGAGCTTTTTCATCGTAAGGCGAAGCTACTTTTACCGATTCTTTTTTTAGAGCTTCAATCACTTTTGCCTTATTCTTAAACAAAAAGACTTTAGCAATCAAATAACTTCCTTGTTTCGGAACAACAACTATAACCCGATTTTCTTTCACCTTGATGATATAGTTTTTCGCCTTTTCGCTTCTTCGAAACAAAATCTCGCCTAAATCTTTATCCTCTACAAGCTTTTTTGTTAGCCTCATCGCTTAGGATATATTTTAGAAAGAAGATCAGTACGCCGAAGTCGGTTGAGCGATTGAACAATATTCTGTCTATATTCCGGCTTATACCAAAAAAAGTACTTACGTTGATTTAGTTTTTCCTCCTTACTTTTAGCAGTATAGACCGGTTTCATTGTATAAGGATCTACACCTGTATAATAAATTTCGGTAGCTAAAGTCATCGGCGTGGGAGTAAAATCTTGTACTTGCTCTAAGTGGAAGTTTAATTTTTTCGAAACTACAGCCAATTCTGCCATATCAATTTCCGAACAAGCCGGATGCGAGCTGATAAAATAAGGAATCAACTGCTGATTGAGCGAAGTTTCTTTATTAATCTTATCGAATTGTTTCTTAAAATCGTAAAATTGTGCGAATGGAGGCTTACGCATACACTTCAACACGTCGTTAGAAATATGTTCAGGAGCAACTTTTAAGCGGCCAGATACATGACGAGATATTAATTCTTTCGTATAGTCTCGGGCAGTTTTGTTCAATTCGCCGTCTTCGTATTGCGTAACCAGCAAATCATAGCGGACACCACTTCCTATAAACGATTTTTTTATCCCCTTTACTTTATCTACTTCTTTGTATAAAGCCAATAGCGGAGCATGATCTGCATTCAGGTTCTTGCATATTACGGGGAAAATACAAGACGGTTTTTTACACGACTCGCATATTTTTTTATTCTTTCCCTCCATTGCGTACATATTAGCCGAAGGACCTCCAAGATCACTCAAATAACCTTTGAAATCAAACATTTCGGTTACCGCTTTTACTTCTTTAAGTATAGACTCTTTCGAGCGAGAAGCAATGTACTTTCCTTGATGTGCCGATATAGTACAAAAAGCACATCCCCCAAAACATCCTCGATGAATGTTGACCGAATGGCGAATCATTTCATAAGCCGGTATATGTTTGCCCTTGTACTTGGGATGAGGGAGTCGAGTAAAAGGCAAATCGAAACAAGCATCGATCTCTTTTGTCGACATCGGAGGATAAGGTGGATTCACTATTACATAGTTTTCGCCCGTTTTCTGAATTATACGATCGGCATACATACGGTTTGATTGCTCTTCTATATAACGAAAATTTTCGGCTTGTTTCCTTTTATCCTTCAAGCAATGCTCATAAGAATGTAATAATATATCTCCTTTTTTTTCTTTATATTGATTTCTCAAATAAGCTGTTTGTGGAACATCGTCGAGGTCAGCAATCAACTTGCCTTTATTCAAACTATCAGCGATAGCAGCTATCGGCTTTTCTCCATTACCATAGATTAATAAATCGGCTTTTGAAGGAATTAAAATAGATGGCAATAACTTATCTTGCCAATAATCATAGTGCGACAAGCGCCGCATAGAAGCTTCGATAGCCCCAACAACAACAGGAACATCGGGATAAATACTTTTCAATATTTCAGAATAAACAACCGTTGGATAATCCGGACGCATATCGATGCGCGCATCCGGAGTATAAGCGTCGTCGGAACGCAAACGTTTGTTGGCAGTATACTTATTTACCATCGAATCCATAGCTCCTGCCGACACGCCGAAAAACAAACGTGGGCGACCTAACTTCTTAAAATCGCGCAAGTCGTCCCTCCAGTTCGGTTGAGAAACAATAGCTACCCGATAGCCCAAAGCTTCTAAATAGCGACCAAGAACTGCAACTCCAAAAGAAGGATGGTCAACATAAGCATCTCCACTAAAGAAGATAATATCCAACTCGTCCCATCCGCGAAAGTCGGTTTCTTTCTTTGTCGTAGGAAGAAAATCACTCAATCTATATTCTTTCATATCTACAAAAGTAATAAATTCAACGTTACACTCCTAAAGAGGAATTTTTATTTTTTCATTTTATCAATAAATCGCAGTTGCCTTGTGTGAACTTTATTTAAAGATTGTTATTTATCACTTTCTAATTAAACTTACATCCTGTTTCCAACTCTAAGCTCATAAGTTGAACATATAAAAAGGAAGAAAGATGAAAAACATAGCAAGAATAAGTTTACTATTGGCCGCAGCATTCCTATTTTCGTTAAATATATCGGCACAAGACAACAAAAGAGAAAGGATTGAAGAGAAAAAAGAAAAAATAGCTGAAAGGAAGATTGAAAGAATAAATAAGAAATTGGAATTGGACGACAAACAACAAAAGAAACTCAAAGAAGCCGAAAAGAAATATTCCAAAAAATTGATCCAACAGAAAAAAGCCGAAAAGAAACAAAGAGAAAAAATGAGGGCCGAAAGGAAAAAACTTCATGAATCTCGCGAAAAAGAAATAAGAAACATTCTTTCGAAAGAACAATATGCTAAACTAAAAGCCGAAAGAGAGAAAGAAAATAAGTTCAGAAAAGAAAAATTGAAAGAAATAGACAGCCAAAAAAAATACAGAAAACGAATGGAAATAAAAGATGTTTCTAAACACGACAAAGAAAAGAAACAACATCATAAAGAAAAAAAAGAAAAAGAAAAGAAGAAAAACAAAGAAAAAAAGTCTCTTGAATAGATTTAATCCTTACAATTAAAAGAACAACAATAATAAATCTGACCAGATCCATAAGGTAAAAAATTAGTTTTTAGGGTGAACGAAGGCCGCTTGTAGTTTAATACGACGGCCTTCTTTTAGATTAATTAAGGAGTTGCCTATCTAAATGTATTTATTTATCTTTGTCTTCTCAACTATATACAAATGAATCTTTACAACGAAGAAGAGACCCTGAGAAATATCCGAAGCAACGACCCGGCTAAACAGCATAAGGCATTCGAACAGATTGTCAATTATTATGGAGAAAAGCTTTATTGGCAGATAAGAAAGATGGTACTCTCGCACAATGATACAAACGACATACTCCAAAATACTTATATTAAGGCATGGATGAATATAAGTCTGTTTCGGGGAGAAGCCAAATTATCAACCTGGCTTTATAAGATCGCAATCAACGAATCAATTACGTTCTTAAACAAACAACGAGCTCTCCATAATATTTCTATGGACAACGAAGATGTTTTTTTAGCCGAGAAACTCGAATCCGATTCTTATTTCGACGGAGACGAAGCTCAACTAAAACTACAAAAAGCAATCCTAACTTTGCCCGAAAAACAACGATTAGTTTTTAATATGCGGTATTTTGACGAAATACCTTACGACGAAATGTCGGAGATAATGGGAACTTCGGTGGGTGCATTAAAAGCCTCGTACCATCATGCAGTAAAAAAAATAGAAAATTTCCTGCAAAAGGATTAAACCTTTTAATAATAAATAAGTCTACTCTATACACAAAAAAGATAACCATGACAAAAAAATCAAGTCAATTGGATCAAATAAGCCGAGAAAATCCATTTAAAGTTCCCGAAGGATATTTTGAAGGATTATCTACGCAAATATTATCAAATCTTCCGGAAAGAGAAGAAGAAACAAAAGTGGTAAGTCTATGGGAAAGAATAAAACCTTGGACTTATATGGCAGCCATGTTTATCGGAATAGCATTGATGGTAAAAGTATTTGTCGGGACATCTCCTGAGAAAAGTTCCGGCAACATATTAAATCTATCATCGTCTGCCGACATAGAAGAATTTTATAATTACTACGAAGAGCAATCAATTCGCAACGAATATCGCGAAACAATCTATTCTGATAGCTTTACTACCGAAGAAGAAAAAGAAGAAAATTACAATTATTTTTAATTCAATATAAAAAGATGAAGAAAGTATTATTATTTTCCGTTTTATTCATATTCACAACTTTAAGTTCGAACGCTTTTGCACAGAACGACTCGGACAACAAAAGAAAAGAAAGTTTTGAAAAGTTCAAGAAAGAACGAAGAGATTACATCGTAAAAGAAGTCGGTTTGACCGAAGATGAAGCAGAAACTTTCCTCCCTCTTTGCGACGAGTTGCAAATAAAAAAGTTTGAAGCCGGGAAAGATTTACGAGAAATGCGACACAAAATCCGCGAAAACTCGAGAAATGGAAATAAAACAACCGAAGCGGAATACGAAAAATTAGTCAAATTAAATGCATCCGTAAAAGTAAAAGAAGCAGAATTGGAAAAAGAATACATAGATAAATTCCTAACTGTTGTTTCGTCCGAAAAAGTTTACCGCTATCAACGAGCCGAACAAGAATTTGCTCGCAAAATGGTAGAACAACGAAGCCATAAAGATAGAAGATAAAAAACAAAAGATAATCAATATTTATCAAGGAAGCGTTTCGTTCGAGACGCTTCTTTTTTTATCTAAACAAACTTCGACGAAGAAAAATCAATCAATATTCGAATCGCCGGAGAAAGATACCGGAACTTCGATGAAGTTATAGTAAAACTTAGGCAAAGTTGTAGTAGAACTTGAGCAAAGTTATTGTAGAACTTGAGCGAAGTTATAGTAAAACTTCGGAGCAGACTCAAAGACAAACGAAATAAAACAAAATTGGGCTGATAGTTTATTCTATCAGCCCAATCATTTATAGAAACTTTATTTACTTCGTAAACTTCACAACGAATTGATATTCGGTATACATCGGATCAAAATTCGTATTATGGTCGTCCATTTTCAAAATAAAAGTGATATATCCCGGTTCGAACTCAACAGTTAGATGTTCTTCCCATTTATAATCGCCATCAACATAGAAATCGCTGAAAGGTAAAGCGCTTAAAATACTTACTCCGTTCAAAGAATAGTAAAAATAACCGATCAACATACCGTCGTTTATCACTTTCCTTGTCAATTGCGCCTCCGGGAAAGTACAATATAAATAGGATCCCGAATCATCATAACCCGTTTCCCACATACTATTTTTAACAGTAAATACTTCGCTGTAAATCTCTACAGTTTCAGTAATAAAATAATCTTCATAATACTTTTCTGTAGTACATGCAGAAAACACTACAGCCATCAATAGAAATAAAAATACTTTCTTCATACTATCACTTTTTTTTAAGTTAATTTTATCATTATAATATAAAGTTAGAACAAGACGAGCGTCGAATGGTTTAAATTGTCTGTTCTACTTTTTCAATTTTGTTTTGGTGCATTTTTCAATATAGTTATCAAATAGTTCCAAAACTTCTCAACTGAAGGGATGTTAACCTTTTCGTCGGGAGAATGAGGAAATTTAATTGTCGGCCCAAAAGACACTGCGTCCAACTTCAAGTCGGGAACATTCGACATAATAATTCCACATTCCAAACCGGCATGAATAATTTCAATTTTTAAGTCTTCTCCTTCTAAATCTTTATAGATCTTCTCCATAGCCGGAACAATCTTTGTGTTCGGATCTGGGTCCCAACCCGGATAGCCATTGCTTGTTTCTACAAAATCGGCCATTGCCAATTTGAATAAACTTTCTTCGCTGCTGCAAAGAGCTTCTTTTTTGCTCTGAGAACTACTTCGAGCCAAGAATCTTACCTCTGCCATGCTATCACATGTTTCGATTGTTGCCAAATTAATAGAGGTTTGAACAGCAGTAGTTACTTGCGGCGACATATTAATTATGTTATTCGGTGCCGCCATTATAGCATGAGTTAATCGTTCTTGAATCAAACGTGGTATTAATACCATATCTTTTTCGATTTCTACAAACTCGGCTTTGAAAGAAAGAGCGTTTATATCCTCTATTCCATCAAATTCTTCGCGGAAAATCTGCTCGTAACCGGCCACCATTGCTTTTACTTTTTCATAACGCTCTTGGCTATCTACTATAATAATAGCAAAAGCTTCGCGAGGAATAGCATTACGTAGCGAACCTCCTTTTACGGAAGACAAACGAATATCATAAGTTTCCATTGCTTCTTTTAAGAAACGGAACATTAGTTTGTTTGCATTGGCGCGTCCTAAATGAATATCGACACCACTGTGTCCTCCTTTTAGTCCGGTTAAGGAAACTTTCATCGCCACATCTTCTTTCGGAACAAATGTTTCGTTCTGAAACTGGAAGCGAGCCGTAACATCTGCGCCTCCCGCACAACCAATGTACACTTCTCCGTATTCTTCTCCATCCAAGTTTAACAATATCTTTCCGTTAATAAAGCCCGGACGGATAGCTAAAGCTCCAAACATGCCCGTTTCTTCGTCGGTTGTAAACAAAGCTTCAATAGGTCCGTGCTGAATATCTTTATCTTCCAAGATCGCCATCATAGCTGCTGCCCCAATACCATTATCTGCTCCCAAAGTTGTTCCTTTAGCTTTTACCCAATCACCATCAACGTAGGGCTGAATAGGATCTTTTTCAAAATCTATCCGAACATCGGAGTTGGCTTGAGGAACCATATCTAAATGAGATTGTAAAACAATGGGCTGTATGGTTTCGCAACCCGGAGTAGCAGGCTTGCGAATGCATATGTTATTTGCAGAGTCACGCAGAGTTTCCAAACCTAATCGTTTTCCGAAATCTTCTACAAACTGAGTTATTTCTTCCTGGCATCCGGATGGATGAGGAATTTGAGTTAAATCAAAGAAATGCTTCCAAAGACTGGAAGGCTTTAGATTGACAAAAGGATTTTCCATGATATAAATATTTGAATAGTTGATTGAATAGAAACTATATTTTTTCACAAATATAAGAAAAAGGGCGATACTTGAGAAATAAGTTCTAATTTATTCACGCTATTCTATCATTTATACCGCACAATAAAGAAGATTGCGACGTACAAAAGAGAAGAAAACAACAAGAAAGTATTCTTATTTTGAAGACAGCAGGATTAAATCTTTGTTTGTTTCCGGTTTACGATAGGCAAAGCCAAAACCCCAAACAAACCAAAGGCTGCGGTAAATATTAATTGTTGAACGGTATGAACACAGAATGCAAAAGCACCGGCGTCGATCGAACTCAAACCAAAGCCCATTAAGACCGCAATAACCATTGCATGCCAAGTTCCTATACTACCTTGTACGGGGATTCCTACTGCAACACTGCTCATTCCGAAAGCAATCAGACCACGATTCCAGCCCAAGTGTTCTGTAAAAGGAAAGGCATAGAAGCAAATATAAAAATAAAGATAGTAACCGAGCCAAATAAGAACAGTATAAAAAATAAACAAACGGCGCTCTTTCATTTGTCCGATCGTTTTAATTCCACTCCAAACATTCGACAAAGTTTCGGTTATTTTTCTCACAAAACCGTTATTCTTAAAGATTCGATAAAATATCCAAATGAAAACAACAACAGATGCAAGTGCTACATAAAGCCAAACGGAAGAAAAGATATTATAAAATGCATCGAAAATATCAGGATGTTGTTCTAAGAAAGACTTAAAATAAGGGATATTCATAATGAATGAGGCAACAACAATCAAAAAGACAGACACTAAATCCGCTAAACGATCCGTAATCAGTGTTCCTAACAGTTTAGTAAATGGTATCTTTTCGTATTGTTTGATCATTGTACAGCGCCAAACTTCGCCCAAACGAGGAAAAACTAAATTAACTCCGTAATTACCTAAAACAGCATATATCAAATTAATCTTTCTGGGTTTATAACCAAGCGGACGAATCAACAAATCCCAACGATAAGCTCGAACAATATTAGCTAAAAGTCCGAAAGGTAAAGAAAGAGCAATGATCAACCAATTTACATCTTGCTTCAAGATAGTCATGATTTCATTAAAGTCGAGAGTTCTAAATATCAAGACAAAGACCAAAATGCCGAAAACCAAAGGGATAATGGTTTTTAAGAGTTTCAAAGTAATTTCCTTTATTTGAGCGGACATATGCTATGGGTTATTATTTTTTTAATTACTTTTGCAAAGCGCAAAGGTAAATAATAATTCATTACTAAACATTAATAATTGCTTATTAAATGCAATATCGCCGCGAAATACGTCCTAAAAAAACTCTTGGCCAACATTTTTTGAAAGATTTTTCAGTTGCAAAGAATACAGCCGATACTATTGAGATATTTCCGGAACTTCCCGTATTAGAAGTTGGTCCGGGAACAGGAGTTCTAACCCGTTATCTTTTAGAAAATAACAGAAACTTAAAGGTAGTTGAAATAGATCAAGAATCAATCGCCCATCTCGAAAAACATTTTCCCGAATTAAATGAAGGAAGAATAGTAAATGGCGACTTTCTTCAACTGAACTTAGACGACCTCTTCCCCACCCCGTTTTGTGTTATCGGCAATTATCCTTATAATATCTCCAGCCAAATATTTTTTCGCGTATTGGATTATAAAGATAAAATTCCATGTTGCGCCGGTATGTTACAAAAAGAAGTTGCCGAACGATTGGCTTCAAAGCCCGGAAAGAAAGCTTACGGAATTATTACTGTCTTGCTGAACGTTTGGTACGACATAGAATACTTATTTACCGTCGGACCGGAAGTATTTGATCCGCCCCCCAAAGTACAATCGGCCGTTATTCGTATGACTCGCAATCAGCGAACAACAATGGAATGTGATGAAACATTGTTCAAAACGGTAGTAAAAACAGCATTTAATCAACGAAGAAAAACAATGCGAAACTCACTTCGTTCTATGATTGGGAAAGAATCCGAATTATTAAAAAATTCGATCTTTGATAAACGACCCGAGCAATTAAGTGTTGAAGAATTTATAGAGTTGACTCTTCTGCTACAATAAAAGATTAATAAACTTGGGATATTTCCTTTTTTATTTGTACTTTTGTTCGATTGTTCAGATAGAGGGCTCCGGTCTCTATTAAAATCACTGAGATAGATAGCAGATTTGCATACCATTAAAAAAGAAAGTATGTCAGAATTCAGACTCTTTTACCGGAAAGACGGCTCGATAAAGATTAGCCGAAGTTTAGAAATTCTAAAAAAAATACCAACCGAAGACTTCCTTTGGATTGACCTTAACAATGTAGATGAAGAAGTAGAATCTCAATTAGAAGATTTCCTTAAAATATATATTCAAGAAGAAGAAGAGATGATCGAAATCGAAACTTCTTCTCGTTATATCGAAACTACAGACACATTAGTTATTAATGCCAACTTCTTAACAGACACATACGATAGAAATCCCGTATCGTTTATCTTAAAGAATAATATTTTGGTTTCTGTTCGGAGTAATGATTTGAGTTCATTTACCGAAGCTACTAAAAAAATATTTGCTAATCCTCACAACTACCCAACCGGTTATCATGTCTTCTTGCTTTTGTTCGAAACAAGAATTGAATTCGACGCAGATATGATTGAGGACATAACCTTGAGGATTACTAATCTTTCGAATACAATTCAGAACGCAGGCGACGAAGCTCTTTTAGAAATAAAGAACTTACAGGAAAAGACGATGATGTTTCGAGAAAATATCATAGATAAACAACGCGCCGTGTCAAATATGATTAGAAGCAGCCTCGTTCCGCAAGATATACAACCCAAGTTAACCATCTTAATCAAAGACATCAATTCACTGTTGGAGCATATTCGGTTTAGTTTCGACAGATTGGACTATCTACAAGATACTTTCTTGGGGTTATTGAATATCGAACAAAATAAAATCATCAAGATATTTACCATTGTCTCCGTTATCTTTATGCCTCCCACATTAATTGCCAGTGTATATGGGATGAATTTTGATGCAATGCCGGAATGGGATTGGGGAATTTGGGGTTATGTATTTGCTTTAAGCCTCATGTTAATTTCATCTTTGGCTATCTTATTCTTCTTTAAGAAAAAGAAATATCTGTAACAACTCTCTTTTTTTTAGATAATCATTAAAATATAAAGAACCATGAAAAAAAGTATTTCATTTATTATAGCTATTAGTTTACTATTTACTTTATCTTGCAAAAAAGAATCAGCAGTAGTACTTACTGATTCCGGATTGAACCCAATTTTATTTCAATCAATAAATAGCGATGGGAAGAAAAGTGATCTATTTGTACTGAAGAATAAAAACGGGATGGAAATTTGCGTCACTAATATCGGAATGCGTATTGTATCTCTTATGGTACCAGATAAAAATGGAGAAAAGAAAGATATTGTATTAGGATTTGACAGATTAGAACAATATGAAAATTCGGACAATTATTTCGGTGCAGTTACCGGACGTTATACAAATAGAATAGCTAATGCCAAATTTGTATTAGATAGAGTAAGCTATGAATTAAGAAAAAAATTCGATGATCCAAACTCACTACACGGAGGTCCTAATGGATTCCACACACAATATTTCACAATAACACAAGAAAACGAAACAGAAATAAAAGGAAATTATTTCTCTAAGAATAAAGAAGAAGGTTTTCCGGGAGATTTAAGCATTACGGTTACATATAAACTTGCCGACGATAACACTTTATCTATTCATTACGAAGCAGAAACCAATATGCCTACGGTTTTCAACCCTAGTAATCACTCTTACTTTAATTTATCCGGCGATCTTAGTCAATCTGTTCTCGACCATCAAATCTATATCAATGCAAGTACTTATACTCCATTAAATGAAAATATGATTCCGACAGGAGAGTTTAAGGATATAAAAGATACTTGTTTTGACTTTACTCAGGCAAAAACACTTGAAAGTGGAATTGCCGAATGTGGAAATTACGATCTAAACTACGTTCTTGGTAGCGAAGGAGATATAAGTGTACTTGCCGCAAAAGCATTTAGTCCAACTTCCGGTATAACAATGGAGGTATATACTACCGAACCGGGCATTCAATTATATACACCCGAAGACCTTCAGGTAACAGGAAAGAAAGGTATAGTATATAAAGGGAATAATTCTTTTTGTTTAGAAACGCAACACTATCCCGATTCTCCTAATCAACCAAACTTCCCTACAACAGTACTTAGACCAGGCGAGCCGTTTTCTACTACTACTATCTATAAATTTAGCACAAATAAATAAATGGACGCTGTAGCTTGGAAGCAAATAATCTCTCTTGGAGCCGTAGTTATACTTATGTACTTTGCTCTTCGTATAATGAAAAAAGTACAAGATCCTCCAAAAGAGCAAGAAGAATGGGAAGATGAAGTGGAGTCGGAAAACGAATTCGAAAAAGACGAGACTGAAGAAGAATTGAAAGAAAATAAAGAATGATAACTAAAGAACTTGATTTAGTTCGAATAAATAAAGAACAACCATTACTCCTTACCGATAGTCGATCTTTGACTGATCCGGACAGATCTTTATTTTTTGCTTTAGTAACTGCACACAACGATGGGCACAGATATATAACTGACTTATATAATAAAGGTGTCAGGCAGTTTGTTATTCAACACGATTTTGTCGGGATGGATGTAATTCCCGACGCCATTTGCTATCGAGTTGAAAATACACTCAAAGCATTACAGGAGATTGCGGCTTATCATCGCCAACTATTCAATATTCCAATTATAGGTATTACGGGAAGTAACGGCAAAACAATTGTTAAAGAATGGCTTTATCAGTTACTTCACGACAGGAAATCAATAGTTCGTTCTCCAAGAAGTTATAATTCTCAAACAGGAGTACCGCTTTCTGTTTGGCAGTTAAACAAAGAAACCGAATTAGGAATCTTTGAAGCCGGCATATCTCTTCCCGGAGAAATGGAAAGATTGCAAAAGATCGTCCAACCTACCATTGGAATTTTCACAACTTTAGGAGAAGCTCATCAAGAAAACTTTCTTTCGCGCGAAGAAAAGTGCTTAGAAAAGCTATCTCTCTTCGAATCGTCGGATACAATTATTTATAATGAAGATCAAGACTTGGTTAAATACTGTATTGAAAAGAATGGCTGGACAAATAAAGCCTTTTCTTGGTCTCAAAAAAACACGGAAGCTAACATTTATATTTCTCAAATAGAAAAAAACGTTGATCATACGCTGATTTCTTTGGAGAAAAATAACGTCCGGATCAAGATCCCTTTTACCGACGAAGCTTCTATTGAAGATGCTATACACTGTTTAGTCCTACTTCTATACCTATTTCCCGAAGAACAATTCGAACATCGCTTCGAGAAGTTAGATCCTGTGGCAATGCGCTTAGATGTCAGCAAAGGAGTACTTAATAATATGTTGATTAACGATACATATAATTCAGACATTAACTCTCTTTCTATTGCTCTCGACTTTATGTCGCGCCGTTCGGTAGACAAATCTCAAAAACAAGTATTGATTCTTTCCGACATATTACAATCAGGTATGGTTCCTGCTGCTTTTTATCGGAAAGTAGCCGAATTAGTAACACAAAAAGGAGTGGAACACATTATCGGTATTGGGCCTAACTTGATGTCACATTCCAATCTTTTTGCGATGGAGAAGGAATTTTATCCCAATACGGAAAGTTATTTACAATCGGGACGTTGGCGCAACTTGAAAGATTCGATTATTTTAATAAAAGGATCACGTAAGTTTCGGTTCGAACAAATTTCGGAACGATTAGAAGAAAAAGCACATCAAACCGTTTTAGAAGTCGATCTTGATGCAGTAATATACAATCTAAAACATTTCAAATCATTACTCCGCCCGGAAACCAAAATCATTTGCATGGTAAAAGCCTTTGGCTATGGAGTTGGGTCGTATGAATTAGCCAAAACATTACAAGAAAGAGGCGCAGATTATTTGGCAGTAGCCTTAGTTGACGAAGGAGTTGAGTTGCGTCGTGAAGGAATTACGATGCCTATTATGATTATGAATTTGGAAGAACACGCTTTCAATTTATTATTCGAATATAACTTGGAACCAGAGATTTACAACATGAAAATGTTGGAAGCAATTATCCGCGAAACAGAACGGCGTGGTATCCTAAATTATCCTATTCATATCAAATTAGACACAGGAATGAACCGTTTAGGTTTTTCCAAAGAAGAAATAATAAACTTAGCACAGACGATAAATAGTCAGACCGGAGTAAGTGTCAAGTCTGTTTTTCGCATTTAGCAGGAAGCGATTCGGAGTTATTAGACACATTCACTCAAGAACAAATTACTCTTTTCGAAGAAGAAACAAAAAAATTGAAAGATTTATTAGGAACATCCTTTCAACAACACATACTAAATTCGGCAGGAATTGAACGATTCCCCAAAGCACAGTTCGACATGGTTCGTCTTGGAATAGGACTTTACGGAATATCAACTATCGACAGCCAATCATTAAAACCAGTTGCTTCACTTAAAACACGTATTTTACAGATTCGGCAAGTAAAACAAGGAGAAACAATTGGATACAATCGCAACGGAACTCTATCAAGAGACTCAATTATAGCTTGTATTCCAATCGGATATGCTGATGGTTTGGATAGAAGATTAGGAAACAAAGTTGGACAAGTATTTATCAACGGGCAGCTTTGCCCTATTATCGGAAATATTTGTATGGATACTTGCATGATCGACATTACAGACATTTCAGCTTCGGAGGGAGATAAAGTAATTGTATTTGGCGAAGGGATCAGTATTACCGAAATAGCCGATCAACTCGGAACTATACCTTACGAAATCTTAACTTCAATTTCGCCCCGAGTCAAACGGATTTATTTCAAAGAATAATATGTTTATCCGATTTATCATTTGTTTATTTCTCTTTCCGCTTGCAGCTTCTTGCCAAACAAGCATTGATCAAGAAATACTTAATCAATATTTCCAGGATTCTGAGGAATGCAATTGTAGTCCTATAATAAAAACAGCCTTGTATTTTGTTAATACGCCTTATGTTGCCGGAACATTAGAAAAAAACGAAGGGAAAGAAGAAAAGTTAATTATTAATCTTCGGGAAATGGACTGTACAACTTTTGTCGAATACTGTTTAGCCATTTCGCAAATAGAGTCTGCGCATGAAAACCCCACCTATGAGTTATTCTCAAAACAATTGCAAAAGATTCGTTATCGCAACGGAATTATCGAAGATTATTCTTCTCGTCTTCATTATATAAGCGATTGGTTGATAAACAATGAAGAAATGGGACTCATAATTAATGAAACTAATCTAATCAGCGACAAGCTTTTGCATATCAATGTAAATTACATGTCGTCTCATCCTCAATATTATCCGGCACTTAAAAGTAATCCGGGATTAATTGCAAAAATAAAAAAACAGGAAGAAGCTATTAACCAAGCTCTCTCTTCCTATTTTTTCATTCCCAAAGAAGATATTAATCAAAA
This sequence comes from Bacteroidales bacterium OttesenSCG-928-M11, assembly GCA_030265685.1. Classification (GTDB taxonomy): domain Bacteria; phylum Bacteroidota; class Bacteroidia; order Bacteroidales; family Azobacteroidaceae; genus Azobacteroides. The sequence goes on from JAJDGO010000001.1 coordinate 21,372, forward strand.
ATCAACCGAAATAAATAGCGGAGATATTGTTTTTTTCACAACAGCAATACAAGGACTTGATGTTCAACATGCCGGAATTGCCTATCACCATAACGGAATAGTGGGATTTATTCACGCCTCTTCTAAAGCCGGAAATGTAATTATCGAACCAGTATCCATTGCTGATTATTGTGCGAAACAAAAAAACATCACAGGTATCCTTATTGCTACACCGGTTTATTGAATTTCTTTAATCGAATTGAATATCAATTTCGATTATAGGATTCATTCATGATGTCCCCGATCAAAAAACTTACCATTTTTATCAAACAAACGAATGATCAACTTTGCACTTTCAATAATCGGAAGCGGCGCAATAGACAAAAGAACTACCCAAAGCCACTGAGAAGAAGAAAGATTTGCGATATGGAAAAGATCATGTAGATAAGGAATCTCAATTACCATCATCATTAAACCGGCAGATATGGCAATCGCCAACAATAAGACTTTATTTGTAAAGATATTTGTTATTGCAGACTTTGATGCAGATCGAATATTAAATACATGAATCAATTGAGCAAAAGCAAGAACAGCAAAACACATAGCGCGTCCGGACTCGATTGCATCAAATCCTGCCGGCGTAGTTCTTAAACCTATCTGATAAGCCGACAAAGCTAAAGCGCCAATCATAAAACCTTGCAGTAAGATCAGAATCGAAAAATTCTTATTTAATATGGCTTTCTTGGTATTGGTTGGCTTTCTCTTCATAATATCTTTGTCGGCCGGATCAACCGCCAAAGCTAAAGCCGGCAAAGAATCGGTAACAAGATTAATCCATAAAATATGAATCGGCAACAAAGGAGTAGCCCAATTGGCAATTACTGCAATAAAGAGGACAAACAATTCGCCAATATTGGTAGAAAGAAGAAACTCAATGGCTTTCATAATATTATCATAAATCCGACGACCTTCTCCAACTGCGGTAACAATAGTGGAAAAATTATCATCAGTCAAAACAATATCGGCAGCATCTTTTGAAACATCGGTCCCCGTAATTCCCATTGCGGTTCCAATATCAGCTAACTTTAACGCCGGAGCATCATTTACTCCATCACCTGTCATTGCAACTATATCGCCATTGACTTGAAAAGCCTTCACTATCCTTACTTTTAATTCAGGAGAAACTCTCGCGTAGACCGAAATAGAGTGTATCTTTTCCCGTAACTCTTCATCTGATAGTTTTTCTACTTCCAAACCTGTCAAAGCTAAATCACCTTCTTGCATAATGTTTAGCTCTTTAGCGATAGCCATAGCCGTTATTTTATGATCTCCGGTAATCATTACCGGCTTAATACCTGCTTGTCGGCAAGTTTTTACCGCATCATATATCTCAGGTCTGGGCGGATCAATCATACCAACCATCCCGACAAAGATCAAGTTCTTTTCCAAATCGTTTACCATTGGCTTTGAGTCTACCGGTTTATATGCCATTGCTAAAACGCGAAGAGCTTCTTTTGCCAAATTATTATTGATTTGTTTAATCTGTTCTTTGTGTTGGCTTGTCAGAGTCTTAATATCTCCCCTATCCAATATCCTATCACAGCAGTCCAATAATTCATCTAATCCTCCCTTTGTGCAAACTTCATAGGTATTGTTTCCGTTATCAATCACCGAAGTCATAAGCTTTCGTTCCGAATCAAAAGGGATTTCGTCTACACGAGGAAAGTCATGATACAGATCATTCTTATTGATCTTAAATTTCAAGCCAAGATCGATCAAGGAAGTTTCCGTAGGATCTCCATTAACAATCGGTTTTCCATCGGTAATAGATAATGTGGCATCGTTTGCAAAAATAGAAACTTGAATCAATTTCTTTTGAGTTTCCGAAAGTATTAACTCTTCCTTTGATGATAAAGCAATTACTTGGTCGTCTGCAAACAACTTAACTACCGTCATCTTATTTTGAGTTAGCGTTCCCGTCTTATCAGAACAAATAACTGTAACACTTCCTAAGGTTTCTACAGAAGGTAAAGTTTTCACAATAGCGTGATTCTTTGCCAATTTTTGCACTCCCATCGCCAAAACAATAGTAGATACCGCCGGAAGACCTTCGGGAATAGCTGCAGCAGCTAAACTAACTGCGATCATAAACATAGTAAGAAGATCGTTCCCATACAATAACCCGACAACAAATATCAACAAACAAATAATAATTGCCGCTAAACCTAAGTGCTTTCCTAATTTATCTAACTTCTTTTGAAGGGGAGTTTTTTGATTTGGAACCGACTGAATCATCGAAGCTATTTTACCAACTTCGGTATGTATCCCTGTTGCTGTCACAATTCCGGCTCCTCTTCCATAAACAACTATGCCGGAAGAGTAGACCATATTGTTTCTATCGCCCAAAGAAACTTCATCTTTTCGAATCGTTTCGATTGTTTTTTCCGAAGGTAAGGATTCTCCTGTAAGCGCTGCTTCTTGAACTTTCAGATTAACTGCTTCGATTAGCCGGGCATCAGCCGGTAACAAGTCTCCGGTTTCCAAAATAATTACATCTCCCGGAACTAATAATCTCGATTCTATTACTACTACTTGCCCGTCGCGTAGTACTTTACACTTTGGAGCCGACATCTTTACCAAAGATTCTAAAGATTGTTCTGCTTTATTCTCTTGAATTAATCCTATAATAGCGTTTAATAAAACAATTGCTAATATAATTATGGCATCGGCAAAACCTTCTCCTTGCAAATAACCGGTTATTCCCGATATAAATGCAGCGATTAAAAGAATCACAATCATAAAACTCTTGAACTGATCGCCAAACTTCGCCAACAAACTTCGCCCTTTCTTTTTCGGAAATTCATTGTATCCGAATTGTGTTATACGAGAAGTTGCCTCTTGGCTGGTCAAACCGTCATAGGAAGTTTTTAGTTCTTCAATCACCTCATCGAGAGATTGGTTATAAAAAAGCACGTTCTTCATCCTTAATCAATATAAAATATCATCAATATTCAAATAATATCTATATTAACGGGGAAATATCGCTTTTGTTTTTCATTAACCTCAATAAAGTTATTGATTCATTGCCCTATACTTGGCGGGAGAAATTTCGTACTTCTTTTTATAGAGGCGATAAAAGTTTCTAAGTGTTGTAAATCCGGAATCTGCCGCCACCTGTTCAATAGTATAATCCGGGTAGTCTACTAATAGTTTTTTAGCGTGCTCGAGCCTTTGGTTGTTAATATATTCGTGCGGCGTCATATCGGCACCGTATCTAATAGCCATCGCCAAGTAAGTTTCGTTCGTATTTACATCTCGAACCAAATTTTTCCTATTATATTCACAATTCAAATAAGCTTTGGTTTCCTCCATGTGTGCTTTCACCCGGATAAATATATCCTGGTTCTGTTTCTCTTTTTCCGAAAGAACTTTTTCTTGTTCTTGTTTGTTCGTTTCATGTGATTTGACCAACTCGTTTACTTCGTCGGTATAAAGATATTTAGAAACGAGATTCATGTTTTGTTTTTTCATCGATTTGTCTATCCGGTAAATAATAAAACAGATTATAACAGCTAAAAGGACCAATAGTAACAACAGTACTAACATAATAACATATATTTGAGCTGAGAACAATCCTTACTTAATTAACGGGATAAAAGAAATTTAGTTTATCTTGGAATTAGAGATCGGGTTGATTTTTGAAATATGTCATGTTTTTTTTGATAAATATGGCTCATTTTCACATAATTAGCTAATTAACCTATACTATATTCGTCATCTATTTTCTTAAATATGGCAGTTTATCTTATTCGATGTAGAGTAACTTTGCACTGCAATTAAACAGGTACTATAGACTATACTGAATAGTTTCTATAAGTATTGTTAAGTGTGTAATGTTTGGAATGGTTTTCTCGTGAGAGACGACCATTCTTTTTTTCTTTTTATACAGAAAAACATAAACTCACTCAAAAAAGCTTCTCAATATCCTCAAAAGAAAAAAAGTCAGGATTCGAGAAATATCTCAACCTAAAACAATAAATTTAAGACTTAGTGAGAGTTATAATTGATCTTTTGCCAAAAGATTAAATCTTTTTTTAATTTTCTGTACAGATAATTAAACTTTTCTGTACAGAAAATATATCAAGTCTTAGTATCTTTTTAATCAACAGATTCTGATACTCTAAAAAAAACAATAAGTATTTTTTAGAAAATAATACTCTTTTTTATATTTGACACCTAAAAAAAATAAATTTAGCACATAAAACAGGCGTCATATATATACTTTTGTCTGGTCTTTTCTATGAATTAACGATGGATAACTAAAATCTTTAAATGAGCAAAAAACAACCCTTTTCATCAATAAATAGAGAAAGGCTATTAAAGTAAGAGGCTATCTGAAAAGTCAGACAGCCTCTTTATGATAAGTATAAATATTATTATTTGGAGGGATACAATTCATCCCACCATTCCGGTTGATCTTTTAGCCAGCGAGCAAACCAAGCTTGAATAGACTTAACCCATTCCATCCGTCTTTTAGGATCAGCTATTCCATGATTCTCATCTTTTAGTTGAACAAACTCAACTTCTTTTCCTAAAATGCGTAAAGCATTAAACATTTGAATACTTTCTCCGATAGGAACATTTGTGTCTACGGTTCCGTGAAGAAGTAAAAGCGGCGTGTTAACTTTATCCGCACTGAAGAGAGGACTTTGCCCGACATAAAGATCTTGGTTGTTCCAGGGATAACTATCTGCACTTGCTATCGAACCATAAGAATATCCCCAAAATCCTTCGCCCCAATAACTTGCAATATTACTTATCCCGGCATGTGATACTGCTGCTGCAAAAACATCGGTTCGCGTAATTAAATATTGAGTCATAAATCCGCCATAAGATGCACCCATACAACCGATCTTCTTTGAGTTAACGAACGGATGTTCTTCGCAGAATTTTTTTGTTCCCTCTATTATTTCATCTGCAGTATATTTTCCCCAAGCATTAACATGACGAGCCGAAAATTCTTGACCCCAACCTGTAGTTCCGGAAGGATTTAATACTAAAACAACATAGCCGGACGAAGCATATACTTGTAAAGGATAAGACGATTCGAAAACTCGGGAGGTCGGATTTGTTCCTCCATAATAATAAACAATCATCGGATATTGTTTAGTTATATCATAATCGTATGGAAGACAATAGAATCCTTCGATAGTCATTCCTGTAGAAGAATCAAAAGACCAAGGAGTTACGTCGCTAATATTCAACTGGTTCAATTGATCTGCAAAAGGATCTGCAATTAATGTTGACTTTTGCGACTTAGTATCATACGAATATAAGCGATATGCATTGGTTGAACTTTCGCCTCTGAATAAAGCTACCTTACCATCGTTTGACAATTGGAAAGAAGAAATAATATATTCCGGCAAAGGCAACAAAGAAAAAGTCGAAGTCTTTAAATCATAACGATATACTTGCATCTTATCTTTGACTTGAGCTTTGAAATAAATGCTATTATCAGACTCCATCCATTGATAAGAATCTATCGACGGATCAAAATCAATTGTTATAGGTGTAACTTCTCGGCTCTGAAGATCGTAAATATAGGCCTGTTTGTCGAAATAATTAGATATTTGTCCTTCTTTAATTTTTAGACCTATACCATCAAAAGCCTCTGCCCCACCTGTGATTAATAATTTTTTTCCATCCGGAGAATATTTTCCTCCCGAGATAAAATTACTTTTAGCAAGCGTATCAATATTAAGCGTTGATAAATCAAGCTCCATCAACGTTGTTGAAGAGAAAGGCCGGTCATTAACAAAATCAGAAGAAGAAATAAGAGCTTTTTTTCCATCTTTAGCAATATCATTTACTCGAATACTTGTTTTTCCAAAAGTAAGTCGTTGTGTTATACTCTCATCATCAAGCCTTAATAAATAAATAGAAGAGCGTCCTCTGAATGCACCGGAACGATCGCTTGGATCAAGAAGTCTTTTCAAATCGCCTTTATCTGCTGGAATTTCTTCACGTTGCGAAAGAATTAAAAAATCATTCGTTGGAGAAATGGTGAAATAATCGAACTTAATATCCTTAGCTATTTGTTTTTCTTCTAACGTATTTACGTCAAAAACAAATAAGTCTCGATTGGTAATGCCGGATTTAGAATAAATAAATTTGTCTTCTTTGTGAAACCAGCTTGGATTGATAGCAGTAGAGAAGCGATAAACCAATCGATTTGTTTTAAGTTCTCTTAGTTGAATTTCATCACGTCCTTTTCCTCCCGGCCAAACATCCTTTGTATGAATAATATAAAACTTACCGGATGGAGATAAAGAACCCGAACGCAGACGATTTCCTTCTATTATATCATTAATCGTAACACGTCTTTTGCTGTCTGAAGAAATAATAAACTCGACATCTTCAAAGCCTTTCTTCGGTTCTAAAGATATTTTCATCGAAGCTTCATCTTCTTTTTGTTGCTGAGCCAAACGTTTGATAATAACTTCGTGTCGTTTTGGCTCTAATGTCAAATCAATTGTTATCTTTTTCGCATTGGATAAGCTGTCTTGTTTTTCTTCTTTACTTTTTTCTTTTTTCCCATTAACATAAAGTTCAAAACAATCGGTTGCAGTTACGTTCAAAGTTGCTTTACAAAGACGGTCGGCGTCGATAGTAAACGACATTAATTGAAGAGCATTTGCTTGATTATTGTCTTGTTTTTCTTCTGCAAAAGGCAAAGAAAATATACCTTCCTGATCCGAGATCAAACTAGAAGCCGATTCTCTTACTAAAGAAAAGTCGATAGAAGTTTGAAGCAAACTCTTTTTATCGTAAGCCTTTTTATTAACATCCAAGCTGTCAATAATAATAGGCTCGAAAAGAGGCTTCAAGTTAGTCACTTTTAATTCTTTGATTTTAATTTCGCTCTCCGCGAACAAGGAAGTTGCAACAAAAAGGAATATTGCAACAAGGATAAATTCTGTTTTTTTCATGATTTTTTATTATTACCTCAAAGGTAAAACAAAAAACAAAAACAGCAAAGAATATTAAATGGATTAATTAACTACCCGATAGGTATTGTTTCCGGCATAGGTTACCGAATAGGTTTTCAAACCTAAGGAGGTTCCGGATATAGGATTGCCTAATCCACTTGATATATTAAATTTGGCTCCGCATCTTTCGCAACAAGCTTCACCATAATCATTCGGAACTACTCTTATATTTCGCATCGCTTCTACCGGACAAGATAAATCATAAGCGTATAAGTTTAGCACTCCAGTACCAATACCATTGGTAACTAATATCCCGCCATAACCAATACGGTCTGTATCATATCTCCTTTGAGTAAATGTTTTATAAGATAAGATAGGAATCAAATCATAATCTTGTGTAAGAGTATTTAATTCAAGATTAACTTTTGCATAGGGAATATTGGAAACATATTCCTCTTCGCAAGAAGAATAAAAACAAACCAACAACAAGAGTATCCAAACCTTTTTCATATCTATAATAACGAACCGGGAAAGTATATATTATATAGCCTCTTGAGAAAAAACACTCAATTAATCATTGCATTGATCAATATCTATTGATTCATGAACAGGCTCTTCTTCCCGAACACTAAGTATCTGTTCTTCAAAGCCTTTTTCATATTTAATCTTCTTCATCGCAAGTCGGGAAGCATGTTGTTGCGATTCTTTCTTCGAGTATCCTATTCCGACTCCGGATATAACTCCATTCAGTAAAACTTGACTTTGAAACACCGTATTGTGATCTTGATCTTGGAAAGAGTCTAATAGTTCATAATCTAAATTAACTTTGTATTTCTGAGACCATTCCAAAAGCTTCGATTTGAAATTAACTTCCTGCTTAACCAAAGTCTCTATATCAATATGATTTTCTATTATCTTCTTCTTGATAAATTTATAGGTTTTATCATAACCTTTATCTAAATAAACTGCCCCGATAAATGCTTCGAGTGCATTACCTAGTATATGATTCTTCTGAGAATGTAAACGAGTAGAAGAAGTTATAAGGTCTTTTAATCCAAGTTCGGTAGCTACTTTGTCAAGAGTTTCACGTTTTACAATTTTAGATCGTGTATTAGTAAGAAAACCTTCGCTCCTACTGGGATATTTCTTGTATAAAATATCCGCAACAACAGTATCTAATACTGCATCGCCCAAAAATTCCAAGCGTTCATTATTAGTATATCGTCCATCTGCGTTTTCGCGAGAGGAGGATTTATGAATCAAAGCCTCTTCATAAAGGACAATATTTCCCGGAAAAAAGCCGAGTATATTTTTTAAAGAAAAACAAAACTCCCTCTTTGAGCCAAGAGAGAGTTTTATTCTATTGCTTATTACACGAATCACTTATTGTCTTCAAATTTCTTTACAATAATACATGCATTGTGACCTCCAAAACCAAACGTGTTAGACAAAGCTGCTCTAACTAAACGTTTTTGAGCTTTATTAAATGTAAAATTTAATTTACTATCAAGTTCTGGATCATCATCACCTTCTTCATGATTAATTGTCGGAGGAACAATATCATTTTTCACAGACAAAACACAAGCCAACGCTTCTACCGCTCCGGTAGCTCCTAACATATGACCTGTCATCGATTTAGTAGAACTAATATTTAATTTATATGCATGATCTCCAAATATTTCTTTGATAGCTTTTACCTCCGAAGGGTCACCTACAGGAGTAGAAGTACCATGAACATTTATATAATCAATCATATCCGGTTCCATATTAGCATCTTCCAATGCATTTTGCATTACTAATTTTGCACCTAAGCCTTCCGGATGAGAAGCTGTTAAATGATAAGCATCTCCAGAACCTCCTCCTCCAACTACTTCTGCGTATATTTTGGCTCCACGAGCACGTGCATGTTCTAATTCTTCAAAAATCAAACAAGCAGCTCCTTCGCCCATTACAAAACCATCACGGCTTGCGCTGAACGGTCTTGAAGCAGTTTCCGGCGAATCATTACGAGTAGATAGTGCATTCATTGAATTAAATCCTCCAACTCCTGCTATTGTAATAGCAGCTTCAGCGCCTCCGGTAACAACAGCATTGGCTTTTCCTAGACGAATTAAGTCAAAAGCATTAACAGCTCCTGTTGTAGATGAAGCACAAGCTGAAACAGTTCCGTAATTAGGACCTCTGAATCCGTAAAGTATCGAAATATGTCCGGCTGCTATATCGCTAATCATTTTAGGAATAAAGAATGGGTTAAATTTAGGACCCAAATCTTCATGTTTAAAGTAAGAACCTACTTCCTGATCGAAAGTATCAATACCTCCGATACCTGAAGAAAATACAACTCCTACTTTGTCCCGATTGATTGATTCATTGTCTAAACCGGCATCAACGATTGCTTCTTTCGCAGCAACTACTGCCAACTGTGAATATCTATCCAGTTTTCTTGCTTCCTTTCTATCAAAATGATCGGTAGGTACAAAATTCTTTACTTCGCAAGCAAACTTTGTCTTGAATTTTTCTGCGTCAAATAAAGTAATAGGCCCAGCCCCACTTACTCCGTTAAGCATGTTATTCCATGTAGTTTCTACATCATTTCCTAACGGCGTAATGGCACCTAGGCCTGTTACTACAACTCTTTTTAATTCCATATAAAGGAAAAATTAAGTTTAAGCTTGATTAGCTTCAATGTAAGTGACTGCGTCACCAACTGTTGTGATTTTTTCTGCTTGATCATCAGGAATAGACATTCCGAATTCTTTTTCAAATTCCATGATCAATTCAACTGTATCTAAAGAGTCTGCACCTAAATCGTTAGTAAAACTAGCTTCATTGGTAACTTCAGATTTTTCTACGCTTAATTTATCAGCGATAATATCTTTAACTCTTTCTGCAATTTCTGACATAACTTTAATCTTTTAAGTTAATAATATAAATATAAGTTTTATTTTTGCAGTGCAAAGTAAATCATTTTTATTGAAACCAACAAAGAATTTAGTAAAAAACTGCACAAATCAACAAATATTGTGCACAAACATATATAATAAGATGGGAAGAATAGCAATATTAGCTTCGGGATCAGGTTCTAATGCCGAAAACATTATCAAATATTTCAGGGAAAATAATAGTGAAACTGAGTTTCCTATTATCTTAAGTAATAAAAAAGATGCCTATGTACATGAACGAGCCGCGAAGTTAGGAATCCCTTCTTATACTATTAATAAAGTCGGGTTTGAGAGTGGAGACGCCTTAGAAATACTAAAAGAACATCAAATTGATTTTATTGTCTTAGCCGGGTTCTTGCTTAAAGTGCCGGAAAATATATTAAAATCGTATCCGAACCGTATTATTAATATACATCCAGCCTTATTACCCAAATATGGAGGCAAAGGAATGTACGGATTACACGTTCACGAAGCGGTAGTTGCCGCTAAAGAAAAAGAATCCGGAATTACTGTACATTATGTTAATGAACATTATGATGAGGGAGAAGTTATTTTTCAAGCTAAGTGCGACGTATTGCCTTCCGACTCGCCGGAAGATGTGGCCAACAAAGTTCACGACTTGGAATATAAACATTTCCCAAAAGTAATTTCCGACATATTAAATACAAACATTAAATAAATACATTTATCACATGGAGTCAATAAAACAAATATTTCGTATCGGACATGGTCCTTCAAGTAGTCATACTATGGGACCGAGAAGGGCTGCGCTTATGTTCTTGGAGCGTAACAAAGAGGCCGCCCGGTTTCAAGTCACATTATACGGAAGTTTAGCGGCAACGGGAAAAGGACACATGACCGACATTGCCATATTAGAAATATTAGAACAAGTGGCTCCTACTACTATTCTTTGGGAACCTAAGATCACTCTTCCTTTTCATCCGAACGGAATGTTTTTCAAAGCGTTTGATAAAACGGATGAAGAACTGGAATCATGGTATGTTTACAGTATAGGAGGAGGAACTTTAGCCAACGAAGAGTTCAATGAGCAACAAACCGAAAAGATATATGACAAGCATACCATACGAGATATACAACAATGGTGTGAAAAATCCGGATATTCTTATTGGGAATACGTACAAGAATGCGAGGGAAATTCCATCTGGGAGTATCTGGCCGAAGTATGGAAAACTATGCAGGAGGCAATTGAACGCGGATTAGAGTCGGAAGGTATTATTCCCGGAGGATTAGGTATTCGCCGAAAGTCGTCAGATTATTTGATTCGAGCCAAAGGATACGAAGGAAGCGTTCAAGGAAGAGGGAAAGTCTATGCCTACGCCTTAGCAGTTTCGGAAGAAAATGCTTGCGGTGGAAAGATTGTAACAGCACCTACATGCGGTTCTTGTGGTGTATTGCCTGCGGTGTTGTATCACTTGAGAGAAAGCAGGGATTTTACCGACTCCCGTATTCTTCGCGCGTTAGCAACAGCAGGACTTTTTGGTAATGTTGTACGAACAAATGCATCAGTTTCAGGCGCTGAAGTTGGATGTCAAGGCGAAATTGGAGTCGCTTGTGCAATGTCTGCTGCCGCTGCGAACCAACTTTTTGGAGGAAGTCCGGCTCAAATCGAATACGCTGCCGAAATGGGATTAGAACATCACTTGGGTCTTACCTGCGATCCTGTTTGCGGATTAGTTCAAATACCTTGCATCGAACGGAATGCATTCGCAGCAGCTCGAGCCTTAGATGCTAATACTTTCTCCACTTTCTCGGATGGAAGACACCGAGTTAGTTTCGATCAAGTGGTAGAAGTAATGAGACAAACGGGGAAAGATTTGCCCAGCCTGTACAAAGAAACGTCCGAAGGAGGCTTGGCAAAGCATTATGAATAAAACCCGAACAAGGAACCGGAGCAACAAAATAAATCTTTGTCTCAAAAAGATTTTATAATTTAAATATTTTCTGTACAGAGAATAAAAGTTTTCTGTACAGAAAACTTCAAAAAGATAAAATAACTTGCGCCAAGTATTTGTATTAATCGAATAAAGAGATATTATCAATCGGCATTAAAGCCATTTACGGGAAAGATACCTTACGGGATAGAGAACAGCTAAGAGTCCGATCAATAATACAGAGAAAAGAACTATGACCAAATCACTAAAGCTGACGAGGACAGGATAAGACTCGATAGCAAAAGCTCCGGCTGTTCCTAACTTTAACCAACCGAAATATTGTTGACCGAGACAAATCAATACACCAACAACAATTCCGAAAATGGCACCAAAAGCGGAGATCATCCATCCTTCTAACAAAAAGATACGGGATATAACTTTATTATCCGCCCCCAAATTACGTAAAGTTATGATGTCTTTTTGTTTATCTACGATCAACATCGAAAGAGATCCGATAACATTAAAGATAGCAATCAGAATAATAAAGCACAAGATAAGAAAAGCAACCCACTTTTCGATCGCAACCATTTTAAGAGCTGCCTCTTGTTGTTCGTAACGATTTTTGACAGAATAGTTATCTCCTAATATTTGTTTGATTTTCTTTTGTACGGTTTTAATATTTGTTTCGTCAACCAGCTTTATTTCCAGAGCGGATACTTCGTTCGAATATTGGAAAAGTTCACGAGCAAGGGAGATTGGAACAAGAAGATAGTTCTCGTCATAAATTGCCTGACCCACCATAAAAGCTCCTCCTACGTAAGTATATTCAGAAATGAGTGAAGAAGAAGGGTTAACTAAGTTGACAGGAGTATTTCTTTTCGGAACATTAATTTCGATCGGGAAACGTTGATTGGGATATATGCCCAAATTACTCATCAACCCAACCCCCATAACCGCATAATTATTTACTTCATCGCGAAGAATATAATCACCTGCATATATAATACTCTCTATCGGAACTATTTGGCTGAAATTGTCTTCAACTCCTTTCATCACTGCAGGAGCTTGTCTGTCGCTATTTAATATCCAAACATTATCTTCCAAAACCTCTACTATGGAAATAACATCTTCCATTTCGTAGAGTTCTCGAAAATCATCGGTCGTAGGATCAAAGACTTTGCCTTGAGTTGTTGTTATTTTTAGTTCGGGATCAAAGTGACTGAACATATCAGTTACTAAATCTTGAAACCCATTAAGCACCGAAAGGACACAAATTGTAGCCATTGTAGCCACAGCAATACCACAAACAGCAATCATTGATATTATATTGATGGCATTGTGCGACTTTTTAGAGAATAAATATCGCCGAGCTATATAGAAAGAGAAGTTCACCCTTGATTGAGTAGCTTATCTATATTATCCAAATAATCGAGCGAATCGTCCAAAAAGAATGTTAGTTCCGGAACGCGACGAAGTTGTTTTCCCACTCGTTCGCCCAATTCCCAGCGAATAGATTTAACATTTGTGTTGACATTGCTTATAATCTCTTCTGCTTTTTCCGAAGGAAATATACTAAGGTATCCTTTTGCTAAACTTAAATCCGGACTTACTCTCACTCTTGTTACCGAAACCATTACACCTTGCATCTTTTTTGTTTCGAGTAAGAATATTTCACCCAAGTCTTTTTGTATTTGTCGTTCTATCTTTTGTAATCTTTTTCCTTCCATATTTTATTTTTTATATATGATAGTCAAACCATCGCGCAAAGGTACAATAACTTTTTCGATTCGGGAGTCTTGCTTTATCATTTCGTTAAACCTTAAGATGCCAATTGTTTGTTTATCATTCGGATGAACTTCTTCAATTACCTTTCCATCCCAAAGTGTATTATCGGCAATAATAATTCCTCCCTTCTTTGTTTTATCAAATATCAGATCGTAATACTCGCAATACAAACGCTTATCTGCATCTATAAAAACCATATCAAATTCTTCTTCAAGACGAGGAATAATCTCCATTGCATCTCCAATATGAAGTTTTATCCTTTCGTTTAACAAGGAAGTGTTGATTTGCTTTTGAATAAAGTCTTCTAATTCGTCATTTATTTCAATAGTATGTACTTTTCCTCCCTCAGGAAGAGCTTCTGCCAAGCAAAGAGTAGCATATCCTGTGTAAGTTCCTATTTCTAAAATGCGTTTTGGTTGACACATTCTAACAAACATCTTTAATATACGTCCCTGTAAATGCCCCGAAAGCATTCGAGGTCTAAGAAGATTTACGTGAGCTTCTCGGTCGAGATTTGCCAATTGTTGTGGTTCGTCATCAATGTGCGACAAGATATATTCTTCGAGATTTATCATTTCAAAAAAGCTTCGATACCCAAACGATAAGAATCTAATCCGAATCCGGCAATTACGCCTTTACATGCGGAAGTTATCAAAGAAGTATGCCTAAATTCTTCCCGAGCATGAACATTAGATATATGAATTTCGATCACAGGAGTTAAGATCGCTTTAATTGCGTCATGAATAGCAACCGAAGTATGAGTATATCCTCCGGCATTTAACAATACGCCATCGAAACCAGCATTTGTTTCGTGCAGACAATTAATAATCTCTCCTTCTACATTCGACTGATAGTAACTGATTATTAGTTCCGGATATTGTTTTTTAAGTATATCTAAGTAGTCATCAAATGAGGCATATCCATAGACATCCGGCTCTCTCGATCCTAACAAATTCAGATTTGGGCCATTAATAATTTGAATCTTCATATCGGAATAATTATGTATCTTTGTATGGAATAGTAATATTTCGCAATTTCATACACATTCGATTGCGTTTCGTCTTACTATCTTGACACAAAAGTAATAATAATAATCCAAATGCAATCCGACACTCCTCATTTATTATCCGGATTCCGGACATATTTACGTCTCGAAAAGTCGCTTTCTGATAATTCGGTAAAAGCATATATAGAAGATGCAAAAAAATTGACCGATTATTTGGAAAGTAACAACATTAACCCCGTCGATGCCGAATTGCAAGATCTACAAAACTTTCTTATTTCTTTGCATGATCTAAGTATAAGTCCTCGTTCTCAATCTCGTATTTTATCCGGAATCCGGTCTTTTTTTCATTACTTAGAATTAGAAAAATACATAACTAAAGATCCAACCGAGTTACTTGAATCACCTAAAATAGGATTAAAACTTCCCGAATTTTTATCATTAGACGAGATCGATCGAATTATAGGAAGTATTGATCTTTCACATCCACAAGGACAACGGAACAAAGCTATACTCGAAACTCTATATAGTTGTGGTTTGCGAGTATCAGAGCTTATTGGTTTGAAATTTTCGGATTTATATTTAGACGAAGGATTTATTAAAGTTGACGGCAAAGGAGGAAAACAACGCTTAGTTCCAATTTCATCCACAGCCATCAAGGAGATTAATCTATATCTTCTTGACAGAAATTTGATTCCTGTAAAAAAAGAATTCGAAGATGTTTTATTTCTCAGTCGAAGAGGAAGTGCTTTATCTCGAATAATGATTTTTCACATGATTAAGGAACAAGCAGAAATTGCAGGAATATCAAAAAACATCAGTCCACATACATTCCGACATTCTTTTGCCACGCACTTATTAGAAGGAGGAGCCAACCTTCGTGCAATACAACAAATGCTTGGTCATGAAAAAATAACAACAACTGAAATATATACGCACTTAGACAGACAATTTTTGCGTTCGGAGATACAAGAACATCATCCTCGCAATAAAAAGAATTAGAATTTCCGTCTAAAACCTACACCAAAGGAGATCACGCGAGGATCATCGTCTACCAAGTATTCGTCCCAACGCATGTAAAAGTCAAGATAGTCGGTTCTATTTAAGCGCCAACTGGTTCCGCCTTGAAAACGAACTCGAGTAAGATCATTTCCCATAGGGTCGTTTAATTCCGTAGAAAAATCACAAGAGAAATAAGGTTTCCAAGGTCTTCCCCAAATAGAGTATTCAACTTCGAACTTATTTTTCATTATGTATTTAGGATTAATTTTGTATCGACCTCTATTTTCGTCACGAGTTGTACCTTGTACGCGTCCTCTCCAAGAAAGAGTAAATTGATCAATAGTTTCTTTATACGACAAATTAAAATAATAACGATGCCTAAACTCATATAGATTATCGTTATTATAGTTATAAATCAAAGCATAATACAAGCCTATTTTAATCTTTTTTTCCCAAAAAGGATAATCCAAGCCAAGAGAAGTAACACTTCTATCAAAAATATTCGAACTTGTAATAAAACGAACCTCTTCTTCAAATGAAAGGCTTAAATCCCTATATACGCTTTTTTCGCCTTCTAAAGAAAGTATCGCACCAACGTCTGTTTCTCTTTCCTGCGCATAAGAAAAGGCAGGAAAAAGAAGCAGTAAGCATAATATTTTAATTCCTTTCATAAAAAAAATCGTATCAATTCATTACGAGAATTTTGTTATATGATCAATTGTATTGATTTGATCTGAAGTAGCTCTATAATATACTTTCAAGAAAGCAACGTCTCTAAGAAAATCAATATGACCAACTTCTACTTTTTGAATATCCAAACCGGTTCGATCTTTCAAGTCTGCTAACAAATCATCGTAGCGTTCCGGTTTAATCAAGGCTATTTTTTCATAAAGAACAATTTTAGTCGATGCAGATTTAAGGAATTGATTGCTTTCTAATACCCATATAATAGCAACAAATAAAAGATTTGCAGCCAAGAGTGTAATATAATCAACATCCATAGACAATCCGTTAACCGCCGAGATACCAATAATCACAAACAAATAAGTCATTTCTCTAATCTGGACAGTCTCCGTTCGATAACGAATCATTCCGAAAATACAGAATAACCCAAGAGCGAATCCAAATTCCATCGATAAGTTTTGAAGAATAAACAACAATAAGAAAATGGTTACGCTAAATAGAACAAAAGTAAAGTAGTAATCTTTACGTTTACTTTTCTTGTAATAGAAAATATGGATAATAATCCAACAAACTAAAAAATTAGCTGCGAATCGGATTAAAAGCATTAATAGCATATTAGGATCAAATACGGTAACTCCCATGAAAGAAGGTCCTTTTTCTGCCAGGTTTTGTGCAAACTCTTGCGCAATAGCTGTATCAATAGTTGACTGAATCATTGTTTAGTTATTTATTGTTAGTTAATAATAGTATCTGCTTATTAATCAGCGCCCAGCGCCTCTTAAATCGATTGTATTTAATTTGCGGATTCGTTACTACGGTACCCATACAATATTTACTGAATGACATTTTCTTTATTCTGAAATTCATTAATATATCCAAGAAATCAGAATGTTGCATTCCATCTTGTTTCAATTCTATTATGACTAAATCGCCCAACGAACGAGTTTCGTTGGTTAGATAGTTATGAAAAGAAAGATCAAGGTCGATTGTTATCCGCTCAGTAGCACGATTATTAACCAAAGTAATTCGTTTAAATTCGTTTGCTAAAGAGGGCACCAAAGTATTAGAATTAAATAAGGAATGTTCGTCAAGAAAAGATTTTTTTTCTTTTAGATCTTGAACCGATTTCACATGAGAATCATCAATCGAGACTCTCACTTTTTTTGTTCGCCCTTTATTATTCTTATTTTTAACCTCCAGATGCGACTGACTTACATCAATATAAGTTCGGATCCTTATTTTCTGACGATTTAGTTTGCCATTTTGGTGCATTACAAACATTCCTAAATCCGGCGTATCAAAATATTGAGTCGAATAAGGAGCAATTCTGTTGCCTATATCGTTTATCTGAACTTTAAAAAAAGGAGACATTTCTTTTAATAGTTCCGGCAATATAGAGACAGGAGCTACAAATTTAGAGTCAATACGATCCATTAGACGAATACATTTCATCTCCTGCAAAGTGATTGGCTTCATTGTATCTATTATCGGGCGTATTGTGCTTTCCATTGAACTATTAAAGTGTCAAATTAAAGAATTAATCTTTGAACGAATAATCGTATACCTTAGTCGAATATAATTTTCCGTCGGGATTATAGTTATATTGAACTTTCTTTTTCCCTTCGGTATTATAATCGAATTTGCGGATACGGTAAAGTTTGTTTTTATCATTATAAACATTCTCGCGAACACATACCCAATTCTCGTCGTATTCGTAAGTAGTTCTTTCTTTTTGTCCGTAAACGGCGTATTCAATGTCTTCGATCTTATAACCTTGTTCGTTCCAAACAGTTAAATGATCCATCCATTGTCTTTTTCCTTTAGCATCCGTATTGATTTCTTTGATCACTAAATTCTTCCGAATCTCGCGTCTTTCTTGATCGTTGCGAGGAGGATTTTTCAACTGGGCTGAAGGCGAGTCCGAAGAGTAAGAATATTCAAATATTTTTGTAGAAAACAATTTCCCGTCGGGATTATAATTATATTGAATTTTCTTTCTTCCGTCTTCATTGTATTCGAATTTACGGATACGGTAACGTTTATTCTTGTCGTTATAAACATCTTCACGAATACATTTCCAATTTTCATCGTATTCGAAAGTTACTCGCTCCTTTTGTCCGTATACGGCATATTCGATTTCTTCTATCTTATATCCATACTCGTTCCAAACAGTCAAATGATCCATCCATTGCCTTTTTCCTTTGGCATCGGTATTGACTTCTTTTACAACTAAATTCTTCTTTTCATCTCGCCGTTCTTGTTCCGTACGAGGAGGAGCTTGATATTCCGGAGGAAGAGTTTCGGCAAATGCTAACATTCCTCCCAGTATCATAAAAACCAGGACAAACAATTTGTCTTTTATTAACTTCACAATCTTATATATTTATAGAGATGTAAAAAACTTCGCCCAAATCATATATCTTTTGATCTTCTACAACTTCTATAAATTGAGATTCTGAGGGGAAGAGTATATTCTTATAATTATCACCCTGTTTTTCTGTTTCGGTATATATTTCATATACTCCGGGACGAAGTCTTTCGAAAACAAAAACGCCATGATTATCTGTACGAACATCATCCGTAACAATATCCTGATCTTTGTGTTTTAGATAAACGCGCTGCCCAATAGCCGGGAATAAGTTTTGTCCGCTAATAGTAACTAAGCGGTCGTTATCGTAGTAATTAACTGCTACCGAACCTCTAATCATAGATGTTCCGTTTGCTTTCCCCGTATGGATAAAGATTGTATCTGCTTTGTTTGTATTTCCGCTTACTTTAACTTTTTGAGAAACGCTTTCTCTTGTTCCGTCATCATAAGTAGTGTAAGCATAAACGGTATAATTTCCTTTCCGTAGATAATCGAATTTGTAAAATCCATTGTCATTCGTTTCAATATCATCTCCGAAATAGTCGTCATCTCCGTAAACAATATATACATCATGCTTTACTGCAGGAAAAGTATCTGCTGGAAAAAGAGAATTTCCACTCGGATGACGAACTTCATATACATAACCTTCTAAAGAAGAAGAACCTCCTGGACCCTCTCCGTCGTTACAAGAAAAAAGGGCAAGGGATAGCAGCACAAATAAAATTTGATATGTTTTCATGGGTTACATTTGTTTCTAACGGATGCAAAGATAAAACTATATTTTATATATTACTAAAAAAGCATCCCTCTTTTATCAAGAAGGATGCTTTTTAATATTTTTTATTCTATTGTTACTTTCTCTTGATAGCTTTGTATCCGTAAACAGCCAAATCGCCTAATTCTTCTTCAATTCGAAGTAATTGGTTGTATTTAGCCATACGATCCGAACGGCTTAAAGAACCTGTTTTGATTTGTCCCGAATTAGTTGCTACTGCAATATCAGCAATTGTTGCATCTTCTGTCTCTCCCGAACGGTGAGAAGTTACAGATGTATAACCTGCACGGTGAGCCATTTCAATAGCATCTAAAGTTTCTGACAAAGAACCAATTTGATTAACTTTGATCAAAATTGAGTTTGCACAACCTAATTCGATTCCTTTTTTCAAGAAATCAACATTTGTTACAAATAAGTCATCACCTACCAATTGACATTTGTCACCAATTTTATCAGTAAGTAATTTCCAGCCTTCCCAATCGTTTTCGTCCATTCCATCTTCAATAGAATCGATCGGATATTTACTTACTAATTCGGCAAGATATTCAGCTTGTTCTTTAGAAGAACGTTTTGCGCCGTTAGGTCCTTCGAATTTGCTATAATCATAAGTATCTTTTTTGTTATAGAACTCAGAAGAAGCACAGTCAAGAGCAATAGTAACATCTTTTCCTGGAGTATAACCTGCCAATTCGATAGCTTTTATAATTGATTCCAAAGCATCTTCTGTTCCATTTAATGCCGGAGCGAAACCACCTTCGTCACCAACTGCAGTACTTAAACCACGATCGTGCAATACTTTCTTTAATGCATGGAAAACTTCGGCTCCGCAACGTAAACCTTCTTTGAAAGATGGTGCACCAACCGGACGAATCATAAATTCTTGGAAAGCAATAGGAGCATCAGAGTGAGATCCTCCATTGATAATATTCATCATAGGAACCGGCAATGTGTATGTATTAGTACCTCCGATATAACGATACAATGGAATATCCAAATAATTAGCTGCTGCTTGAGCACAAGCTAATGAAACTCCTAATATAGCATTTGCTCCTAAATTTGATTTAGTTTTTGTTCCATCTAAATTCAACATCAATTTATCGATAGCACGTTGCTCTAATACGCTTTTGCCGATCAAAGCCGGAGCTATTTTTTCATTGATATTTTTAACTGCTTGTTGAACTCCTTTTCCTAAATAACGACCTTTATCGCCATCGCGCAATTCTAAAGCTTCGTTTTCGCCAGTAGAAGCTCCGGAAGGAACTGCTGCTCTTCCTTTAATTCCTGATGCTAATAATACATCTACTTCAACTGTTGGATTTCCTCTTGAATCCAAAATCTCTCTACCTGTAATTTTAATGATTTCCATGAGATAATTACTAATTCTATGTTTATTATTAATTCGATGCAATTGTGTTAGTCAAACAAGACTAATAAATCGAACGCAAAATTACAAAAAATAAATGATTTACTATCTTATTTGGTGCTTAAATATAGGATGAATTTAACTTTTAAAGTTTAATAAAAAACATAATATTCGTTTCGAAAAAAGCAATACCTTTGCGACTGGGTAGAAAAACGGATGTAAATTTACCTATCAGAAGTTATTTAATAGAGTTGATCGATTCAAAAAAACGAGAAAATGATAAAACTAAATTTATTAATTATCGGAATTTTATTGTCCTTGACGGTACATTCACAAACTAAAAACATCGATTGGGATGCTGATTTGGATTATTTAGCGAATGAATTACCCCAAAAACACTACAATTTTTTCACTCTAAAAAGCAAAAATGATTTCCTATCAGGTATAGATGCAATTAAAGAAGAGAATATAGGCGTGAGTGATTTTCAGGTTGCCTTGAAAACTCAACAATTAATTGCAAAATTTGGCGATTCTCACACAATGCTGAATTTTAGTCAGCTACTAAATCCCAATCAAATACTTCCAATTCATTTATTTTGGGCAAGCGATGGGCTTTATATTTTGCGAACAACAAAAGAAAATGAAAAAATATTGGGTTGCCAATTGCTATCAATCAATAACATTCCGATAGCTACGGTAATAGATAGTTTGAGCACACTATTTGCTGTCGACAATCAAGCTATGATAAAAACACTTGTCCCTCAAACATTTCCTTCTTTGCAAATCTTAGAATATTTTGGCTTTGCAAATACAGAGCAAGTAGTACTTGGTTTAAAGACAGAAACAATGCAAAACCAGGAATATACATTAAAATCATCGCTGGCAAAACGGGAGGATCTAGTTTTTTTCAAGCCCGATTCTATTGCTTTTTGCCTAAAAAATGAAAAACAAATTTTTACGGATCATTATTACAATGAGGAAAAAATTTATCATATACTATATAATAAATGCTTTAGTAAAGAAATTGCGTTGGAGTATGGAAATAAAGAACTGGCCGAAACCCTACCATCATTCAAAGAATTTGAAGAGAAAATATTGAATACTTTAGCCTCTGAACCTGTTACTAAAATAATATTCGACATGAGATTTAATGGCGGGGGAAATTCTGCGCAAGGTACAAGATTCATAGAAAAGTTGGCCGAATTTTTAGAATCGAATCCCACGATTAAGACCTATGTTGTTATTGGCAGATCTACTTTTTCTTCAGCCATATTGAACACTATGGATTTCAAACGATTAACTAATGCTATATTTATAGGGGAAGAAACCTCCGGCAAACCCAATCATTTTGGAGAAATAAAAAAACTCCAACTACCTTCTTCTAAAATATCTATCAACTATTCCACCAAATATTTCAAAGTAACAGAAACAGATGTGAACACCATCACTCCCGACATTACAATAGAAATGAGTTTTTCTGATCTAAAAAAAGGTATTGATCCTATTTTTGAATGGGTAAAAGAACAGTAAACGACAACCAGTCAAACACAAATCAATACAACTCACCTAAAAAAATACTATAACTTGTGATAAGTTATTGTAGAACTTCGATCAAGTTATACTAAAACTTGAAGCAAGTTATACTAAAACTTGGGGAAAGCTATACTATCTTGGCGGCAATACAAAAAAATGGCTGATGAAGTTATCTAATTAACCGGTTGAGTCATTTCCAAAGTTAGATATTTTCTAAAAAATTGGCATACAAAAAACCGATGAATATAAATCCATCGGTTTTTTATTTGTAAAATAAATCTCATCATCACTCTGACGAGATATTATTCTATCAGATTATTCTTCTGTTTTTTCCTCAGCTGGAGTTTCTTCAACTACAGGAGCTACAACTTCTTCAACTTTTGCAGCTGGAGTTTCAACCGCAGCAGCTTTCTCTGTAGCACCCGAGCGACGAGAACGACGAGTTTTTGTTGATTTTTTAGAAGTTTTTTCTTTCAACATTAACTCATTATAGTCAACCAACTCGATAAAACACATAGATGCATTATCACCTAAACGGTTTCCTGTTTTGATGATACGAGTATAACCTCCCGGACGATCTGCTATTTTTTGAGAAATCTCTTGGAATAACTCCGTAACTGCATATTTGTTATGCAATTGTTGGAATACCAAACGTCTTGAATGAGTTGTATCTGTTTTTGACTTATTAATGATCGGCTCCACATAAACACGAAGCTCCTTAGCTTTAGCTACAGTCGTAAAAATTCGTTTGTGCATAATCAAAGAAGTAGCCATATTTGAAAGCATGGCAGCTCTATGAGAATATGTACGACCTAAATGATTTACTTTTTTATTATGTCTCATCGTTAATTATTCTTTATCTAATTTATACTTAGAAATATCCATTCCGAAAGTTAAATTGAGATGCTCAAGCAAATCGTCTAATTCGGTCAATGATTTTTTACCGAAGTTTCGGAATTTCAATAAATCATTTTTATGATATTTCACTAACTCACCTAAAGTTTCTACGTCTGCAGCCTTCAAACAATTCAAAGCACGTACCGAAAGATTCATTTCCGATAATCTAGTCTTTAGAAGTTGTCTCATATGCAATAACTCTTCATCAAATTCTTCTTCCATATGATTATCAACCGGTTCAAAGTTGATTTTTTCATCAGAAAATAACATAAAATGATAAATAAGGATGCGAGCTGCTTCTTTCAAAGCTTCTTTCGGGTGAATAGATCCATCTGTAGTAATTTCGAAAACCAACTTTTCATAGTCAGTTTTTTGTTCTACACGAAATGGTTCTACTTGATATTTTACGTTCCTAATCGGAGTAAATATTGAATCAATAGCAATTTGATTGATATCATCATTTTCTGTTCGATTTTCTTCAGCCGGAACATATCCTCTACCCTTTCCGATTGTTAATTCAATACGTAGATTCGCAGATTTATCCAAGTTACAAATTACAAATTCCGGGTTAAGAACTTCAAATCCGGCAGTTTGCTTTTCAATTGCTTCTGCCTTAAATTCAGTAGTTCCCGAAACGTTAATAGTTACTTTCTCTGTTTCAATATCTTTCACTATTTGTTTAAATCTTACTTGCTTCAGATTAAGGATAATATTGGTTACATCTTCCATAACACCGGGAACAGAAGAAAACTCATGATCCACGCCATCAATCTTGACAGATGTAATAGCAAATCCTTCTAGTGAAGATAAAAGAATACGGCGAAGAGAATTACCAATAGTAATTCCATACCCGGGCTCTAACGGACGGAATTCGAATTTACCGAACTTGTTGTCCGCTTCCAACATAATTACTTTATCGGGTTTTTGAAATGCTAATATCGCCATAGTAACTTTATTATTTAGAATATAATTCTACGATTAATTGTTCTTTGATATTTTCCGGAATATCTTCTCTTGTCGGAATATGCAAAAATTTTGCACTCATAGAAGCGTTATCATATTCAATCCAAGAATATTTACTGTGATTAAATCCTGATACGCTATCCAAGATTACTTCCATTGATTTATCTTTCTCACGAACAGAAATAATCTGTCCTGGTTTAACACTGTAAGATGGAATGTTTACAACTTTTCCGTCTACAACGATGTGACAGTGATTCACTAATTGACGAGCACCTGCACGTGTTTTAGCTAATCCCATACGATAAACAATATTATCCAAACGGCATTCTAACAATTGAAGTAGTACTTCCCCTGTAATACCTTTTGAACGTTGTGCTTTTTCAAACAAATTACGGAATTGTTTTTCTAATACACCGTATGTATATTTTGCTTTTTGTTTTTCACGTAACTGAATACCGTACTCAGAAGTTTTTTTCTTTCTTCCGTTACCATGTTGTCCCGGAGGATAATTCTTTTTAGAAAGAACTTTATCCGGTCCAAATATGGCTTCGCCAAACTTACGGGCGATTCTTGTTTTAGGTCCTGTATATCTAGCCATTTTACTTTTAATTTAATTATTATACTCTTCTTCTCTTTGGAGGACGACAACCATTGTGTGGCAATGGAGTAACATCAATAATTTCTGTTACTTCAATACCAGCTCCATGTACTGTACGGATAGCTGATTCGCGACCGTTACCTGGTCCTTTTACATAAGCTTTTACTTTTCTCAATCCAAGATCATAAGCAACTTTAGCACAATCTTGAGCAGCCATTTGTGCTGCATAAGGAGTGTTCTTTTTAGAACTTCTAAAGCCCATCTTACCAGCAGAAGACCAAGATATTACTTGTCCTTCGCTGTTTGCAAGAGATATAATAATGTTATTAAATGAAGAGTGAACGTGTAATTGGCCATTTGCGTCCACTTTC
Source organism: Bacteroidales bacterium OttesenSCG-928-M11 (assembly GCA_030265685.1). Classification (GTDB taxonomy): domain Bacteria; phylum Bacteroidota; class Bacteroidia; order Bacteroidales; family Azobacteroidaceae; genus Azobacteroides. The sequence continues at coordinate 46,516 of JAJDGO010000001.1, forward strand.
ACGACTCTTTTCTTTGCTGCGACTTGTTTTTTTGCCATAATCTAATTTTTATTACTTAGTAGCTTTTTTCTTGTTAGCAACTGTTTTCTTGCGACCTTTACGGGTACGCGCATTGTTTTTTGTACTTTGACCTCTTACGGGGAGTCCGATACGGTGACGCACGCCGCGGTAGCATCCTATATCCATCAAACGTTTGATATTCAACTGAACCTCAGAACGAAGATCCCCTTCTACTTTGAAAGTAGTACCAATAACCTCACGTACTTTAGCAGCTTGGTCATCTGTCCAATCTTTCACTTTAATATCTCGATCAATACCTGCTTCTAACAGGATTTTATTGGCAGCGCTGCGACCAATTCCATAAATATAAGTCAACGCTATCTCGCCTCTTTTATTTTGAGGTAAATCTACCCCTACTATTCTTATAGCCATTCGATTAAAAATTTCGCAAAGATAATAAAATTATCCTTGACGTTGTTTAAATTTAGGATTCTTTTTATTGATCACATACAAACGACCTTTTCTGCGAACGATTTTGCAATCTGCAGTACGTTTTTTCAATGAAGCTCTTACTTTCATATTTTTATTATTTATTTATTTGTATCTGAAAGATATGCGCCCTTTAGTCAAATCATAAGGAGACATTTCTACCTTAACCTTATCTCCTGGCAAAATACGGATATAATGCATTCTCATTTTACCGGAAATATGAGCAGTTATTTCATGTCCATTCTCCAACTCGACCCGAAACATTGCATTAGACAATGCTTCGATAATGGTTCCATCTTGTTCTATTGCTGACTGTTTAGCCATAAATTTAACTTACTAATTATTTAAAACTTTTTCAATCAATTCAAACGATGATAAAATATCGGCCTTTCCTTTACGGATGGCAACAGTATGTTCAAAATGAGCAGATGGTTTCCGATCAGCTGTTCTAATAGTCCAAGCATCTTTTTCCATTACTACATTTTTAGTACCCATGTTAATCATAGGTTCAATAGCAATACACATACCATCTTTTAATAATGGTCCAGCTCCTTTTTTACCATAATTAGGTACTTCTGGAGCCTCATGCATTTCTCGCCCTATTCCATGACCAACCAATTCTCTCACTACGCTATATCCTCTTTCTTGACAATAAGTCTGAATAGCGTTTCCAATATCTCCTATTCTCTTTCCATCAACAGCCATCGCTATTCCATGATATAAAGACTCTTTTGTCGTTTCCAACAATTGCTTTGTTTTAGGATCAACTTCTCCAACTTGAAAAGTATAAGCAGAATCTCCACAAAAACCATTTATTTTTGTTCCGCAATCAACAGAAACGATGTCTCCATTTTGAAGACGATAATCTCCTGGAATACCATGAACCACTTGTTCATTAACAGAAATACAGAGAGATGAAGGAAAGCCGTTATATCCTTTGAAAAGAGGGATAGCCCCGTGATCGCGAATAAACTCCTCTGCTATTTTATCTAATTGAAGCGTAGCAACGCCCGGTGTAATATGTTTCGCAACTTCAGCCAAAGTTGCACCTACCAACAGGTTCGCTGCTCGCATCAATTCTATTTCTTCGTCTGTTTTGAGATAAATCATTTTATCTGTAAGCTGTGCCTTGTCTTCCTTTTATTCTTCCTGATTTCAAAAGACCATCATAATGACGCATCAACAAATGACTTTCCACTTGTTGTAAAGTATCTAATACGACACCTACGAGAATTAATAATGATGTTCCTCCAAAAAACTGAGCAAAACCTTGAGATATTCCTAATAAACTAGCAAAAGCAGGTAATATAGCTACAATTGCAAGGAAGAAAGATCCAGGTAACGTAATCCGAGACATTACATCATCTATGTAATCAGCCGTTTTCTTTCCTGGCTTAACTCCCGGTATAAATCCATTATTACGTTTCAAGTCTTCAGCCATTTGCTTTGGATTGATTGTAATTGCAGTATAAAAATAAGTAAACGCAATAATTAGAACAGCGAATACAAAGTTATACCAGAATCCATTCGAGTCGGCAAGAGGAGAAAGGAGTTTGAACCAAAAACCACCACCACCTTCTGGATTCATATCAAAACCAATCAAAGAAATAGGAATGAACATAATTGCTTGAGCAAATATGATAGGCATTACGTTTGCAGCATTTACTTTCAACGGAATGTATTGACGAGCTCCACCATACTGACGGTTTCCAACCATTTGTTTTGCATATTGAACCGGGATTCGTCTTGTTCCTTGAACTAAAAGAATTGCACCCGCAATAACTAGAAGAAGGAAGATGATTTCCAATAAAAGCATGATCAAACCTCCAGAAGCTTCACTTATCTTAGATACAAATTCTTGAACGAAAGATTCCGGGAAGCGAGCCAAAATACCGACCATAATGATAAATGAGATACCATTGCCAATACCTTTATCTGTTATTCTTTCTCCCAGCCATAATACAAACATAGAGCCAGCAGATAAAATAATGGTAGAGGAAATTGTGAACCACAATCCACCCGTCATTTCAGCACCAGCTTGTGCCATTTGTACATTTAGGTTTACTAAGTAAGCCGGAGCTTGGAAGATCAAAATAGCTACTGTCAAATAACGAGTATACTGATTTATTTTTCTTCTTCCACTCTCACCTTCTCTTTGTAATTTCTGAAAATAAGGAATAGCAATAGACAACAACTGAATTACGATAGACGCCGAGATATAAGGCATGATCCCTAAAGCCACAATAGAAGCATTAGAAAATGCACCTCCCGAAAACATATCCAACAAGGACATCAAACCACCTGCAGTTTGAGCCTGCAAATGGGTTAGAGCCTCAGGATTTATTCCAGGCAAAATTATGACTGATAGAAATCTATATACCGTAATCAAAAGAAGAGTAACAAGGATTCTGTTTTTCAGATCCTCAATCTTCCATATATTTTTAATTGTTTGTATAGCTCTCATTATTCATTATAGTTTTACTACAGTTCCTCCTGCTTTTGTTATAGCTTCCTCTGCTGTTTTAGAGAATGCATGCGCTGAGACTTCCAAAGCCGAAGTAACATTACCTTTTGCAAGAACTTTAACTAAATGCTTTGCAGAAACAAATCCAGCATCAATTAACTCTTGAACTCCTATTTTGGTCATTTGTTGAGCATCGGCTAATTGTTGGATCGTATCAAGATTTATCGCTTTATATTCAACTCGATTAATATTCTTGAATCCAAACTTAGGCAAACGTCTTTGAATAGGCATCTGACCTCCTTCAAAACCGATTTTTTTAGAATAGCCGGATCTTGATTTCTGACCTTTATGACCTCTTGTTGAAGTTCCTCCCAATCCAGAACCAGAACCACGTCCTATTCTTTTGCGAGTTTTTACGGAACCTTCAGCAGGCTTTAAATTTGACAAATTCATATTTTTATGTTTTTTTTATTTACAAAATGAATTATTCTACTACGGTTACCAAGTGTTTTACTTTAGCGACCATACCTCTAACAGCTGGAGTATCTTGTAACTCTACAACTTTATTTAATTTTCTCAAGCCTAAAGCATCTAAAGTTCTTTTTTGATCAATTGGAGACCCGATGCGGCTCTTAACTTGTTTAATTTTAATAGTTGCCATATTATAGTTCCTCCTTTTTATCCTTTAAAAACTTTTTCTACAGACACTCCTCTGTTTTGAGCCACCATAGCTGGATCTCTCAATTCTCCTAAAGCAACGATTGTTGCTTTTACTAAGTTATGAGGGTTAGACGAGCCTTTTGACTTAGCCAAAACATCAGTAATTCCAACACTTTCTAAAACAGCACGCATAGCACCACCAGCTTTTACTCCGGTACCTGTAGTTGCAGGTTTTAAGAAAACTTGAGCTCCTCCAAATTTAGCAACTTGTTCGTGAGGAATAGTTCCTTTATATACAGGAACTTTTATCAAATTTTTCTTTGCTGCTTCAACTCCCTTTGCAATAGCTGCTGTAACTTCACCGGCTTTTCCAAGTCCCCAGCCAATGATTCCATCTTCATTTCCAACAACCACGATAGCCGCAAAGCTGAAGGTACGCCCCCCTTTGGTAACTTTCGTTACTCGGTTGATGGCAACCAATCTGTCTTTTAATTCCAAGTCGTTAGTCGACTTAACTTTATTATTTATTGCCATTTCTCTTAAAATTTAAGTCCACCTTTACGGGCAGCATCTGCCAATTCCTTTACTCTACCATGATATAGATAGCCGTTACGATCAAAAACAACAGTATCAATACCTGCTTCTTTTGACTTTTGAGCTATCAATTCTCCAACTTTAGAAGCTATTTCTTTTTTAGGAGCAGTTTCTTTGATTGCTAAAGACGATACTGCGGCAAGAGTTTTTCCTGTCAAATCATCAATAACTTGTGCATAAATCTGCTTATTACTTCTAAACACAGTCAAACGAGGACGTTGAGCAGTTCCAGAGATATGCTTACGTACCCGTTGTTTTATTTTGATTCTTCTTAATTCCTTTATTGTCATGATAATTCTTTTTAGAGATTATTTACTTGCTGACTTTCCAGACTTGCGACGAACAACCTCTCCAACAAAACGAATACCTTTTCCTTTGTAAGGTTCAACCTTGCGGAAAGAACGGATTTTCGCACAAATTTGTCCTAGTAATTGTTTATCAGCCGATTCTAAGATAATAAGAGGGTTTTTATTACGCTCCGACTTAGTCTCAACTTTAATCTCCGGTGGCAATTGCATATATATATTGTGGGTATATCCTAATGCAAAATCTAAAAGATTTCCTTGATTTGAAACGCGGTATCCAACCCCAACCAATTCAAGTTCCTTTTTATATCCTTCAGATACACCTACAACCATATTATTAAGTAAAGAACGATATAAACCGTGAAAAGCACGATTCTGACGTTCATCATTCGGTCTGCTCACAGTTAATTCATTACCATTGATTTCAATAGTGATGGCAGGATCAACATTTTGAGTTAATTCACCTTTAGGCCCTTTTACTGTAATCACATTATCATTGTTTGTTACAGTAACACCAGCTGGAATTGTTATGGGTAATTTTCCTATTCTAGACATACTTCTTCCTCCTTAATTAATAAACATAACATACTACCTCTCCGCCAATCTTAAGATCGCGAGCTTCTTTGTCAGTTATAACACCTTTAGAAGTAGAGAGTACGGCTATACCCAAACCATTCAAAACTCGTGGCATATCTTTATATCCCACATATTTACGCAAACCTGGAGTAGATACTCTCTTTAGGCATTTAATTGCGTTTACTTTATTAACAGGGTCATATTTCAAGGCTATTTTAATAGTGCCTTGTGGACCCTCTTCTACAAACTTGTAATTCAAGATGTAGCCCTTGTCAAAAAGGATTTTAGTAATTTCCTTTTTTAAATTTGACGCAGGAACCTCTACCACTCTATGCTGAGCTTTAATAGCGTTCCTTAATCTCGTCAGATAATCTGCAATTGGATCTGTCATTTTTTAATTAAAATTAAATTGATCCTCACTACGAGGACAATATTTAAAACTCTATGATTTTAACACGATAATACGAATATCATCGATCGTTATTTACCAGCTAGCTTTTTTTACTCCTGGAATTAATCCATTAGATGCCATTTCTCTAAATTGAATACGAGAAATACCAAACTGACGAATATATCCTTTAGGACGGCCTGTTATTTTACAACGATTATGCAAACGAACAGGAGAAGCATTTTTCGGCAAAGCTTGTAAAGCGTCATAGTTGCCTTCTTTTTTCAACTGTGCTCTTTTCTCTGCATACTTTACAACCATTTTAGCACGCTTTACCTCACGGGCTTTCATTGATTCTTTAGCCATATTATTGTTCTTTTTTTGCGTTTTTAAAAGGTAAGCCAAATTCTCTTAGAAGAGCATAACCTTCCTCATCTGTTTTCGCAGAAGTTACAAAGGTAATATTCATTCCCAAAATTTTAGTAATATTATCAATATTTATTTCAGGAAAAATGATTTGCTCTTGAATTCCAAGAGTATAGTTACCTCTTCCATCTAATTTACTTTCAATCCCTTTGAAGTCACGAATACGAGGTAAAGCTACACGTACCAATCTTTCTAGAAATTCGTACATTTGCTCTCTACGCAATGTTACCATAACTCCAATAGGCATTTTCTTTCTCAACTTAAAATTAGAGATATCTTTTTTAGAAATAGTTGCAACCGCTTTTTGTCCAGTGATTGTTGACAATTCTTGAATTGCGACATCAATGATTTTCTTATCTGCCACTGCCGAACCAATTCCTTGATTTAAGACTATTTTTTTCAATACAGGCACTTGCATTATTGAAGAATAATTAAATTCCTTCATTAAAGCAGGAACAATCCTTTCCTGATAGTCTTTCTTAAGATTTGCTGTATTACTCATTACTTGATCTCCTCTCCTGATTTTTTAGATACACGAACTAATACTCCTTTCGCATTCAACTGACGACCAATACGAGTTGGTTTACCTGTTTTAGGATCTAAAACATTCAAATTAGAAATATGAATGGGAGCTTCTTTTTTAACGATACCTCCTTGAGGGGTCTTAGCTGTTGGCTTTGAACTTTTAGAAACCATATTAACACCTTCAACAAGTGCTCTTTGTTTATCAATATAAACTCTTAGGACTCTACCTGTCTTACCTTTATCTTCTCCGGCATTAACATAAACTGTATCGCCTTTTTTAATATGTAATTTACTCATTTCCTATAGTTATTATAATTATAGTACTTCCGGTGCTAAAGAAACGATTTTCATATTAACTGCACGAAGTTCACGAGCAACTGGCCCAAAGATACGACTAGCACGGATTTCTCCGGCATTATTTAATAACACACACGCATTATCGTCAAATCTAATATAAGATCCATCTTGACGACGGATTTCTTTCTTCGTACGTACAATAATCGCTTTTGATACTGCACCTTTTTTAACATCACTAGAAGGGATCGTATCTTTAACTGCTACCACAATTACATCCCCAACAGAAGCATAACGTCTTCTTGTTCCACCTAATACTCTAATACAAAGAACTTCCTTTGCTCCAGAATTATCGGCTACTTTCAGTCTTGATTCTTGTTGTATCATAATTATTTAGCTTTTTCTACGATTTCAACCAATCTCCATCTCTTTGTTTTGCTCAATGGGCGAGTTTCCATAATTTTTACAGTATCGCCAATATTGCATTCATTTTTCTCATCATGAGCATGGAATTTTTTCGTTTTATTCACGAATTTTCCATATATGGGGTGTTTTTCTTTCCATTTCACAGCAACTGTAATAGATTTGTCCATCTTGTTACTGAAAACAACACCAATTCTTTCTTTTCTTAAATTTCTAGCTTCCATTGTTGCTGATTATTTCTGATTAAGTACCCGACTACGTAATTCTGTTTTAATACGCGCGATCTCTTTTCTCGATTTAGTAATCTCTGCAGGACTATCCAATGGAGAAATACTATGATTGATTTTCTTTTGCTCGAAAGCTTTCACTTCAGCGTCCAATCTTTCTTTCAAATCAGGAGTAGCTAAATCTCTAATTTCTGCAATTTTCATAACGATTACATATTTTGGTTATTAAGATCATAATCACGTCTTACGACGAACTTAGTAGTCACAGGAAGTTTTTGAGCAGCTAATCTCAAAGCTTCTTTTGCAACATCAAAAGGAACACCTTCTATTTCAAAGATGATTCTTCCAGGAGTAACAGGAGCGACAAATCCTTCCGGAGCACCCTTTCCCTTACCCATACGTACTTCTGCAGGTTTCTTAGTAATTGGTTTGTCTGGGAAAATACGCACCCAAACTTGTCCTTGACGTTGCATGTGGCGAGTTACAGCGATACGAGCAGCTTCAATCTGACGACCTGTAATCCACTTATTTTCAAGCGTCTTTATACCAAAAGAACCGAAGGCCAATTGACTACCCCTTTGGGCATTCCCTTTCATACGACCTTTTTGCGATCTTCTGTATCTAGTTTTTTTCGGTTGTAACATTTTTTCTTTGAATTAATAACGATACTTTAATAACAAATGTCATTTTAGTATTCGTTATTCATTAAATTTTAATTACTTCTCTCTCTTGGAGCTCTACGATTGCGTCTATCTCCTCTATCGCCACGAGGGCCTCTATCATGTCCAGATCGTCCAGTTTCTTTTTGTTGAGCAAAGTTAGGAGCAAGATCTCTCTTTCCGTAAACTTCACCACGACAAATCCAAACTTTCACTCCTAACAAACCTACTTTAGTTAAAGCTTCAGCCAAAGCATAATCAATGTCAGCACGAAGAGTATGTAACGGTGTTCTTCCTTCTTTGTACATCTCAGAACGAGCCATTTCAGCACCGTTTAGACGTCCGGATATTTGCACCTTTATACCTTCAGCTCCCATTCTCATTGTTGAAGCTATCGCAGTTTTGATAGCACGACGATAGGCCATTTTTCCTTCCAATTGACGCGCAATCGTATTTGCGACAATAGTAGCGTCTAATTCAGGTCTTTTTACTTCAAAGATATTGATTTGAATTTCCTTATCGGTAATTTTCTTCAATTCTTCTTTCAATTTATCAACTTCTTGACCACCTTTACCTATAATAATACCCGGACGGGCAGTACATACAGTAATTGTAACCAATTTTAATGTACGTTCAATAACAATGCGAGATACACTTGCTTTGGCGAGACGGGCATTCAAATATTTACGGATCTTGCTGTCTTCATACAATGTATCACCATAATTATTGCCACCATACCAATTGGAATCCCATCCTCGGATGATTCCTAAACGATTACTTATTGGATTTACTTTTTGTCCCATTAGCAATTAATTTTCTACTTCGTTTTTTGTATCTACAAACAATGTTACGTGATTTGAACGTTTACGAACTCTATATCCTCTACCTTGAGGAGCAGGGCGTAAACGCTTCAGCATTGTTGCCGAATCTACGTTTATTGATGTTACATATAATTCACCATGTTCTGCTTTTCTTTCGTTCTTTTCTTCCCAATTGGCAATAGCTGAACGAAGCAGTTTTTCGACTTTTGCAGCAGCTTCTTTGTTTGAAAACTTCAAAACACCAAGAGCCCGAAAAGCTTCCATTCCTCTAATCATATCTGCTACCAAACGCATTTTACGAGGAGATGTTGGTACATTTCGCAATTTAGCGAAATACATGGTCTTTTGTGCTTCTTTTCTTTGCTCTGCTGATATTCTTTTTCTAGCACCCATTGTTTATTTTTTTATTTCAATTTGCTTGAATATCCTGTTATTTTTTCTTATTCCCAGCATGACCACGGAACTGACGAGTAGGAGAAAATTCACCTAACTTATGTCCTACCATGTTTTCGGTAACGTAAACAGGAATAAATTTATTTCCATTGTGAACTGCAATTGTATGCCCAACAAAGTCAGGCGAAATCATTGAAGCTCTAGCCCATGTTTTCACGACAGTTTTCTTGCCGCTCTCATTCATATCGAGAATTTTTTTCTCCAATTTGATATTAATATAAGGGCCTTTTTTTAATGAACGACTCATAATTTACTCTTAATTAATCAGGTTATTTTTTTCTTCTCTCAATAATATACTTAGAAGAATGTTTCTTCGGAGCTCTTGTTTTCAAGCCCTTAGCATACAATCCTTTTCGAGACCGTGGGTGTCCTCCAGAGGCACGTCCTTCTCCACCACCCATAGGGTGATCAACAGGGTTCATTACAACTCCCCGAACGCGAGGACGACGTCCTAACCAACGAGTTCTACCCGCTTTACCTGATCTTTCCAAAGCATGATCCGAGTTACCGACACTACCAACTGTAGCTTTACAAGCTGATAATATCTTACGAGTTTCACCTGATGGCATTTTGATAATTGCATAATCACCTTCACGTGAAACGATCTGAGCAAAAGCTCCAGCAGAGCGAACCATTTTAGCCCCTTGTCCTGGACGTAATTCTATATTATGAATTACAGTACCTAAAGGAATGTTCGCTAAAGGAAGAGCATTACCTATTTCCGGAGCAGCATCTTTTCCTGACATCACTGTTTGGTTTACTTCCAAACCGTTTGGAGCAATAATATACGCTTTTTCTCCATCGGCATAAAACAATAAAGCAATACGAGCAGAACGATTAGGATCATACTCAATTGTTTTAACTGTTGCAGGAATACCATCTTTCTTTCTCTTGAAGTCTATAATACGATATTTGCGTTTGTGTCCACCGCCAATATATCGCATAGTCATGTGTCCTTCAGCATTACGTCCTCCGGACTTACGTTTACCGTAAACAAGAGATTTTTCCGGAACACTAGCAGTGATTTCACTAAATGTCCCGATAATTTTGTGTCTTTGCCCCGGTGTTGTGGGGTTTAATTTACGAATTCCCATTGTATCTATTATATATTACTAAAGAAATCAATCGTTTCGCCTTCTTTCAAAGTAACTATTGCTTTTTTGAAAGCGGCTTCTTTTCCTGTTACTACTCCAGACTTTGTATATCTTGATTTTCTTTTGCCACTGTAATTCATTGTATTAACACTTACTACAGTAACGCCATAAAGATCTTCAATAGCCTTTTTTATTTCAATTTTATTAGCATCCGGAGATACCCGAAAACCTACACGATTCGGTTTCTTATCCGTAATCATCGTTTGTTTTTCTGTCACGATAGGTTTAATAATAATTCCCATGTCTAATCCTCCTTCTGTTAAAAGTTATTCATCATTGCAACAGAACTTTCCAAAATCACAACGTGACCAGCATTCATAACTTTATATGTATTAAGTTCTGAAATTGTCACGATAGTTGCTTTTTGCAAGTTACGCGCAGATAAGAAAATATTTTCATTATTTTCAGGTAGTACAACTAAGACTTTTTTGTCTTCGATCTTAAGATTTTTAGTCATTGCTAAAAAATCTTTAGTTCTTGGAGTCTCAAATGTAAAATCTTCAACTACAGTTATTGCATCTTCTTGAATTTTATAAGACAATGCAGATTTACGAGCCAAAGCTTTTTCCTTTTTATTCAATTTAAACTCATAATCTCTTGGCTTAGGTCCAAATACTCTTGCACCACCAACCAAAACAGGAGAGTTTATATCGCCACGACGAGCACCACCTCCACCTTTTTGACGGCCAAGTTTACGTGTTGATCCTGACATTTCACTTCTTTCTTTGGATTTTGCAGTTCCCTGACGACGATTAGCCAAGTGTTGTTTTACATCTAAGTAAATCACATGGTCGTTCGGCTCAATTCCAAATACTCCATCTTTAAGAGTTACCTTTTTACCGGTATCTTCCCCTTTAATGTTATATACGTTTTTTTCCATTACTTTTGAACGATTACAATTGAACCTTTTGCTCCGGGAACAGAACCTTTTACTAAAAGAAGGTTATGTTCTGGAATTAACTTAATAATTTCCAAGTTTTGAGTAGTTACTCTTTGATCACCCATTTGTCCACCCATACGTGTTCCTTTGAATACTTTCGCAGGATATGAACAGGCTCCAATTGATCCCGGGTGACGTTGACGGTCACTTTGTCCCAAAGTTGCTTCTCCAACTCCGGCAAAACCGTGACGTTTTACAACTCCTTGAAATCCTTTACCTTTAGAAGTTCCAGTTACATCTACATAAATTTCTCCATCGAAAAAATCGACAGTAATTACATTTCCGGGTTTATAATCACCCTGCTCTTTGAACTCGGCCAAGTGTCTCTTGGGAGTTACACCAGCTTTTTTGAAGTGTCCTTGCATAGGTTTTGTAGTATGCTTTTCTTTTTTGTCTTCAAAACCTAACTGAACAGCTTCATAACCATCTTTCTCGATAGTTTTCACTTGAGTAACAACACAAGGACCTACTTCAATAACAGTACATGGAAGATTTTTTCCATCAGCACTGAAAACGGATGTCATTCCGATTTTTTTTCCAATTAATCCTGGCATTTCACTTTTATTTATTTATTATTCACTTGAAAAGACTCTCCTTACAACCTTGTAACGGTTAGCTATAAGGGTTTTCTTTATACTTTAATTTCTACTTCAACACCTGATGGTAATTCCAATTTCATCAAAGCATCTACTGTTTTTGCTGTAGAGCTATAAATGTCAATCAATCTCTTATATGAACACAATTCAAATTGTTCACGAGATTTTTTATTTACGAATGTTGAACGGTTTACAGTAAAAATTCTCTTATGAGTAGGTAATGGAATAGGTCCACTTACTACGGCACCTGTAGCTTTTACTGTTTTTACGATTTTCTCAGCTGATTTATCAACCAAGTTGTAATCGTAAGATTTTAATTTAATTCTAATTTTTTGGCTCATGTTGATTAATTATATATTATAAATAAAGAATGGAGAAAGAGCCATTCTCTCCTCCATTCATTTTTTTATTTTATTAAGTCTACTCTACCTTTAACCTCAGTCAATACACTTTTCGCAACATTAGAAGAAACCTCTTCATAGTGAGAGAAAGTCATTGTGCTTGTAGCACGTCCCGAAGTAATTGTACGTAATGCAGTTACATATCCAAACATTTCAGAAAGAGGCGCTTTTGCTTTTACAACTCTTGCTCCGGTACGACTTGTATCCATACCTTCTACTTGTCCGCGACGTTTGTTCAAGTCTCCAATTACATCACCCATACTTTCTTCCGGAGTGATCACTTCAATCTTCATTATTGGTTCTTTCAAAACTGGAGTTGCTTTTTCACAAGCACTCTTGAATGCTTGAATAGCACATATTTCGAAAGACAATTGGTCAGAGTCAACAGCGTGATAAGAACCATCAATCACTGTTACTTTCAAATTATCTAATGCATAACCTGCCAATACACCATTTTTCATAGCGCGTTGGAAACCTTTCTGAATAGAAGGGATATATTCTTTTGGAATGTTACCACCTTTTACTTCATCAACAAATTGCAAATCGCCTTCAAATTCTGTAGTGATTGGTTCTACACGAACAATCATATCAGCATATTTACCACGACCCCCAGTTTGTTTCTTATATGTCTCACGTAATTCAACAGCTTGAGTAATAGCTTCCCGGTAAGATACCTGTGGACGACCTTGATTACATTCTACTTTAAACTCACGTTTCAAACGATCAATAATAATTTCCAAGTGAAGCTCACCCATTCCGGAAATAACTGTTTGACCAGAATCCTCATCTGTTTTTACTGTAAATGTTGGATCCTCTTCGGCCAATTTTGCTAATCCCATACCCAAACGATCTAAGTCTTTTTGAGTTTTAGGTTCGATAGCAATACCAATTACTGGTTCTGGGAAATCCATTGATTCCAATACAATAGGATGATCTTCACTACATAGAGTATCTCCTGTACGAATATCCTTAAATCCTACACCAGCACCAATATCTCCACAACCGATAAATTCTTTCGGATTTTGTTTATTAGAGTGCATTTGGAACAAACGAGAAATACGTTCTTTTTTTCCTGAACGTGCATTGTACACATAAGAACCGGCTTCTAATTCTCCTGAATAAACACGGAAGAAACAAAGACGTCCTACATATGGGTCTGTTGCAATCTTGAATGCTAAAGCACAAAATGGCTCCGAAGAACTTGGTTTGCGAGTAAGAGTTTTATCAGGATCTGAAGGATCTATACCTTCAACAGCATCCGTATCAACCGGACTAGGAAGATAAGCACAAGCTGAATCCAACAAACATTGAACTCCTTTGTTTTTGAAAGAAGAACCACAGATCATCGGATTGATTTGCATAGCTAATGTTCCTTTGCGGATAGCCGCTCTGATTTCATCTTCTGAGATAGAAGAAGGATCATCAAAGTATTTTTCCATTAATACTTCATCAACTTCAGCTAATGTTTCGAGCATTTTATCTCTCCATTCTTCAGCTTCGCTTAGAAGTTGTGCTGGAATTTCTTCTATTGAGTAATCGGCACCCATTGTTTCATCGTGCCAAAAGTAAGCTTTCATCGTAACCAAGTCCACAACTCCACGGAAAGTTTCCTCTGCTCCGATAGGAATTTGAATAGGACAAGGATTAGCTCCTAAAACATCCTTTACTTGACGAACTACTTCGAAGAAGTTTGCTCCCGAACGGTCCATTTTGTTTACATAACCGATACGAGGAACTTGATATTTATCAGCTTGACGCCAAACAGTCTCAGACTGTGGCTCAACTCCACCTACCGCACAGAATGCAGCAATAGCTCCATCCAAAATACGTAGAGAACGTTCTACTTCAACAGTAAAGTCAACGTGTCCCGGAGTATCAATCAAGTTAATTTTATATGTTTCGCTATTGTATTTCCAATTAGCAGTTGTTGCAGCTGAGGTAATTGTAATACCACGTTCTTGCTCTTGTTCCATCCAGTCCATAGTAGCAGCACCATCATGTACCTCCCCTATTTTGTGAGTAAGTCCTGTGTAAAACAAGATACGTTCCGAAGTTGTGGTTTTACCGGCGTCAATATGAGCCATAATCCCTAAGTTGCGAGTATATTTTAACGTATTATCTGAGCCTTTTGCCATCTTTCTTTTTACCTATTTAATATTAAAATCTGAAATGAGCGAATGCTCTGTTTGCTTCCGCCATTCTGTGCATATCTTCTTTTCTCTTGTATGCACCACCTTGGTTGTTAAAAGCATCAACAATTTCTGCCGACAACTTATCTGCCATAGATTTACCACCTCTTTTACGAGAGTAACCAATCATATTTTTCATTGATATGGATTCCTTTCTATCCGGACGAATTTCCGTAGGAACTTGGAATGTAGCACCACCAATACGACGTGATTTTACTTCTACAAGCGGTGTAATGTTATCAAGAGCTTGTTTCCAAATTTCAAGAACTGATTTTTCTTCGTTAGGTAATTTGGTTTTAACTTTCTCAAGTGCAGTATAAAAGATATCGAAGGCTGTACTTTTTTTGCCATCATACATCAAATGGTTAACAAATCTTGTTACCTTTTGATCACCAAATACAGGATCCGGAAGGATCTGTCTCTTTTTTGGCTTAGTTTTTCTCATTTCTCTTACTAATTTGTGTTTTTGTTCTTGGTTGCCATCTTTTGTGTCTTCAATGAATTCCTCCGAATTCATTTACTCAACCTATAATTAATTATAAAATACGAGGAAACTGATTTGAATCTGAAACTCTCTTTTTATTTATAATTTTAATTTATTCTAGCTTTTCCAAAAACCTCAAACGGGTTTCTAAATAAATTTACTATTATTTCTTAGCGGCTTTAGGACGCTTTGCTCCATACTTAGAGCGACGTTGGGTACGACCATTTACACCTGCAGTATCTAATGTACCGCGAACGATGTGATAACGAACACCCGGAAGATCTTTTACACGACCTCCTCTTACCAATACGATACTATGCTCTTGTAAGTTATGTCCTTCTCCTGGAATGTAAGCATTTACTTCCTTTGAACTGGTTAAACGAACACGAGCAACTTTACGCATAGCAGAGTTAGGTTTCTTTGGAGTTGTAGTATATACCCGAACACAAACACCTCTTCTTTGAGGACATGCATCTAATGCCGGAGATTTACCTTTTTCAACCAAAGTTGTTCTTCCTTTTCTTACTAATTGCTGAATTGTTGGCATTTTTTTGTTTTAATTTTAACTATATGTTTATTAATATCAAATTCGTTTTAGCTTTTTTCGACTCTATAAAACCAATATAAAAATGAGTCTTAATCTTCGAATAAACAGTAATTTATTCTAAATCAGACTGGCTTTCAAGCCAAAAAGCGGGGCAAAGATACAAATAATTTATTGAATTACCAATAGATACTGTAAAAAACTTCGTAAAAGATCGAATAATAGAGTTGCTCGGTTTGTGATTTTTTATTTCGTTATAAAATAAATATTTTAGACCATTACAAAAAAGATACTATAACTTGTCCAAAGTTATTAGGAAACTTGCATCAAGTTATAGTAGAACTTTATACAAGTTATAGTAATACTTTAGTCAAGTTATACGGAAACTTTTCACAGAGCTTCTATATTCTTATCGTTAAGAATGTGTTTTCCCTCCGGAGTATATAAATAATCCAGGCGATCTTTATATTTTTGTTCGATTTTGCCACGTACCATTTTCATCGAAGAATTTAACAATTGGTTTTGTTCGGTAAATGCTTCCGGAAGAATTGCAATAGAAGCCGGTAACCAACGTTCGGGATATTCGCCGGCATAAATACCTTTTCCTTTGTAATCTGCTATAACTTCTTGTATTTTCAACAAGGCCATTTCTTTTGCCTCTCGAGTATCCCACAATAAATTAGGATTTGTTTGTTTTACGTAAGCTTTTAGTTGTTCTTTGTTAGGAACAATAAGTCCAACCGTATAAGGATCTTGGTTATTGTGTAATAGTATCTGATCAATATATTTGGTTTTATCGGCTATCCCCTCCTCTATTCCTTCCGGACTATATTTTTCACCATCGCTACTAATTAATAAACTTTTGAAACGTCCTAAGACATAAAGAAATCCATCCGAATCTACATAACCCATGTCTCCTGTATATAACCAGCCGTCTTTAATTGTTTCTGCCGTAGCTTCTTGATTTTTCCAGTAACCTAACATTACATTTTCGCCCTTAACTACAATTTCTCCCCTCTTTCCTAAAGGAAGTGCATTACCTTCGAGGTCACATATTTTGAGATCGAGGTTTGACACCAATATTCCCGAAGATCCCAGTTTGTGTTTATGTACTGTATTTGCCGAAATAATAGGCGTTGCTTCCGATAATCCATAACCTTGAAACATAGGAATCCCTACTGCATAAAAGAAACGTTGTAGTTCAATATCGAGCAAAGCTCCGCCGCCAATAAAAAACTTCAATCGGCCACCCAATCCTTCTCTTATTTTAGAAAAGATCAGCTTGTCGTAAATAGAAAGTAATATTTTTTTGTGAAATTGCGAGACACCCCCTTTATTGTATCCTTCTTTATTATATTCATAAGCCGTTTTAAGGGCATGGCGAAAAAGCTTTTCTGTTGTTTTTCCTTTCTTTTGAATCGTCGATTCAATATTTTTACGAAAATTTTTAGCCAAAGCCGGCACACTCATCAGTACCGTAGGCTTAAACTCTTTGATATTCATCGGGATATTCTTCAACGACTCGATAGGAGTTTTACCAGTTTGCACTGTGGCTACATTGGCTCCGTAAGCCATAAATGAATAAAATCCGGCAACATGTCCAAAACAATGGTCAAGAGGAATTATAATCAAGTTGCTATCTTCGGGATCTATTTTGATCAAAGACATGGCTTGTTCTACATTCGCCGTATAGTTTCGATGAGAAAGCATAATTCCTTTTGGGTCGGCAGTAGTTCCCGATGTATAAGAAATGTTTGCCATATCATTTCCTTTTACTGCTTTGCTTCTTTTTACGACATTATCTAAATTGTTTTCCAGATACTCATCGCCCATTTTCAAAACCATCTCCAGAGAGATTTCTTTTTCTTCGTAAACTTCTTGTGGATCAAAGACAATTACTTTATCAATCAAAGGCAAGTTGGGCGTTAACTGACGGATCTTTTTAAGTTGTCCTCCCGACACCATTATATATTTCGTCTCGGAATGTACTAAACGAAAGAGCAAGTCGTTTGATTCCTCCAGCTTAATCGACAAGGGAACATTGACAGCTCCGCTATAAAGCATTCCCAATTCCCCAATAATCCAATCATTTCGACCTTCGGAAAGCAAAGCTATTTTATCTCCCGGCTGCACTCCTAATGAAATCAGACCTGCCGACAAGCGATAAACTTGTTGTTTTGATTCAAGATAAGTCAGCGGCTCAAATTTATCTTTTTTCTTTTCCCACAAAAAAGTTTTTTCTGCGTATTTTGCTACGCTTTCTTCAAACAAGTCGATAATTGTTTTCATATTATAATCAATAGGATTAGATGGTATGTGAATCGCAAAGGTACAATAATATCTGATTTCTAAAATAAGAACAAAACTAAATACAATCTTTTCTACACAAATAAGGGTATCCCGGAAAGAATACCCTTACATTATATATATGTATAGATTTTACCTCGAAGTGCCAAGAAGTTTATTGTATTCTTCCGGATTACGAATTATTTCTAAAGCTCGTATTACCGATTCGTTTTCTTTATTCATTATCTGATAATAATCGGTTGTATCCCATAGATCACGAGCAACCAAAGCTTTTATTTGTGTTTTTACCAACGAGTTTTCTTCTAAAAGAGGAGCTTTAGCTTCATCTCCGTATTCGGGAAGAGCCTCGTCGCTCAATCTTTCTTTTTCATAAAGTTTAAATAAATCTCGCAACATGGCGTTTGTTACCATAAATTGAACATCAAAAGTTTTGACATTTTTGTAACGACTCAGATAAGTTGTACGATTAGCATCAAGCAATTCCAAAATATATTTATTTATTGTTCCGGTTGCTGCTAAAACTCGATGATATTCTCCAAAGCGAGTGGTATCGAGAGGAATAAAATAATCGGGCATAATACCACCACCTCCATAAACCGTACGCTGATTAAGCAAAGTATTATACTTTAATGAATCCGGGAAATGGATACTGTCTGCATTCATCAGTTCGCCATGATTGTAACGAAGCATTACTTCTTTATTGTAGCTGTCTGCGTCTCCTTTTTCATAAGGTTTTTGGATCGAACGACCCGAAGGAGTATAATAGCGAGAAACGGTAAGATGAATTTCCGAGCCATCTCCTAAAGGCAATGGACGTTGTACTAATCCTTTTCCAAAGGTTCGACGACCAATTACTACTCCCCTATCCCAATCTTGTATTGCTCCGGCTAAAATTTCACTTGCCGAAGCAGATGACTCATCAACTAAAACGACAATTCTACCGTCTGTTAGGTTACCTTTACGAGACGCTACATAATTTTCTCTTTTCATATGTGCCCCTTCTGTATAAGTAATCAGGTTACCTCTTTTTAGAAATTCGTTAGCAGTATAAACAGCTGTATGCATATATCCACCTCCATTACCCTGCAAATCCAAGATTAAATTCTTCATTCCTTGTTTGTGCAGTTTTTCGTAAGCTTCTTTAAACTCATCATAAGTAGTAGATGCAAACTTATTGATTCGAACATATCCGTTTTCCTTGTCCAACATGTAGGCAGCATCAATACTAAACGTAGGTATTTTATCCCGAATAATACGGAAAGGTATAAGTTTTTCACTTTTTCCTCTTTTTACTTCAATATTAGCGACTGTACCTTTAGGACCTTTTAAGCGAGACATGATCTCAGTTGTTTTCATTTTCACTCCGGCAATCACAGTATCATTTACGGAAATAATTTTATCCCCGGCCATCAAACCTACTTTTTCGGACGGACCACCCGAAAGAACTTGTACAACATACAATGTATCTGTCAACATATTAAACTGAATCCCGATACCATCGAAGTGTCCTTGAAGAGATTCTGTTTTATCTTTCACTTCTTCGGCGTTAAAATAAGAAGAATGAGGGTCAAGACGATCCAATAAAGCAATGATAGTTTCCTCCGCCAACTTATCATTATTGATCGTATCAACATAAAGTCTCTCGATTAAAGTCATTGTTCGGGCCACTTTCTCAAAGCCCGGATCCATTTTCCTTTGTCCGAAGGTACATGATATAAATACAAACGACAAAAAGCATGTTATGATTAAGTGTTTCATTTTCATCTCTATTTAATATATTTTTTAATTAGCAAACCTGCAGGAACAAATCCATCGATCTCCTTTTTATACTCTAATAATTCCCGCACTATCGAAGAGCTGATATGAGTATGACGTGGTTCTGTAAAAAGGACAAAGGTTTCTATTTTTGCTATTTCACGATTTACATCAGCAATATTCTTTTCGTATTCGAAGTCATTAACAGAACGAATACCTCGCAAAATAAACGAAGCATTGACTTCTTTTGCAAAATCAACAGTCAGATTCGCATAAGCTTTTACTGTTACTCGCGGGTTGTCTTTAAAAAGCTCCGAGATCATACTTATTCTATCTTCTAACGAAAAGAATGTTTTTTTATTAGGATTTACACCTAATGCGATAACAATTTCGTCAACTAAAGCAAGTCCTCTTTCAACTAAAGACAAGTGTCCCAATGTAAAGGGATCAAATGTACCTGGAAATATTGCTCTTTTCATTAGATATCTTCTTCAACAACAAGATTGTTTATAATGAAGTTTTGACGTTCCATTGTATTTTTACCCATATAGAACTCTAACATTCCTTTTATTCCATCCGATTTCTTCATTATTACCGGATCTAAACGAATATCTTCACCTATAAAATCCTTAAATTCTTTCGGAGAGATTTCTCCCAAACCTTTGAATCGGGTAATTTCCGGATTAGGTCCAAGCTTTTCTATTGCATCAAGACGTTCTTCTTCCGAATAACAATAGATAGTTTCTTCGCCTTTGCTTCCGGTTTTCTTGGCTCGTCTAACTCGAAACAGAGGTGTTTGTAGAATATAAACGTGTTTATTTTTGATCAAGTCGGGAAAGAACTGAAGAAAAAAAGTAATAAGCAACAACCGGATATGCATACCATCAACATCGGCATCTGTTGCAATAATCACTTTGTTGTATCGGAGTCCGTCCAAACCATCTTCTATATTAAGTGCGGCTTGCAAGAGGTTAAACTCTTCGTTTTCGTAAACTATTTTCTTCGTTAAACCATAAGTATTCAATGGTTTTCCCCGTAAACTAAAGACAGCTTGATAGTTTGGATTTCGGCTTTGAGTTATAGAACCACTGGCTGAATCTCCCTCCGTAATGAATATACAAGTTTTATCTAAATCATTTCCTTTAGTATCTGTATAATGAAGACGGCAATCACGAAGCTTTCGGTTGTGTAGATTGGCTTTTTTAGCCATCTCTTTTGCCTTTTTAGTTACTCCGGCAATGGCTTTCCGCTCTTTTTCCGATTCAGTTATCTTTTTTAGTAAAGCTTCTGATGTTTCCGGATTTTTATGTAAGAAATTATCTAATTCTTTCTTTAAGAAATCACTAATAAATTTATTTACTGTAACGCCACCCGGACCCATATCTTTGGATCCTAACTTAGTTTTAGTCTGAGACTCAAACACCGGCTCTTCCACTTTAATTGATATAGCAGCCGTAATACCCATCCGAATATCGGAATATTCAAAAGGTTTATTGTAATATTCTTTTATTACACGGGAAACAGATTCCTTAAAAGAGGATAAGTGAGTTCCTCCCTGTGTAGTGTATTGCCCATTAACAAATGAATAATATTCTTCTCCGTACTGATTAGCATGTGTAATTGCAATCTCAATATCGTCTCCGGTTAAGTGAATGATAGGATAAATTGGCTCAGAAGTCATATTTTCGTTCAGCAAATCAACTAAGCCATGACGAGAAAAGAACTTCTTTCCGTTATAGTTAATCACTAATCCGGCATTAAGAAAGACATAATTCTTGAGAAGTGTTTCTACAAATTGATCACGAAATTGGTAATTTTTAAATATTTCTTCGTCGGGAATAAAATTAATCAAAGTACCGTTGGGTTTATCACTCAACACTATTTTTGCATCATCCGTAACTTTTCCCTTACTAAATTCGACAGCTTTCGTTTCTCCTTCTCGAAAACTTTGAACTAACATATAAGATGAAAGAGCATTTACGGCTTTTATACCAACTCCATTCATCCCGACAGATTTCTTAAAGGCTTTCGAGTCGTATTTACCTCCCGTATTCATCTGAGAAGCAACATCAAGTACTTTACCTAATGGTATTCCTCGTCCATAATCCCTTACGGTAACTACACCTTCGTCGATAGCAATGTCAATTACTTTTCCATAACCCATCATGTATTCGTCAAGAGAGTTATCAAGAACTTCTTTTAGTAAAACATATATACCATCATCCGAATATGTACCATCACCTAATTTACCAATATACATACCCGGACGAAGACGAATGTGTTCCCACCAATCAAGAGTTTTGATATTATCTTCGCTATATGCTACCTCTTTACCTGCTTCGTTGTTAAGATTAAATTCGTTCATAAATGTTTTATAAAAGCTCTCCTTGTTCTAACATGCTTCGTATCGAAGTATTTCCATTGAGATTGGACTTTTTGGTTGCTTTCTAATTCGATATTGCTTTCGGCGTACTTGTAACCTATTTTATTAAAAACCGGAATCAAATCATAAAACAAGAGAGCATTAACTCCCTTACTTTGATATTCCGGTAAAACTCCTGCTAAATATAAATCTACTACTTCACTTTTTCCATATAATGCACGAAGAAGGTGTATCCAGCCAAACGGGAACATGTGTCCTTTCGCTTTTTTTAGAGCCAAAGACAAATTAGGCAAACAAATTCCAACTCCTACTATTTCATCATCAGCTTCTCTTATTACAACAGGAACTAATTCTAAGCGTAATAATGGGATATACATGTCTACATAATAATCAATTTGCTTCGCAGTCAAAGATGAATAGCCATATAATGGAGCAAAACTCTCATTCAATAATTCAAAAATCTTACGAGCATAAGGTCTTACTTCTTTTGCATTCTTAAATTTTAGAATCTTGAGACCGTATTTTTTCAAAACAATTTCTGATATACGTGCATGACGTTCGGGGATTTCTTTCGGTATTTGAATATGAAACTCGTTCCAATCTGCGTCTTTTTTATAACCCAAGCGCTCAAGATGCTCCGGATAATACGGATATGTATATGTAGTAGCCATTGTTCCTACCAAATCGAAGCCTTCAACTAACATACCTTCGTGATCAAAGTCGGTAAAACCAAGCGGACCATGAATAGCATTCATTCTTTTTTCGGCAGCCCATTTTTCAACGGCGTCAAATAAAGCGTCAACTACTTCGTTGTCATCAATAAAGTCAACAAATCCAAACCGTGCATATTGTTGATTCCAAATTTCATTTGCCTTATGATTAACTATCCCGGCGATACGACCGACTATTTTATTGTCCTTGTATGCCAAGTAATAAATCGAATCACAATGTTCGAAGGCCGGATTTTTATCCCTAGATAAGGTATCTACTTCTCCGTCGATTAAATCTGGAACATGATATTTGCAGTCTTTATACAGGTTGTTGTTAAACTTAACAAATTTCTTAAGATCAGATTTGCTAATTACCTCTTTTATAGTTACAGTCATTCGTCTATTTTTTCTGAATTCAGAAGCGCAAATGTACAATATTTTTCGTAATATTGCAAAAAACTTAAAAGAATGAAAGCTGTAATATTAGATGCATACTCCTTGAATCCGGGAGACCTTGACTGGGAAGTCTTCTATAAGATAAAAAGTGACAAAGCAATTGATTGGGAAATATTTGACAGAACATTGCCAACCGAGACATTATCTCGCGCCAAAGACGCCGAAGTTTTATTCACAAATAAGGTTTTATTATTACGTGATACTTTAGAACAATTACCTAATTTAAAATACATTGGCGTACTTGCCACAGGTTACAATGTAGTAGACATTGAAGCTGCCCATAAATTAGGAATCACCGTAACGAATGTTCCCGCTTATAGCACTAACTCGGTTGCACAATTAGTATTTGCTCACATACTAAATATTGTCAATCAGGTCGACTATTACTCAAAAGAAGTAAAAGTTGGACGATGGTCTTCGTGTCAAGATTTTACTTTTCGCGACACAAGTCAAATAGAATTGGCTAATCTAACTATAGGAATTATGGGGTTAGGCAAGATTGGGATGAAAGTTGCCGAATTATCTAAAGTTTTCGGCATGAAGATTATCGCCTTTACATCTAAAGATAGCTTACCCGATGGTATAGAAAAAGTATCTAAAAGTGATTTATTCCGACAAAGCGACATTCTTTCCTTACATGTTCCTTTAACAAACGACACGAGTAATATTATCAACCGGGACAGTCTTTCCTTAATGAAATCTTCAGCAATTCTTATTAATACCGGACGCGGCGGATTAGTTGACGAAAATGCCTTAGCAAATGCCTTAAATAGCGATCAACTTTTCGCTGCCGGAGTAGATGTTCTCTCCACAGAACCTCCTTCTTCCGACAATCCTCTTCTAAGTGCAAAAAATTGTTATATAACACCCCACTTAGCTTGGGCTACTATTTCAGCCCGAAAACGTTTAATGCAGATTGCAGCAGAAAATCTTCAAGCATTCTTTGATAAAAAAACATTGAATCAGGTTTAAGTTATCGAGAAAATACCATAATTTCTCCTCTTTTGTAATAGAATCTTTCAAGAAATTCTTTATACAAATGATTAAATTCGCTGACGAATGATTATCTTTGCACCTTAAAATCAATAATAAATAAGAATTTTCTATGAAAAGAATCTTTACTTACATAATGGCTCTGTTTTGTTGTTTGCCATTAATCGCCGATGAGGGGATGTGGATTCCTAAAACTTTATCGGGAACCAGCTTTCAAAAAATGCAAGACTTGGGTCTACTTATGACTTTCGAAGAACTCTACGACGAAGATAACTTATCTTTGAAAGATGCCATCGTACAACTAAGCATCGGATGTACGGGTGTAACCGTATCAAAGGATGGTTTATTTTTCACCAATCACCATTGCGGATACGGAGCAATACAAAAACTCAGTTCTGTAGACCACGACTATTTACGAGATGGCTTTGTTTCTCATAGTTTCGAAGAAGAACTTCCGGCAGAAGGAATGTGGATTCGTTATCTTATCCGTTCAGAAGACTGCACTAATATTATCTTGGAAGGGATTAATGAAAAGATGAGCGAAGGCGATCGAATAAAAGCGATCAATGAAAAGATAGATGCTTTAGAAAAAGAACTATCGAAACAGAATCCAGGTTCTGATATTGAGATCAATGCTTACTATGCAAATAATAAATTCTTTGTCAACACCTATAAAAAATTCAGCGATATTCGTTTAGTTTTCGCACCTCCTTCCTCTATCGGGAAGTTTGGAGCCGAAAGTGATAATTGGATGTGGCCTCGCCAAACGGGAGATTTTTCAGTGTTTCGCATATATGCGAACCAAGATAACGAACCTGCTGCGTATTCTCCAGACAATATTCCCTATAATCCACCTTATGTTGCCCCGATTTCTTTGGATGGTTATGAAAACGGATCGTTTGCTATGATCATGGGATTTCCCGGAAGCACAAACCGTTACCTTTCATCTTGGGGAGTTGAATCCCGAATGAATAGCCAAAACAAACCTCGCATCGAAATGAGAGGAGCAAAACAAGAAATTTGGATGAAAGCGATGAAAGAAAGTGATGAAATCCGAATAAAATACTCCTCTAAGTACATGGGTAGTTCTAACTACTGGAAAAATTCCATTGGTATGAACTTAGGAATCGAGAAATCTAAAGTAATTCCTCGCAAAGAAGTCTTGGAAGCTCGTTTCAAAGGTTGGCTAACTTCTAATCCTAAAATGAATACCAAATACGGAGAAGTTTTACCTTTATTAAAGAACGGATATACAGAGCTCAACGATTATATCAAACCTATGATCTATATCCAGGAAATGATTTCGGGAGTAGAAGTCATTCAATTTGGTTCTATCTTAAATAGATTTTCTGATCCGGCAACAAGCGAAGATTTTTTCGACAACAATCTTGCGAATCGATTTAAAGATTACGAATCAACCTTAGACGAAAAAGTATTAGCTAAATTATTAGAAGTAGTTAAAGAAAATGTACCCGCCGATATATTGCCGGACATTTACAAAACCATAGACAAGAAATACAAAGGCAATTACGAAAAATACGCCGCGGATGTTTTTAAGAAATCATTTGTCCCCTACCCTGAAAAATTAAAAGCTGCGATGTCGGACAAAAACTTCAAAAAGAAATTAGAGAAAGATCCGGCTTTCATATTAAGTTCTTCATTCATTAAAACCGGATCAAACTTAGGGACTAAGGCTCGCGAAATAAGAAACGGTATTAGCAGAGGAGAAAGATTGTTCATGCAAGGGCTAATGGAAATGAACCCGACTCAAGACTATGCATCCGACGCCAATTTCACACTACGTTTAACTTATGGAACAGTAGGAGGATACAAACCTTACGATGGTACTTGGTACGAACATTATACAACTCCGAAAGGTATCTTTGAAAAATATGTTGAAAATGATTTCGAATTTCATGTTCAACCGGAAATATTGGCAATGTTTAAGAAAGGAGACTTCGGACAATATGCCGACAAAGATGGAGTTATGCATGTTTGTTTCCTTTCCAACAATGATATTACCGGAGGTAATTCGGGAAGTCCAATTTTTGATAGTAAAGGACGTGTTATCGGCTTGGCATTTGATGGAAACTGGGAAGCTATGAGCGGAGACATCGCTTTCAAACCAGATGTCCAACGAACTATTAATGTCGATATTCGTTACGTTCTTTATATTATTGAAAAATGGGGTAAGGCACAACGTTTGATTGATGAGCTAACCATTCAATAATGACTAAACGAAAGAAGCAAGCATCCTTTTGGCAAAGAGTCCGATTCAAGTATAAACTATCCTTTGTCAATGAGAATACACTCGAAGAAGTTTTTTTTATAAAACTCTCTAAGCTGAGAGTATTCTTGCTTGCCTCAATATTAGTCATTTTATTGATGACAATAACAGCCATATTTATCGTAAATACTCCTATTCGTAATTATTTACCAGGATACCTCGATGCTGAGATACGGAGAGAAATGATAGAGAATGCTTTAAAAACCGATTCTCTCGAACGAGCTTTGAAACAACAATCCGGATATATTAATAATATAACGGCAATTATTCGAGGCGATGTTATTCCGGACACAGTTCCACGAGTAGATTCGATTGCTCATAGTTCTGATTTGAACTTAAAAGCCTCTGACTTTACAGAAGATTTTATTCGCAATTACGAAGAAGAACAACGATTCAATTTAGCAGAAATTACATCAGGGCAAACACTTCCTGAAAATTTGATTTTCTATCGACCAGTCAACGGAATAGTTTCTGATCGATTCAATGTTCACGAAAGACATTTCGGGATTGATATTGCCACAAGTCCAAAAGAAAGTATTTTAGCTACAATGAAAGGAGTTGTTATCTTCGCGGGATTTGATGCAAACGCCGGATATGTTATACAATTGCAACACGCCAACGGATTTGTTTCCATATATAAACACAATGCTGTGTTACTAAAAGAACAAAACGATGAGGTTTTAGCAGGAGAAGCCATCGCAATGGCGGGAAACACGGGAAATTACTCAACCGGTTCTCATCTTCACTTTGAATTATGGTACAAAGGTTATCCTATTGATCCGGAAGAATTTATTATTTTCTAAATGCAAAACGAAACAAAAAGACAAATAGCTATACTTGGCTCGACAGGTTCTATAGGAACTCAGGCTCTTGATGTTATCCGGCAACATCCGGATAAGTTCGAAGTCTACGCTTTAACCGCAAACAATCAAGTAGATTCTTTAATTCTTCAAGCAAGAGAGTTCTTGCCCGACACGGTTGTCATTGCAAACGAGAGCCTTTATCCGTATCTAAAAGAAGCATTAAGCGATCTTCCTATCAAAGTATGGGCAGGAAACGATGCCATTGCACAAGTAGTAGAAGCAAGTCCTATTGATATAGTCCTCACAGCTATGGTTGGTTATTCCGGATTAAAGCCTACAATAAGCGCAATAAAAGCCGGAAAAACAATTGCTTTAGCAAATAAAGAAACCTTAGTTGTAGCAGGCGAGTTAATTGTTGCTTTAGCTCAGAAATACCAAACACCTATATTACCCGTCGACTCGGAACACTCCGCCATTTTTCAATGCTTGCAAGGAGAATCAAGAAATAAGATCAAGAGAATTTTACTAACAGCTTCGGGAGGTCCTTTCAGAAATCACGACTTAAAACAACTAAGTACCGTAACAAAGAAAGAAGCTCTACAACATCCTAATTGGAACATGGGAGCCAAAGTGACTATAGATTCTGCTTCAATGATGAACAAAGGATTTGAAATGATAGAAGCGAAGTGGCTTTTTGGTATAAATCCGTCACAGATCGAAGTATTAGTTCATCCGCAATCTATTATTCACTCGATGGTTGAGTTCGAAGACGCCTCAATCATTGCTCAGTTGGGAATGCCGGACATGCGCTTGCCCATACAATACGCTCTTGCTTACCCCAATCGACTAATATCCGACTTCCCTTCTATTGATTTTAGCAAAATGCGAGAACTAACTTTCGAAGAAGCCGATACAACTCGTTTCAGGAACTTGGCTTTTGCTTTCGAAGCAATAAAAAAAGGTGGAAATATGCCTTGTATTCTTAATGCAGCTAATGAAATTGTTGTTGAAGCATTCTTGCATGATAAAGTCGGATTCTTGGAGATGAGCGACATAATAGAAAAGATTATGCAACAAATAAGCTTTATTAAAAATCCGAGTTACGACGATTACGTACAAACAGACACAATAACACGAACTATAACAAGCGAATTAATAGCAAATAAATAACAAAAACATAATGGAAGAAATACTAATCAGAGCAGCCCAATTAATACTTAGTTTATCTATCTTAGTAATCGTGCACGAGATGGGACACTTTTTTGCAGCCAGACTGTTCAAAGTTCGGGTAGAAAAATTTTATCTTTTTTTCAATCCCGGCTTTACCCTTTTCAAATATAAGCCGAAGAATAGCGAAACCGAATACGGAATTGGCTGGTTACCACTTGGAGGATACGTAAAGATAGCCGGAATGATAGACGAAAGTATGGATAAAGAAGCAATGGCACAACCGGCAAAACCATATGAGTTTCGTTCTAAGCCCGCTTGGCAGCGTCTTATCATCATGATAGCAGGTGTATTCATGAACTTTGTTTTAGCTTTTTTCATCTATAGCATGGTAGTTTTCTATTGGGGAAGATCTTATGTCCCATTAGAAACAACTCCTCTGTATTTTAGTTCGGTAGCTAAAGAAGTTGGTTTTCAAGATGGAGACATATTATTAAGTGCCGATGGTGAAAAACTAACTCGCTACGATGACCTTGATTTATTTAAAATCATAGACGGAAAAGAAGTGGTAGTGAATCGACAAGGAGTTGAGAAAACTATTTTATTACCCGAAAATTTCAAATCAATTGTCTTATCATCTAAATCACCTATCGTTGACGTTACTCCTGCAATTATCGACAGCATAGTTCCTAACTCCAATGCAGAAAAAGCAGGAATGCTTCCCGGAGATAAAATATTATCCATCAATGGAAAAGAAACTTCTTCGTTTAGTATGGTCGGTTCCGAGCTTCGTAAAAACAAAAAAGAAGAAGTGGCCGTTACTGTTTTGCGCGAAAACAAACAAAAAGAATTAATTGTTTCGGTAGACGAAGAGGGAATTATTGGTTTTACTTCCAAAATGCCTGATGTTTCGATCAATCAAACGTTCAACTTTTTCGAATCAATTCCTGCCGGCATCGAGTTTGGCTGGAGAAAACTCTCTTTCTATGTATTACAATTGAAACTTATCTTTACAAAAGAAGGAGTTCAAAGCTTGGGAGGATTCGGAGCTATTGGTTCTCTTTTCCCGGCAAAGTGGGATTGGTATTCTTTCTGGTCAATGACCGCCTTCATTTCACTTATACTTGGCGTAATGAACCTTTTACCTATACCGGCTTTAGATGGAGGTCATGTACTTTTCCTTCTTTACGAAGTAATAACACGCCGTACTCCTAACGAAAAGTTTATGGAATATGCACAAATATTCGGTATGGTTCTTTTATTTGGCCTTCTTATTTACGCAAATGGAATGGATATTATCCGTGCCTTCTTCTAACAAAGACCAAGAATCAGTATTTTTTAGTCATTATCTGTACAGAGAATAAATGTTTTCTGTACAGATAATGAAACTTTTCCGTACAGAAAATTGTTTTAAGATATAACCAAAATTACAAAAGATAGTCTTTCCGAGCAAAGAAATACTATCGTTTAATTAAAAACCTTTTATACAAACAGCTATGATTTATTCAGTTAGAAAAGCCAACAACAACATTAATCCGGAAGCAAAGGAAAAGTATTATCCATATCCTAAGTATGCCAACCGGGTTACGCTTCAAGAAATCGCACGAGATATTGCATTGGCATCATCTCTTACTCGGGGCGATGTAGAAAATACAATCATCAATCTGATCGATACAATGAAGAAGTATCTAAAGATGGGAAATATCATCGACTTGGATGAGTTTTGCACTCTTAAACTAACATTTTCTTCCGAAGGTTCTGATACTCCTGAGGAAGTAGATCATAATAACATCAAGAAAACAAAGCTCGTTTTTATAGCCGACAAAAAGCTGAAGCAAGAACTACAAGATATAAGTTTCACCCGACTAAAGAGTCAAGAATAAAAGATACTTTCAATAGCTGAAAGTAAGACCCAGATTAAGTGAACTTGTACCAAAATTGCTCTCAACTTTACGGCTTTGTGCATAAGGCGAGTAATGATATTCGAAGAATAAAGCTACATTCTTATAACGAAGACTGGTTCCGGCATGTATATCCATGCTGGTTATGTAGAGATATTCTTCGTCATCGTTTTTATCATACCCTTTTACCAGATCAGTTTGCAAACCTATGCAACCCAATCCGGCATAAGTATTAAGAAAAAGATTATTTCTTAACTTATGTTGATGTCTTGCTCGCAGACCAATAAGGGCAACAAAATCGATTTCTGTTCTTTCTGTTTCATTTTTATACGTACAATCGAAATATTCTCTTCCTAAGGGAGCCGAAAATTGAAACAAAAGATCGACAGCAAAGTTATTTTGCACCGGAATACCCAATGTAAAATGAAAACTTATGCCCGGATTGTACGAATTAGCCAACTTACCGATAGGAATCCAAGAACCTACTCCCATTCCAACATAATGAATATCGTCGCGAAATGGGTCAATCTGTTCTTCGTGTACTGCTTCATATACCGGATAATCAAATAGGTTGTGAGCAAAATATGGCAATTCGGGTATTTCCATAAATTCTTGCAACAACAAAGATAATTCATAATCGTTCCGGTTATATCCATAGTTGCTCAAAACACAGCTTATATAGTAGCCATTCAGTTCTATAGCTACATAATAAACAATAAGGGTTCCTTTATAATATCCCATCTCCTTTGGAAGATAAGCAACCCTTTTTGCAACAGTTTCCTTTCCCCGAAAAAGAATATTTATCTCCTCCTCTTCCAAAACAACCAAATTTTCATTATTTCCCAATATTCGCCTATTCCGATCCAAGATCGCTTGTTCTTGATTAAGATGTTCTGTCCAACTAACTTGTCCTCCTTGAAAATAAACATTATTAACTCCCCGCCAATGACAAGCATTGCCCAATCTTATCTCTTCTCCGGCAAAAAGAATTTCGTTTGCTATCCAATCTTCTGATATTTGATCATTTAAATTTCCTTTCATGTATTCCGAAACAAAAGCCTCTTCCAACAAAGTATCGCGAGGATTGTACGACATAAATAAGACAACTTGTGTATTTTCGCTATCTTTTTCTAAAAAGTAAGCAATTCTATTAAGAAAAACGAGCGAGTCGGCCAAAGCTTCCGACTCGAATACCCAAACACTATGCTTATAATCTG
The DNA here is from genome assembly GCA_030265685.1 of Bacteroidales bacterium OttesenSCG-928-M11. Taxonomy (GTDB): domain Bacteria; phylum Bacteroidota; class Bacteroidia; order Bacteroidales; family Azobacteroidaceae; genus Azobacteroides. Next base: position 78,107 of record JAJDGO010000001.1, read on the forward strand.
TGTTCGGTAAAGTATATTTGTGGGCAACATTACCTAATTGTTTTTTCTTTGCAAAGTCGTACTTTGCTCCGGTATCAGAAAAAGATTTATTTATTGTCGTTATATAAACTTCATATCCTTGTAGGGAAAAATAAATATTTTCTGTCGGCTTTTTAAGTTCTCCTATATTCTTAAGTCCCTTTAAGTCAGAAAAATCATATTCCTGCGTCCAAACACCGGAACAGGTAAAACAAGCCAATAATAAGAGTAGTAATTTTTTCATTTACCTAATATTTATAAACAAAGGTAAGAAAAGATAATTAAATTTTCACAAAAATAGTCAGTGTAAATATAAGCTATGCTTAACAAACTAAGTTTTAGAAAACCTTTAGTATCCCTTTCTTGTTTCCAAGAATAGCTATTATAAACAATATAAATTTTTGAAAGATGAAAACCATTTACACGGCTATTGCCACATCAAAGGGAGGAAGAGAAGGACATGTTGTATCTTCTGACGGAGTATTAAATTTCGATATAAAAAAGCCCAAAGCAATGGGAGGAAAAGAAGATGGATTTACCAATCCCGAGCAACTATTTGCGGCCGGTTATGCGTCTTGTTTTTGCAGCGCATTAAATCATCTTGGCCTATTGAAACGTTTACGTATCGAATCTTCTGTAACCGCTAAGGTAAGTTTATTGGAAAGAGAAGATGCTCCGGGCTTTAAGTTGGCCGTCGAATTAGATATTAACATCCCGAAAGTAGAACAAAAACAAGCCGAAGAACTAGCAGACGAAGCACATCATTTTTGTCCTTACTCGCTTGCTATACAAAATAATGTAGATGTAAAACTAAATGTAACATCTATAGACAAGTAAATCGGGAGCAGAAAGCCTAAGGCAGAACTATTGGCAAGAAAAAATACCAACAAGCCGAAGTAATAAAGCTTAGAATAATCCCGACTCCGACAACTAAAGAGCAATAGCGCGGATTCATATTGTATTGGCTGGCAAGTAAACTTGCTGTTATATGCGAAGACATACCAGCTTCGAACACCGATATCTGCGCTATATTTCCAGAAGATCCTAACAATAAGGCAAGTGATAAAACCAAAGCCGGAGCTAATAGTAATTTATAAAATAATCCGGCCGACATTAATCTCCATTCTTGCTTGATTGCTCCCAATTTTAGTTGAAGTCCTATCGAAAAAAGAGCCATAGGCGATAGAGTTGCAACCATCTTATCGAGAAAAGGATTGGCTGCCGATACATCTATAAACACCGGAACTATCAAAGCTAACATACAAGCCAGGAAAGGAGGAAAACGAAATATCTTTTTCAAGATATATCCTACTGTAACTTTCCCTGCCATTTCTTCCGAATTGCGTAAAATACTGATTACTCCTACGGTAGAAAAAAGAATAAAAGTAATCTGGTCGAAAACAACAGCGTGATGTACCTCTCCTTCTCCGTAGAAAGCTGAAATCATAGGAAATCCGATGAAGGAAGTATTCCCCAAAGCACACGTAATAAACAAAGCAGTTCGAGAACCTTTGGATAATCGCCGCTTCCTATCGTATATCTGTACAAAAAAATAAGCACCTAAACAGATAAGTATAGGCCCTAATATGGAGATTAAGATATGGAATCCCCAGTTGATTTCAGGTACAAAACGAAAAGCTAAAGCCGGAAGTGCAACATACAATACCCATGCATTTACACTTTTATGCGAATCGGCTGGTAATATTCTTAATTTAGAGAAGATGACTCCTACTGAAATACAGAGGAAAATCAAAATAAAGTTGACCATTTGACCATTAGAATTTGACGACAAAGTTAAGTAAATATAACAAAAAATCGTACTTTTGCGGGAAATAAGAAAGGAAGCGTAAGACTTATTAATGATACTGCAAAAAATATATCGCAAACTACGGCACAGAAAAGGAGATGGCATCCATTCTCCTTTTGTTTACGACCTAATTACACATGTCTTTGAAGAACAACTCCCCTTTTATGCCTTCGAAGAAATAGAAAACAAACAAGCTTCCCGAATTACTTGTACGAAGAACTACGGACGTTTGTTGTTTCGATTGGTAAACTATTTGCGATGCAAGTCTGTTATCGAGCTGGGAACAAATAAAAACATTTATATAGAAAAAGCTTTGCCCCAAAAAGGAGCGAGTTATAGTATATCCGAAAAACTTCCCGACGGATTATCGCCTGTTGATATGATCGTAATAAGTCAATATCAAGACGAGTTAAACATTGAAAAGCTTTTTATGTTAATAGATACAAACAGTGTTATAATAATCGACAACATAGCACAAAAAGGACACAACAAAGAATTATGGGAAAGTTTGCGCACTTGTAAGCAAGTTAGCGTATCTATTGATTTATATTCGGTTGGTCTTCTGTTTTTCAACAAAAAAATAACAAACAAACATTATAAACTGTATTATAACTATGGCAAAAAGTAAAATCTATACACGAAAAGGCGACGAAGGCTATACATCTTTGGTTAGTGGAAACCGTGTTTATAAGTCAAACATCCGGATAGAAGCCTACGGAACGATCGACGAATTAAATTCTTTTATTGCAGTATTAAGAAATGATGTCAATGATCCCGAAGATAGAAAATATCTTTCCCAAATACAGAGCAATCTATTCGTCATTGGCGGCTACTTAGCAAACGATCTTGAGACAAATTCTTGTCAGATCAAACAAGAAGAAGTTTCTATATTGGAACAAGAAATAGATAAGATAGACAACTTACTTCCTCCCTTAAAGCACTTTATACTACCGGGCGGAGGAAAAGGAAGTGCCGATGCTCATGTTTGCCGAACAGTTTGCCGGCGCGCCGAACGTTGTATCTATTTACTAAAAGAACGCTCCGAAGTTGATTCGGTAGTATTAGAATATATCAATCGTCTTTCCGATTATTTCTTTCTATTTTCAAGAAAAATGAACTTTATTGAGAATATTGAAGAAATAGTTTGGGAAAACACTTGTAAATAATATAGTTTTTTATACTTTTGCGGAAAATTTATATCGTATGTATTGGACATTAGAATTAGCTTCGAAATTAGAAGATGCGCCATGGCCTGCATCTAAAGACGAATTAATTGATTTCGCCCTACGTTCTGGAGCTCCACTTGAAGTAATAGAAAATTTACAAGAGATGGAAGATGAAGGCGAGGTATACGAAACGATTGAAGATATTTGGCCAGATTACCCAAGTAAAGAAGATTTCTTTTTCAACGAAGAGGAATATTAGTCAACAATAAAAATCAAACGCCTCGAAAAGAGGTCGAAACAGGAGTCAATAGCTTACTTTTTGAGTAGGCTATTGCTGTTTCCAGACACTTTATTTCCTTTATTCTCAAGAACAAACAACAATCGAGAAAAAAGATACTATAACTTCGCCTAAGTTATAGTAGAACTTGATCCAAGTTATAGTAAAACTTGACCCAAGTTGTTGTAGAACTTCAGCTAAGTTATAGTAAAACTTTCGCGATGAACAGATGATTTAGATTCCTAACCAACGTTTAGTTTCTTCTATCGGCGTATTTTTCCGGGAAGCATAGTTGATTAATTGGTCCTCTCCTACTTTCCCGATGTAGAAATAGACTGATTCCGGATGAGCAAAAAAGAATCCGGCAGTTGAAGAAGTAGGATAAATAGCCGCATTTGGAGTCAATTTCATACCAATACGTTTCATTTGAAGAAAATCGTCTATTATAAAATTGAGCGAAATATCCGGCAACATGGGGTAACCTGCCGCAGGACGTATCCCTTTTGCGCCCGGCCAATAAGATTGTTTTACTATTAGATGGACATATTCGGTTGCTGCTTCGGCCAAACGATCTCTTACTATTTGCGCAAGCATTTCTTGATATGCATCTTCCGGCAAACAACAATCGCAATGTTTCTCAAGAGGATGAACAGCAACAGAAAACATTCCGATATAGTCGCCTTGCGGATTAACAAAATCGGCAACCGACTTGTATTGATTATCCTCTCGTTTTTCTTGTTGACGAAGCACCGGGATCGCTTTTTCTTGTATAAAAAGAGTTTGTTTGTTTGCTGTTGCAGGGAAAAAGCCAACGATTGCTTCGATCATTCTATGATTATGTTCGACCCAAATATTGAGAAGTTCCTTAGCTTCGTTGATTA
>JAJDGO010000010.1 GCA_030265685.1 Bacteroidales bacterium OttesenSCG-928-M11
GCTAAATACCAATCGGAATTGTGGAAAAACTTGCGTTTGAATAATATCCAACGATCACCTTCGTCTCGTCCCGGATCCATTAAGCGAGTAGCAAAATCAAGGCGAACAATTAGAAAACTTAAATCAAGGCGAAGACCTATTCCGCTACCTACTGCCAGTTCTTTATAGAAACGATCCCATGCAAACTCGCCACCGGGCTGATTCTCGTAATCTTTTATTGTCCAAATATTTCCGGCATCGATAAAAAAAGCAGGCTCTAACCATTTAGCTACCTTGAAACGATATTCGAAGCTGGTAATAAGATTGATGTCTCCCACGTGAACAACAGGGTTGCTAATGTCGTATTTGCTATAAGAACCCGGACCTAAATACCGGGTGCTCCATCCGCGAACATGATTCGGTCCTCCTCCGTAATATCTCTTCTCGAAAGGTAGAATAGATGAATTGCCATAAGGATAGGCAAGTCCTAAACCAATACGGAACGCTAAGGTGCTTTTCTCGTCTAACCGGAAAGATTGCGACACGTCGATGTCTCCCTTTATATATTGTGCAAAAGGATTTCCAAAAATAGTATATTGTCCGGCATCGTTTTTATTGCCATTAGTTGATTTATTTATCCAGTTGAGTAAGTTACCGGATGTTTCGGTGTTGAATCTTAGCGTATAAAGATGTTGTCGCAATTTACCTGTATTGTTGTTCGAGTAAACAAATCCGTAGTTGATTCCCGCCGTGAAGATATTTTCATAACTGTATTTGGTTAATGAGTCTACTTTGTTTTCCAGGTAGTCTTTGAAGTTATCAGACATCCAAGGCATGTCAACGTAATTGACGTCGAGGATACTAAGAGTATGAGTAACCTTTTGATTCAGTCCAGTCCAGCGAAACTTCCAGTTGAAGTTAAAGAAGTTTCTGGCGAATGAAGATCGTCGTTGAATATTATATCCCAAACTGTATTGGGTTTCCATCGTGAAATGTTTCTTCATCCAAGGCTCTATCCAAGGCAAGTGCAGGCGAGGGAATACCAAAGAGGGTTTGATTCCCAACTCGTAATAATTATTGTCGAGCTCAGAACCCGATGAGTTGACAAACTCGTAGGCCGCCCGGAGGTTAAGGTTGAATGTTTCCGAACCGTTGAAGACATTCAAATGCCCGTAGGTAACATCCAAAGCAACACCGAAGTCGCCATCTTTGTTTGTTCCTTCCAATCCGGTTTGTATGGAATGTATGTCGCCGGGAGCAATGTATATGTTGCAGTCGAGTAGGGTAGAGTCGGCGTAATTACCTTCTATGTATTGAATATCAACTCGTCCTACGCTATTTAATGCTCGGAGTTGATTGTAGGTATTCTCTGTATTGCTAGCTCGATACCGCTCTTCCGGGCGAATTAATATTTTACTTGATATGATTTTCTTTCGAAGAAAGTTCATGTCATCCCAATAGATATTCAATTTGCGGTATCTTGTGGAGTCGTCGACCTGGAAGTTCCGTCTGTCAAAGACCGAAGTCCCGGTGTAAACGTTTACTCGTTCAATAGTATAAGGCACCATGAAAGTGCTATCGAGCAATCCCAATTTCAAATCGACCTGATTTGTCCGTAAGGTAGTATCTGCCCAGTAATGGATATTATTAAGATTGGATTTGTAATAACCCATATTTAGGAGCATCCGGTTTACTCGTTGTCTTTCTTGCTCCAAAACGTTCATGTCGAATACGCTGCCTTCTCGTATCAGTCGAGGGTTTCGTCGAGGACGGTTAAAAAGCCCGAGAACTCGCTGTGTAGAATCGGCCAGGCCGGGATTATTGTTGATGAGCAAGGCGATAGAGTCTCTGTTTATTGGTGTCGTTGAATTTTGATAACCGCCGTAACTTCTTCTTACCGAAAAACCACGTTCGCCGGCAGCGCCTGTTCTTCTTGGTATAGGGAGCTGTATTGTGTAATTTCTTACATGATAAGGTTCGTTAGGCGTAATGGTATAAGTAACGGTTGCTTTCTTGTTTAAGGTGTCTACCTTTGAACTTACTTTCGAGTTGAGATACCCCAAGTTTTTAAGTTGAACATCCAATTCCATCTCTGTAATCGAAACTAAGTTGTTCTTGAAAATAACGCCCGGTTCTCCCATCTTTCGTATCATCTTTCGGAAGAAACCGCCAGTACTGTCGACCGAATTATATATTTTTACCTCCATTGCTCCGGCAGGTGTTTGCTGAACATACGGTAGCAAATCGGTTGATGTTGGTCCTTCTCCGTCGACAACTAAGTTTACTGTTTCTAATAAATACTGTCCTTCCGGAACAAATCGGGTTAGCGATCCGCAGGAAGTAAGAAAGAAGAAGAGCGTTATGATTGCAATTCCTTTCCGGTTGGTGATTATGTATTTTATTTTATTCAGCATCTTATTTGTTTTCGATAGTTTCCACTCCCGTTTTCTCCGGCTCTCGCAATACATTCTCCGGTCTGGGATTAGTATTTGAACTTCTTTGCGGCGAGGTTGTATTTAGGGTGGGTTTGCCTAATATGTTTTTGAATAAATCGGAAAATGTTTTCTCTCCTCGTTTGTATACAATACCAATACCTTGTGTGAATTTCGCTTTCTCGAAATATTGGTTGTTTGTCACGTTATATACTTTCAAGGCTAAATTGCCGGAAGGAATCAGTTTGTATTCGAGGAAGAAGTCTCCGGTGTAGTTATCTTCCGAATTTTCACTATATCCTACAGTTCCTGTAACGGTTAAGCGATTGTCGAGAAGACTGGTTGATATACTAACATCCATATCGCTAAATCCTCCTTCGGCAGTATTTATATTTGTATCGATAGACCAATTGTCGTTAAACATATTGTTGAATAGTGTATTTAAGCCCATCGATGCTATTGATCCTGCCATGTTGTTGCCTATTCCACCCATACTATTACTCATGTCGGATGGCATAAACCGGCCTAAAGCCAAAAGATAGGCTATTTGCATTACCTTATCATCGTCAGTATAAAGTATTCCTTCCATCTTTCGTTGTATTTCTTCGGTTTCATTAGGCAGGGAAAGGTCGTAGTTTATATCCATTTTTTCCAGATTACCCGATGCTGAGACCGAACATATTACAGGAACCCGAGTTGATGCCATCCCTACATTTTCAAAACTTTCGTCCAATGTTGCCAGATCGGCCCTTAGAGTGTATAAAGCTGTCATATTAAAAGAGGTTGCTAACGGATCTCCTTTGAAAAAGACTTTACCTCCGGGTTGTACTGTAAATGTTTTAGTTGTAATGTTTGCTATAGATAAAGACGCTTTCCCGGAATCAACCGTATAATCTCCGGTTATACTCATCTCTTCGGATGTAAGGTCATAGTTAAAAGTAATCAATCCTTCGCCGGTAGCTTCGGCTAAGTCGCCTGTAGCCGGGTTATAAATAGCTCCCATAGTCAAACCTTGATCAAGCATAAGCGTAACATTCATTTTTATTGGGAATGAAAAATCCGCAGAAGTTGCCCTTTCTTTTTCTTTAGCTAAAGCATCTAAGTCTTCGCCTTCCGAGTTGACAAAAGTAATACTGTTATGTCTAGTTGCCGTACTTGCCGTAGTTGGAATATTAATCATGATTTTAGACTTTTCGGAATGAGAAATATTCCCGGATAATATCCAATCTTTACCACTTTCCATGATCGATAGTCGTCCATTTACCATCAAGCGACCGAAGAAAAGGCTGTCGGTTTGGTGAGAATTGTTCATTACTAAAAAGTCATTCATGCGAAGAGAAAGGTTGGGAGTGAATTTGGAAAACATCTGATGATTAACTCGTCCGTTGATCGTTAGTTTTTTCTTGTTTTCGTCTAATATAGTGAATCTTCGCAAGTTGATTTGATCGGGAGTTATATGAATAGAATCAGTAGTCGAATACAAGGTATTCAACATACTTACTCCCAGTTTTGCATTGTCGAAATAAATATAACCGTCGATATTAGGGTCTGTTATTTTTCCGTTGATCTTAATATCTCCGTTAATGCTTCCGTCGAGTCCATACAATGTTCCTGCAACCATGTCTTTCAGCCAATTCAGTTTTATATCTCTGATCTTTGTTGTGATAGACAAAGAATCTTTCTCGGGGAGATACAAACCTGATATAACAGATTCTTCCCTATCTGCATGATCTAAGGCTGCCCGGAGAACAACTCCTTTCCTTTCTGTGCTATAAGCCGATCGAATATTAATATTTCCTATGTCGTTTTCGGAGAAAACAAGGTTGTTAATGCCAAAGTCGCGAGTTAACACCAAAGGAGTTGTGAGTAATTGTTTACCAATTATTTTGCCATTTGCGTTTCCGGATATAGGGATGTCTGTTGTTTTCATCGCTCCCAAGAGTGTTCCGATTTCGAAATGGGAAATATTGATCATAATACTATCTTCCGGTATTTGGGATACTATTCCGTTTACTTCGATGTATTCTTTTTCTCCATGATCCAACTTAAACCCATCTACAGAATAATAGTTGTCTTTTATTTCTACAGAAGATTCATGAAATTCGAAGTGTGTGTCGTTAACGACAAAGACCGACGGGTTGAAATTGATTTTCATTTCCGGAATTTTTCTCTTTACGGGGATAAATTCTATTTCGGCATCTAAACTTGCATCAACATCGTATTGTTTGGATTTATTATCTACGTTAAAGATGAGCGATAAATTATCATTTGTATTGAAAGCTAACAAACTTAATTGAATAGTATCTGCCTCGAAGTATTCCGTATAGGCGCTTAATAATAATTCCAGGTTTTCTTGATGATTGGAGAACTGACCTATTAATAAGGCAGAGTCTGGTATTTCCGTATCAAATTGCATTATTTGAGATAAGGAGTTTGCTTCTTGAACGGTGAACTTGAAATTTAAGTCTTGCGGAAAAGAATCTTTCTTCTTCGGATTCTTCTTTTGGTTTTCAAATAAAATAGGAAAAGCTTCCATCAAAGATTCTTGTATTCCGGCATAAGTAAAAGACCCTTCGGCATCTCCGCTTAATAGGCGGGAAGAAAGGTGGAAATTCTTTTTACTCTCTTTGTCTGCTTGATAAGTCATCCTAAAATGAGGCTCGCAGAAAGAGCCTTTATCCGTGTGAAGGAAAAAACTATCAATAGCTAAACTTAGATTCATTAATTCGGGATCAAATCCTTTGGTGTTTCCGGTAATAGTAGCTGTCAGATAAGTATCCTCATATCCACTAATAAAGTTCAAAGCATCAACGAATACGGAGTCTAATTTTAGATAAAGGTTTGCGCTCGGATTTTGTTTTCCCATATTAGCAGATACAATTGCTTGAATAGGAATGTTTTTATCATCGCTATTTAAAGTAAAATGAATACTATCTCCCTCGTAATATCCTCTTCCTTGTATGGAGTGATAAGCATATCCATTGTAGCCAAACTCATCAATATCGAAACAAGCATCTGCATTGATATTTCCCTTAGCATCAATAGATCCTTGTGCTTTTAGGAAAAGATTGGCTACGCCGAATATTGTGTCTTGCATCAAAGTTTCCAAGTCGAAGTTGTTTGTGCTCATTCCTAAGTCGAAATGTGCTTCGCCCGATTTGAATAAGTATCCTCCCGAACCGTCCAATACAAATGCTCCCCGATCAGTTTTAGCATCCATTTGAATAAGGATGTCTGGCAACGAACCCGATAGTTTTGCAATAAGTTCGACATCTCCTGTGTTGATTGGTAATTCCATTGGCTCATCGGATGCTACTTTCATAACATCTTCTATTCCTTGAGAGGATAAAAAGAATCTATTTAAATCCAACTCTAATCGGGAAGTTTCCCATTCGTTGTAGTTTTCTATAAAGGCAGAGGCATCCAATAAGATATTGTCTCCACAAGAAGCCGATAATTCAACTAAATTTACTTTGGGAAGTGCTCCTTCTACTTTTCCCGAGAATATAAGTTTATCTTTTAGCTTGCCGATGGGAGGATAAAACATTTTTACATCACCGAACGATAATGTACTTTCATCCAAGTCTAAGAAATAAGCGCTGCTCTCAGCTATGTTCTCCAGCTCCAATCCCGTATAATCTATCCAGGCTTCCGGTATTTTTATAGATGAATTGGGAAGGATTATCTTAAAGTCCTTTATGTTTATTTTCTGCTTGTTTGAACTAAGTTCGATCTGAATATCAATATCTAGTCCGCTTTCTTCTTTCAGCGCAAAACGTTCGACGGTAACTCCCAAGTTCTCTATGTCTATAGAGTTAATATCAAGCTCCGAATTAATATCTTTCAAGTGAATATGATTGAAATCAAACTCGTTGTCCGGCATCTTTGGTTCGGATAAAATGTCATAATTTACTCTTCCGTTTCGGATAGATACATCATGTATTTTTATCTCTAAGCTTGAAGGAGTATCTTCATCCGGTTCGTCGGAAGCAAAAGCATCGATTAAAAACTGAAAATTAAAATCTGCTTCGGGGTTTTCTTTCGAAATATTAGCAAGAAAATGGTCTACATCTACACTTTTAATCAATAACTGATCGTCGAGCATTTTGAATATATCGAAAGAAGCCGATAGAGTTTGAATATAAGCTAGTGTATCTCCTTGCAAATCTTCTACATAAACATTTTTTAGTTCTAATCTGTTGAATGGACGAAAAGAAAGTTCTTCTATGCTGATTCTGTTTTTTGTTATTTTCATAACTTCGGTTAAAGCTATATCTTTGATCTTTTGTTGTACAGAAGGTAACCACAAAAGACCATAAACTGACATTATCAGAATGAAAATGCCAATAAAAACAAAAAACAATATCCTCCCAAATTTTTTAAGATGCACAATCATCGTGTTTGACTGCAAAATTAGCTAATAAAAGATAAAAAACAATTCATAGATGCAATAATAAACAATAAAACTCCTACCTTTGTTAAGAAATGAAGAAGAAAAATAAAGAATTTCACGCAATGAAGTCTCCACGACGATTGAAGAAGAAAGATATTCAACATCGAATAGTTGATCTTTTCAATACTTATCCTAAAGAAATAATGAATTACAAGCAAGTAAGCGCCGAAATCGGGGTGACTACTTCTGTAGGAAAACTAATGGTCAATGATATATTAAAATCTTTGCAAATAGAAGACTTTTTAATAAGCGATGATCGGGGTAAGTATCGGTTAAATGGTATAGGAAGTACTGCCGAAGGACGATTCGAACGCCGTCATAATGGCAAAAACTCCTTTATTCCCGACAACGAAGGTGCGCCTTTGTTTGTAGCCGAACGCAATTCTATGCACGCAATGAACGGAGATCGCGTACGAGTACAAATATTAGCCAAACGTAAAGGACGCGAACCTGAGGCAGAAGTACTTGAAATATTGGAACGTAGCCAATCTACTTTTGTCGGATTGTTGGAAGTTTTTAATAATCATGCTTTTCTTGTTGTCGATAATAAAGTATTAGCTAACGATATATATATTTCTAAAGAACGTTTACATGGCGGAAAAACCGGTCAAAAAGCAATAGTAAAAATAATTCATTGGCCGGAAAGAGCTAAGAATCCAAGTGGAGAGGTAGTTGAAATATTGGGCGATGCTGGGAAAAACGACACCGAAATGCACGCTATCCTTGCAGACTACGGCTTACCTTATACTTATCCTCAAGCGATAGAGAAACAAGCCGGCAAGATTTCCTCGAAAATAACACGGGAAGATGAAGCCGAACGAGAAGATTTCCGTAATACTGTCACTTTTACTATTGATCCTCATGATGCAAAAGACTTTGATGATGCCCTATCTATCAAACAACTAAGCGACGAGACTTGGGAAATTGGTGTACATATTGCAGATGTTACCCATTATGTAAAGCCGGGTACTGCAATAGATAAAGAAGCTTACGAACGGGCAACGTCTATTTATTTGGTAGACAGAACTATTCCTATGTTGCCGGAAGTATTAAGCAATAAGCTTTGTTCGTTAAGACCACATGAAGATAAACTTTGTTACTCGGTTATATTTGAGATGAATAGCAAAGCACAAGTTCTTAACTACCGGATAAAGCACACGATTATCAATTCGAACCACCGTTTCAATTATGACGAGGCTCAAAATGTTATAGAAATAGGAGAAGGTCCGTTCAAAGATGAAATAATTACTTTAAATAACTTAGCTAAAATTCTAAGAAGTAAGCGTTTTTCGTCGGGATCGGTTAATTTTGATCGCGTAGAAGTTAAGTTCGAATTAGATAAAGAAGGAAAACCACTAAGAGTCTTTTTTAAGGAAGCAAAAGATTCTAATAAATTAATCGAAGAGTTTATGCTTTTGGCTAATAGAACAGTAGCCGAAGCTATCGGTCGTGTCCCTAAAAATAAGAAAGCCAAAGCATTTGTGTACCGGGTTCACGATGTTCCTAATCCGGAGAAGATGCAAAACTTTGCCGAATTTATTCGTCGTTTCGGCTATCGTTTCAAACCCAATGGGGAAAGTCGGGATATTTCTCGTAGCATGAATGACTTACTTGGTAAAGTTCAAGGAAAGAAAGAACAAAATTTAATAGAAACAATTGCTGTACGTGCTATGGCAAAAGCTATCTATACATGCGTCAACATTGGGCATTATGGACTATCTTTTGATTACTATACTCATTTTACTTCGCCAATTAGACGGTATCCCGATATGATGGTTCACCGACTTTTGGATCGTTATTTACTAGGAGGTCGATCAGTTCCTGAGAATAAATTGGAAGAAGAGTGTAAACATTGCTCCGATCAAGAAAGTATTGCGTCCAATGCAGAAAGGGAATCGATTAAATATAAACAAGTAGAGTTCATGTCTGATAAAATAGGAATGACATTTGATGGTGTTATTTCGGGCGTTACAGAGTGGGGCTTGTACGTAGAAATAAACGAAAATCTATGCGAAGGTATGGTTCCTATGCGCGACTTAAAGGACGATTTTTACGAGTTCGACGAGAAAACCTATAGCCTTTTAGGACGTCGTCATAAACATCGCTATAGTTTGGGCGACCGGGTAAAGATAAAAGTCGTTCGCGCCAACTTAGATAAAAAACAATTAGACTTTACTTTAGTCGATTCAGAGTAAATGTTTTACAACTGAATTTATCTTTCCTCCCAAAAGATACTCTGTTTTTAAACTTTTCTGTACAGAAAACATATATTTTCTGTACAGAAAAGTTTAAAGTTTTACTATTTTTTTCGTCATCTTATTGTAAAACAGGAACGAGGTCTTAAAATGACTTTTCGGATAAAAGTAAACTTTATTCAAAAAATATTACCTTTGCCGTTGAACACTAAAACGAATGTAGATAATGAGAGTCATTTATTGTTTCATATTCCTATTGTTTTTTATTTATGAAACATCGGGGCAAGCCAAGTTTACCTCTCCTGTTCGCGACACATCCTTTACCATTGATTCTCTTTATTATCTTTACGCAAAAGAAGGTTTTTATACGGTTGTAGATGATGTGCAATATCTGCAAAATTACCTTATTAGTTTGGATCGAAACTCGCAATTAGCCGAATTGGATCGCTTGAAAAAAGCAGCTAAAAAGTATAAGTGCGAAGGCTTGATGAAAGAACATGGCTATTTCGAAGAAATTCTTTATCCCAATATATCCGAATACGACGAAGAAAAAGAAATCTATATCTCGCCCAATCTGGAGAGAAATATAAAGTCGTATCGAAAATATATCGATAAAGCTTCTGATTCGGGAGATATTCTATTCAAACTAAGGATGATGCAATGGATGCTTCATGTTTGTTATTACGATGTTACCAACTCAAAATACGCTCAGGCATTCGAATTGTCCCGGTTCTTTTTGAAAGAATTAGACGAAGTGAGCTTGGATATATATCCTATGCGGTCGTTTTCGTATTATACTATTGCCGAGTTGTATTGTAAGTTCGACGATTACGAAAAAGCTTTGCCAATTATAGAAAAAGCATTGCAAGAAACTCCCTACTATTTCGACTATGGAAGTGCGGCAGCTCATAATACATTAGGCTTGTATTATATGGAAAGTAACACGGATTTGTCGGAAAAACATTTTCAAACGATCCTGGAAATAGAAAAAGATTATACAAGAAAAGAAGAATATTCGGCTATTGCCAATAGTAATTTAGCCCGGATGTTGTATAAACAAGGTAAATATTCCGAAGCTTTAAGAATGTTTCCGGCATCTATTGTCCCGTCGATGAAAGAGAATGATGTAATCTTTGTTTCGGGCATTTTTACCAATATGGGAAACTGCTACCTGAAAATAGGGAATCTTGAGATGACAAAGAATATGATCGATAGCTCTCTTTACTATATAAGGTGCGAAAACTACAAGAGACATAGTTATTATACACGGATATATACTTTAATGTCGAAATATTATGCATCGATAAATCAAGAGTTAAATTCTCATTTATACTTAGACTCGGCCTTTATGTCGGACGAACGTCAGAAGAATATATTTAATTATTCCTCCTTGCTTAAAGCCGAACAGATGATATTTGAGTACGAGCAGCAAATGAAAGACAAGGAGTTGAGCTATAAAACAAATCTCTTGATTCTATTAATTGTTTTACTGCTGATCGTTGCTATCTTCTTAGGAGTTGTTTTGTTTTTGTACCGCAAAAAAAAAGGAAGCTTACGAAGCCTTAGTTCTAAAAAGTCAATATTGGGCTTCTAAGGATAATTACGCAAATTCGACTACAATGGGGTTCGAAAACGAAGAGAAAGCGACCAATGAAATAGTAGAACAACTCGACGAAAAAGAATGGAAACTATTTCAAAAAATAAATGAAATAATCATCGAAGAAAAGTTGTTTCAATATCCAGACCTTTCGTTGGATTATGTTGCCCAAAAAGTTGGACTCAATAGATATATTATTTCGAAACTAATTAATAAAGCTACCGGGAAAAACTTTAATACTTTCGTCAACGAATACCGTATCAAGGAAGCAATACGCCGGTTGTCTGATAGGCAAAACAACAATTATACGATTGATGCTATTGCTTTTGATTGTGGTTTTTCTAATAGAATCTCTTTTTATCGCTCTTTTAAAAAGAAGGTAGGTATCTCTCCGTCAGAGTTTAAGGAACATGCAACATGAATAGTTGGTTACAAAACATGAAATGTAACCGCTTCCTTGTTTAGAAATCTTACATTTGTACTATCGATGCTTAAGAAGTGAGAGAGTTCACTTTTGTATTCCGGTTTGTCTTAAGATAAAGATTGTGTTTGTGTGATTATATCCCTATCCCATATATCACTTAATTATGAAAAAATACAAGAGACAAATCTTGATCATGCGACAACCGGTATAAGCTTCGTGTTCCGGTTCTTTTATTTCTACAAATTGTTGTATCTTTGCAGGCATGGAAAGAAATATACCTAATATAATGTTCCCGGCCGAATGGTATAATCAGAGTGCAGTTATGCTAACTTGGCCTCACGAAGATACAGATTGGTATCCTATTTTAGACGAAGTAATCCCTTGCTTTGTTTCTATTGCAAAAGAAATTATTAAAAGAGAAAAGTTATTAATCGTAACACCTGATATTAATCAAGTGAAACAAGACTTGGGTAATATTGATTATTCAAACATAATCTTTTGCTCCTTGAACACAAACGACACTTGGGCGCGCGATCATGGGCCTATTTCTGTCTTTGTTAATGAGGTTCCTTATATATTAGATTTTACTTTTAATGGTTGGGGATTAAAGTTTCCGGCCAATTATGACAATCAAATAAATAAATCTTTGTTCGATCGTAGTGTCTTTACTTCACAAGTTGGATACCAAAGCATGCTTCATGTTGTATTAGAAGGCGGAAGTATAGAAAGCGATGGGGAAGGAACTATCTTAACAACGTCGGAATGTTTACTTTCTGTCAATAGAAACGAGTACAAAGATAAAAGAGAAATAGGAGACTATCTGAAAATGTTGTTCGATGTAAAACGTATTCTTTGGCTAAATAATGGATATTTAGAAGGAGATGATACTGATAGCCATGTCGATACTTTAGCTCGTTTTTGTAATCCAAGCACAATAGCTTATGTAAAATGCACTGAAGATGACGAACATTACGAAGAGTTGAAATTAATGGAAGATGAATTGAAAGCTTTTCGAACATTATCGGGCGAACCATACGTATTAGTTGCTTTGCCAATGGCTGATCCTGTTTACGACGGCGAACAACGTTTGCCGGCTACTTATGCGAATTTTCTTATTATTAACCAGGCTGTATTGGTTCCTACGTATAATAGCCCGAAAGATCAAATTGCTTTAGATACATTAAAAGAAGTATTCCCGGATCGTGAAGTTATTGGTATAAATTGTCTTCCATTGATCAAGCAACATGGAAGTCTACATTGCGTAACTATGCAACTTCCTGCCGGATTTATAGAATAAATTACTTGCGTATGAAAATTAAGGTCGGATTAGTTCAACAATCCAATACATCGGACAAACAAGCGAATATAGATAAACTAATAGTTAATATACGCGATTGTGCAAAGAATGGCGCAAATCTTGTAGTTTTGCAAGAATTACACAACGGACTTTACTTCTGTCAGACTGAAAGTACAGACGTTTTTGCTCAGGCCGAGACCATACCCGGTGCTTCAACTGATTTATTCGGAGCATTAGCTAAAGAATTAAATATCGTTCTTGTATTATCATTGTTTGAAAAACGAGCTCCGGGATTGTATCATAACACCGCAGTTGTAATAGAAAACGATGGAACTATCGCCGGTAAATACCGAAAAATGCATATTCCGGATGACCCGGCATACTATGAAAAGTTCTACTTTACGCCCGGAGATTTAGGATTTAAGCCTATTCAGACTTCTTTAGGCAAATTAGGTGTGCTTGTTTGTTGGGATCAATGGTATCCGGAAGCGGCTCGTTTGATGGCTTTGTCGGGTGCCGAGATATTAATATACCCAACGGCTATCGGTTGGGAGTCTACAGATGAAGAAGAAGAAAAAGAACGTCAAAGAAATGCTTGGATTATTGCTCAAAGAGGACAGGCTGTTTATAACGGTTTACACGTGATTTCTGTCAATAGAGTAGGGCACGAATCCGATCCTTCAAAATTAACCAACGGAATTCAATTTTGGGGCAGCAGTTTTATAGCGGGTCCTCAAGGAGAGTTGTTGTATCAATCGTCGCAAAAAGAAGAAAACCAAGTGATAGAAATAAACCTAAGTCGTTCGGAAAATGTTCGGCAGTGGTGGCCTTTCTTAAGAGATCGCCGAATTGATGCTTACGATGATTTGACAAAAAGGTTTATTGATTAGTACTTATTTGAATATTTCGTGTAGAATATCCATCGATTTGATCTCCGGAAGGTAACTTAAATGAAGCCTATAGTATTCGATGATTTGATTAATAATAGTATAGCGTTGACTTCCTGATAATTTAAAACAATGCATATTGTGATAGTTCATCCGGAGAAGAAGCGCAAGCGCAGAACTATCTTCCGGATTGAGGAAGTGATTATGAAAGGGCTTATGAGAAACAAAATATCCTTTCTGTAAATCAAAATACATTCCTTTGCAATATTCTTCGGCATTTGGATAAAATCCCAAAAACTGACTGAGTCGTATCAGAAAGACTAAATGAAAATTGGTGTAGTTTTTCGAAGAAAGCTCCAATATCTCCAAAGAGTATAAAAGATAATTGAATAAAAACTTATCAGGCTGGATGTCTCGAATGGTTTTATTTAAAAATTCCGCCAAAAATAAACAAATAGAACTTTTGATCGGATCAAATAATAAATTCGGAAAAGAAATAAATGCTTTAGCTTCCTTTAATCGATGAATATCTTGTTTCCCATGCTCAACTTCCATTTCTAAAGCAGCAAGAGGATGAAAAAGCATACGCGATGTTTTCGCCTTTTTCCCTTTGTCTTTGAAAGTTAGATAAGATAAAACACCAAATTCTTCCGTCAAAACACGGACGATAGAATATCGATCATTATAATTAGTTAGGCATAAAACAATACCTTTTGTCTTTCTCAACATGATACAAAGGTAGAAGAAAACAAGAAATATATCCATAGAAATGAAAAATATTTTAGAAATGTTTTGGAGATTAAAAAAAAGTTCCTACATTTGCACTCGCTAAGCGCAAGACGGCCCATTCGTCTATCGGTTAGGACGCCAGATTTTCATTCTGGAAAGAGGGGTTCGATTCCCCTATGGGCTACGAATAATAAATATATTTTAGATTAATGGCAAATCATAAATCATCTGTAAAACGCAATAGACAAGCTTTAAAGAAAAGATTGCACAATAGATATTACGCAAAGACTGCTCGTAACGCAGTTCGTAGTCTTCGCAAAATGACTGATAAGGCAGAAGCTCAAGCTTTATATCCTAAAGTAAGCGCTATGTTAGATAAGTTGGCAAAAAAGAATGTAATCCATAAAAATAAAGCTGGTAACTTAAAATCGAAGTTAGCGATTTACGTAAACAAATTGAACTAATTCAATCATTATATTGAAAAATGGAGGGTGTATCACGTAGTGATTTCACCCTCTCTTTGTTCATTCTCCTATCTAATCTAAGATTTATATTTATCTCTCCTTTATTGCTCGAATCTTTTTATAGTATTTGCTCCGAATGATTAACTTATCTGCATGAAAACAACTTCCAAAAACAAAGACTTATCGTTGAACTCCATTTTATTAGGAAAGGAGTTAAATAGAGAAATTATAAAATCCCGTATTTTATCTATCGATTCTTTTGGTGAAACGCCGGATTATTTTCAATTCGTTGATTGGACTGCTCAAGATAGAACCGAAACTATTCAGTTTTCATTTTCCGATACAACGATAGGAAGATTATTGATCGCAAATACTTCCAAAGGAATTTGTTTTTTAGGCTTTTCTTGTAATAATGACGAGATTGTAAAAGAAGATTTCTTAAAAAGATTCCCCAAGCAGATTGTAAAAGAAGAAATAACTCATTTTCAACAATTAGCAATAGATTTTTGTAATGGAGAGAGAAATAAAATAATCCCATTACATTTAAAGGGAACACCTTTCCAGATTGATATTTGGAAAAAAATGACTCGTATCCCAACTGGAAGCTTTTCGTCGTATAGTGCTCTTTGTAAAATACCTAAAGGTGCGCGAGCTATTGGTACGGCGGTTGGAGCAAATCCTATAAGTTATATTATTCCATGCCATCGTATTGTGAGAAAAGACGGATGTTATCATGGGTATCATTGGGGACTTGAGATTAAACATCAATTAATCGCGATGGAATTGTTTTCTTGAAATCCAAATCACTTAATAATACCAAAAAATAGCTATGATACTTGGATAAGCTGCCTATAAATTGGGATTGCTTATCTTTGAGAAAACCTCGACCTTTGCACCTCAATTAATAGGTGAATGAAATATCGTATCATAGTTTTTCTGATTGGTTTATTCTTTACTCTTAATGTATTTGCAGAAACTAGTTATACATTGAGTGGAAAGGTTATTAATTCAAACAAAAAAATACCAGTAGAGTTTGTTACGATTTCTTTAGGTGATAAGGCTTGGACTATGACTAATGAAAAAGGAGAGTTCACCTTAGAAAACATAACAAAAGGAAAGGTACTACTTCGTGCTTATTGTCTTGGTTATGTAGAATATGAACAGTCACTTGATATAAAAGAATCGATTTCTGGTTTTGAAATCCTTATGCAAGAAAAGAATCTTGCTCTCGATGAAATCGTAATTACTGCCCAAAGTAAAAAATCAAATCTAACATCTTCTTATACTCTTGATCGTACAACATTAGATCATGCGCAGTTATTAAATGTATCAGGGATCACAAGTTTGTTGCCCGGAGGAAAAACAGCAAGCCAAAGTTTGATTTCGGATACTCAGATATACCTTCAGTCACAAAGTGTAGAAAATGGAAATCCGGCTTTTGGTACTGCAATTGAAGTTGATGGTGTTAGGCTTTCTAATAATAATATTTATCAAACAAGTGGAAGTTCGACAAGGGGAGTGGATACTCGTAACGTAAGTCCTATTGACATCGAGTCGGTAGAAGTAATAACCGGAATCCCATCGGTAGAATATGGCGATTTATCAAATGGAGTTGTAAATATTTCTACTAGAAAAGGAAGAACTCCATATATTATAGAGATGGCAACTAAGCCACACACGAAACAAGTTGCAGTAAGTAAAGGCTTTTCTTTAGGAGAAAAAGTAGGAACTCTAAATACTTCTTTCGATCATACCAAGTCGGTTTCGAAGATCTATTCGCCTTATACGTCTTACGATCGGAATACTTTATCGTTGACTTATTCAAATGTTTTCAATAAAGCAAGCGGTAACCCGATTCGTTTTTCACTCGGATTGTCAGGAAACATAGGAGGATATGATTCAAAAGCCGATCCCGATCAGTTCAAAGATTCTTATACAAAGCAAAAAGACAATACTTTACGGGCTAATTTTCAATTGAAGTATTTAGTAAATAAATCCTGGATTACTAATGTTGAACTATTCGGATCGATAGTTAGTTCGGATAAACAATACGAATCAAACGAGCATAAAAACAGCGCGGCAGCTACTGTTGCCATTCACTCAAAGGAAGAAGGATATTTTATAGCTGTTCCTTATGAAGAAGATCCTTCTGCTCCAATTGTTTTAACAAGACCCGGCTATTGGTCTATTATTACTTATCACGATAGTAAGCCGATTGACTATGCACTTAAAATAAAAGCTGATTGGATACACAGGTTTGGTACACTATTTAATAGTAAATTATTGTACGGAATCGACTTTAATCGATCAGGAAATAAAGGAAAAGGTGTCTATTATGAAGATATGAGTGTTGCTCCTACTTGGCGAGAATATCGTTTTGATGAAGATCCTTGTATAAACAATTGGGCATTGTATCTTGAAGAAAGACTATCTTATTCTTTAACCGGGCAATCTAATCTTGAACTTATGGCAGGAGTTCGCTCCGATATAACGAATATAAAAAAATCAGACTATGGAACTGTCGGCAATCTCTCGCCTCGTTTTAATTTACAATACAGTTTAGATAGAAACAAAGACAATTTCTTGCGTTCTTTTAGTGCATATGCCGGTTGGGGAAAGTCTGTAAAGCTCCCTTCCGCAGAAGTTTTATACCCCAAAACATCCTATTATGACGAGCGAGTTTTTCTTGCTCAAAGTAATCTTGAAAACTATTCTATTTCGGCTTACTATACTCGTCCGTTTTCTTCTATTTATAATCCGGACTTAAAATGGCAATATACCATTCAACAAGAATTAGGAATGCAGGCGAATCTTAAAGGAACTAAGATTTCTCTTTCTGCATATCGGAAGAAAACTCATAATCCTTATATGGCAATATATAATTATGAGCCATTTACTTACAAAGTAACCGACACAGAGATATTAGAAAATTATCCGGTTGCTTCTTCTAACAGACAATATTTGATTGATAGAAATACAGGAGATATATCTATTGTGGATATAACAGGGGAGTATGAAACTACTCAATTACCAAATAGGAACGTAAATACATATAAAACAAATAAAAGTTATACTAATGGTTCTCCTACCGAGCGTTATGGTCTTGATTGGATTGTTGATTTTGTTCCAATAAAAGGAATTAATACCTCGTTTCGTATTGATGGTAATTATTATTATTACAAAGGTTTAGAAGAAACCGAGATAGCTTATTGGCAATCTAATAAAACAATGGGAGATAAGTTAAACACTCCTCTCCAATATATAGGGTATTATATCGGTACGTCGAGTGCTTCTACTTATTACGGAGCTTCTGCTTCTAATTTTGGAAATGGGAGTATTTCGAAACAATTAAACTCTAACCTTACAATAACAACGCATATTCCTAAAGTTCGCTTAATTGTTTCCTTTAAGATAGAAGCATCTTTTTATAATTATTCAAAACGATTAGCCGAATATGGAGATGGAACATCATTGGGTTATGCTTTGGATGACTTAGGGGAGTCGATAAGTTCGGATCCTAATATTTATGGACGAGATAAATATGTTGTTATTTATCCGATCTATTACTCTACGTGGGAAAATCCGGATGAGAAAATTCCTTTTTTAGAAAAGTTTATTTGGGCAAAAGATAATGATCCGAAATTGTATGAACAATTAGAAAAAATGGTACTAAAGAGTAATTATGGCTATATATTTAATCCGAGTAGATTAAGTGCTTATTATTCGGCAAATATAAACATAACAAAAGAAATTGGAGACCATATATCAGTCTCTTTTTATGCAAATAATTTTTTGAATTCTTTAGCTAAAGTGAAAGATTCGAGAACAGGAAATAAAAGTTCTGCCTCCGGATATATTCCTTCATTTTATTATGGATTATCACTGCGAATAAAAATATAAAATATATGTATAACTAATTATTAATTAAAACAATGAACAAGTTAAAGAATTTACTTTATTTATTAATGTGTATGTTGGTTGTTGGCTTTACCGCTTGTGAAGATAACGACGACGATGTGAAAACGTATAAAGTATCGGTACAATTGACATATCCGGAAACTTTCCAATCCCAAGAAGGTGTTGAAGTGAACTTGATAAATGCCAGTAGTTATGTAACTAAGGCTACGACTGATGGAAATGGTATTGCGACTTTCGATGTTCCCGTAGGAATCTATAGCGCATTAGCAACAGATGTGAGAGCTATAGATGGGAAAATTTATAACTTAAACGGGAATGTAAATAATATTGTAGTTGATAAGAAATGGGATTCGCTTGAAACTGTTAAAATTGAACTAACCGGAGTTGAAAAATCTCAAGTTATTATTAAAGAACTCTATGTTGGTGGTTGTCAAAAAGACGATGGTAGCGGAACTTATATTAATGATAATTACGTAATCCTTTATAATAATTCAGATCAAGTAGCTACTTTAGAAAATCTTTGTTTGGCAGCTACTACTCCTTTTAATGCAAATGGAACAAATAGCGATTACGGAGATGACGGTAAACTATTTTATGAAGCAGAAGGTTGGCTTCCTGCCGGACATACATTGGTTTTTTATAATCAAACATTGACTATTGATCCTTACGAACAAGTAGTTATTGCTCTTGTTGGTGCAATCGATCATACACCTACTTATTCTCAATCAATTAATTTTGCAAATCCGGCATATTATTGTATCTATGAGCCAACTGTTTTGTCTCATTCGAAATATTCAGCTCCTTCGGAACTGATTCCTACTTCTCATTATTTCAATGCTTATATGTATGGTTTAGGAAATGGTTGGGCAGCATTAAGTACTAATAGTCCGGCTTTCTTTATTTTCCAAACAGATGGGGTTGCTCCTCTTGATTTTGCGTCGGCAAGTGATAATAATAATTTTTTATGGAGGCTCTACTAGCGATGTATTCAAGCGTAAAAAAGTACCAACAGAATGGGTGTTGGACGGAATTGAAGTGTTTAGAGCAGGATTTGACGATAATTCGAAACGCTTAACTTCTAATATCGATGGAGGTTATGTATATCTTTCTAATGGAAAAGGTAATACTAACTATCGCAACGTAGATAAAGCGGCAACAGAAGCTATTGCCGGAAACGAAGGCAAATTAGTTTATGGCTATAGCTTAGGAACTGAAATTGATGGAGTAGTAAGTACTGATTCAAGTGATATTGATGCAGAAGCTTCTATTAAAAATGGAGCGAAGATCGTTTATAAAGACACCAATAATTCAACAACCGATTTCCATCAACGCGCAAAAGCTTCATTAAGAAATTAATTTATGCTTAATCCCTTAAAAACAATATTGTGTATGCTGTTGGGCGGAGTATTAAACTTCGCTCCAATAGCGGCGCAATCTGTTTCTCGAGAATGGTACGATACAAACTACTTGGAAAAATCGGATGTCCGGATTACCGGAAATAATGCTTCCGGATTACGATACTTCAATGTTGATAAATCATCAATAGTCGAACTCGGGATTAAAAATAGTAATGGAGGCTTTATTAATTATTGCGATCCCGACAATAGTTTTGCAGTTAATGCAAATGCAGAGTCATATTTCCGGTATAATCCCCAAGTAGTGTTGTATGGAAAGATTAATTATACAAATCTGCAAGGGAATAATTGGGGAGGATCTGCTTTTTATGATCCTTATTACAATCCATTTGATCTTGTCGAGTTCTCAGATAATACAAAGGGAAAGAAAGAACAAGAAATATATCACTTAATCGGGGCACTTAGTTTTGATGCTACGGAAAAATTTACTTTAGGGTTGAATTTTGACTATAAAACTTTGAACTATACTAAGTTCAAAGATTTAAGACATGCAAATACCATGCTGGATTTATCGGCAGATATAGGAACTTTTTACCGTTTTTCTTCTTTATTCGAACTCGGAGCAAACTATGATTATCGTAGAACTATTGAAAAAGTAGGATTCTATAAAGAAGGAGTTACTGATGAAAAATATGCTTCTTTGATTGATTACGGCGGTTTCTTTGGAAAAAAAGAAGATTATCCAACGGGTTCTTCCGGAGTCTCTGATGGTTATACAAGAGAGTCGGGGAGTATACCTATGATTAATCATATACATAGCCTGTCTTTACAAGTAAATTTGACATCTTCTAATATCCGTTTTTTTAATGATTTGATATTTAAGACTCGCGAAGGATATTATGGAGAAAAGTCATCGTCAAAAATTTATTATACAGAACATAATGGCAATGCCTTTGCCTATAAAGCTTCTCTTTCTCTTTTTCAAGAAAAAAATCGACATACGATTTCTGCTGAGATTTACAAAGAAGATATAGATAATTATGAGACTTCTCCGAGGCGAATTACCTCTTCCGAAACAGGATCTTACTATTATGAATATTATGATCCGGTAGATGTTGGAACAAAATCGACTCTTAAATCATCGGCTGTTTATACTTATTGGCACAACATAAACAATTACATTCCTGATTGGGGAGTAAGTGCTGCTTATAATATGGTAGAAAGGAAGTCGACTGCTATTTATTATCCGTATTATCGTAAACAAAATATCCGTACTCATACTATGTCTTTGTCGGGAGAACGGAATATTATTCAAGACAAAAATCAATATCGTATCTCATTAGGAGCATCTTATCAGTTAGGTAATGGTAATCCTATGAACGATGGATTTTATGCGATGCCCAACGAAACGGCCAAAAAACCTTCTTCCTTAGATCATCTTGTTATGAAAGAGTTTGAATATTTAACAGCAGACCAAGTTAAATTAAATATTGGCTTATATTATTCCCGTCCTTTTCCTACTTTGAATATTAAAGGATACGCAGCTTTGGATTATTCATACACCAATGCTTTCGACACCGAGTATATGTCGAGCAATTATTTCCACGAAGTCTCCTTCAAAGTGGGCTGTTTCTTTTAAATAGCCTTTTCTCTTTTCGAAAAAATAAAAAGT
Source organism: Bacteroidales bacterium OttesenSCG-928-M11 (assembly GCA_030265685.1). Classification (GTDB taxonomy): domain Bacteria; phylum Bacteroidota; class Bacteroidia; order Bacteroidales; family Azobacteroidaceae; genus Azobacteroides. The sequence continues at coordinate 21,403 of JAJDGO010000010.1, forward strand.
TTTTGCGACAATTGTTTGGAATATTAAATTAAACTAATAACTTTGCAATTCAAAGTTCTTTTTAATTTATTATTTTTCTATGAAAACAAATAAGCAAACAGAAGATATACGCGCAATTCGTGATATGATGGAGAAATCAAGTAAATTCTTATCATTGAACGGACTTTCTATTGTTTTTGCCGGATTATTTGCTTTGCTCGGAATCGGGTATATGTATCTTTACAAAGAAGAATACATTGCCGGTTATCAGCTATATCCCCAAATGAATACTAATCTTTTGTTGATCGCTTTAGCTATATTATTTCTGTCTGCGGTTACTGTTTCGCTTTTTTGTTTGAGAAAAATGAAGACCAATCATATCCCTTTGATCAACAAAACGCTTATACGAGCAGCTTATAACCTATTAGTACCGATGATAGTAGGAGGGATGTTCGGTTTGATATTCTTTATGAAAGGAGATCTTTGGGTAACACTATCCGTAACTTTGATTTTTTATGGATTAGGTTTGATAAATACTTCAAAATATACATTTCGCGAAATACATTACTTGGGTATAATAGAGGTAGTATTGGGTTTGATTGCTGCATTTGACCCACTTCACGGATTAGTTTATTGGACACTTGGTTTCGGTTTCGGTCATATTCTGTGGGGTATCTATTTATATATGAGATATGATTTTTCTAAAAAAAGAATTTCTTAAATTTTCTTTTAATGCCGAATATTATAGCAAAATTAGATAAAGCATTCGATAGCCGGGTTCGACTGGGTATTATGTCTATTCTATTGGTTAACGAATCAGCTGATTTTAATACTATGAAAAATTTGATGGATTTGACCGATGGTAATCTTGCCAGTCATTTGAAAGCATTGGAAGGGATAGAGTACATTCGTTCTACAAAACAATTTATCGGACGGAAACCTAATACGAAATATACGGTTACATCATTAGGAAGTAAAGCATTCAAAGCACATATCGAAGCATTGGATAAATTACTTAAATAGTTTTTTTTGCTTTTGTACTTTGTATTTCAAAGTAATTTGAATTAGTATTTTTAATTAAAACAAACATAAACATTATGCTTATTCTATGTGCTATTTTATCGATTCTTATTTTAGGATTTGTATTCATTTTTGTCTGGATTTTAAGAACAGTCTTTAAGGGAAACAAAAACAATTTATCAACTAATAATTCTTCGAATATGAAAACAACAAACAAAAGCGGGGACTTTACCCAATCAATTACCTTTAAAGGATTTATTATTGCATTTTTGATGCTTATTCTTCTTATACCTCAAGGTATGATATTGGGTTTGATTAAGGAACGCAAACAAAGAAGTGCAAAAACAATCGAGAAAATAAACGAGAAGTGGGGGAGCGATCAAGTAATAGCCGGCCCGATTCTTTCTATTCCTTATACAGAGAAAAAGACAAACATTGAAATGCTAAAAAGCAGTGATGAAAAATATAAAAAACAAGAAACCATAACATATGAGGATCATGAGTTAAATATTACTCCGGATGAACTAACTATAAGAGTCGACTTGCATCCGGAAGAAAAATATTACGGAATATATAAAGCGATACTCTATCAAAGTATAATCAGTATGAAGGGAAACTTCAACAAGATAAATACCGAAAATTACAAAGATTGTGACTTTAAATGGGAAGAAGCTTATATAACAATAGGGCTTTCGGATCTAAAAGGAATTGGTAATCAAATCGATTTCAAGGTAGGAGAGGAGAGAATAATAGCCGAAGCTAATAATGTATGCAATGGATGTAGCGACAAACAATTAGTAATTGCACTATCTAATATTAAAGAATTGAACGAAGATGTCTTGTTTTTCGAATCGGAATTGAATCTCAACGGAAGCGGAAGCCTTAATTTTATTCCGATGGGCAAATCAACTCAAGTAGAAATTGTTGGAAATTGGGGAACTCCTAATTTTACCGGAGGATTTTCTCCCGAGTCTGTTGTCGAAAAAGACTATTTTTCGGCCAAATGGAGTGTCTTAAATTTCAATCGGAATATTCCGGATACATGGATTGATACAAATACTATAGATATTGAAGAGACTAGTTTCGGAGTAAACTTAATAGAGCCGGTCAATCATTACCAACAAAACGAAAGAGCTGCCAAATATGCTTTCATATTTATAGCACTTACTTTTGTCGTGTTTATTTTCGTAGAATTACTGACAAAAAAGCAAATTCATCCGGTTCAATATCTATTGATCGGTATTGCTTTGATTCTTTTTTATAGTTTATTGCTCTCGTTGTCGGAACAAATAAACTTTTCGATAGCTTACCTAATTTCCAGTATTGTCACTATTGGTTTGATTTCTGTCTATGCCCAATCAATCTTTAAAGATAAAAAGCAAACCGGTATACTTTCGTCATTATTAATCTTGTCATACCTTTTCTTTTATATTATTTTGCAACAAGAAGACTTCGCTTTATTGATGGGAAGTGTTGGTTTGTTTATTATCTTGGGAATTATCATGTTTGTTTCGAAAAAAATTGACTTCTACAAAAGGGATGAACTAAACGATTGAGATAAAGTGATTTAATCTTTTCGAAAAAAGATACTATCTTTTGTCCCAAGTTCTACTATCTTTTTAAACTTTTCTGTACAGAAAATAGGTCAAGTTCTAGTATCTTTTTGGTAAAGAGATTAGGAAACTTTGAAAAGCGAAACACAGAAAGGAATAGAATATCGTTTTTATTTAATTTGCTAAAAAAGAGTCCGGGAGATATTAACTAATCTTGCTCCCGGACTCTTACTATTATTGGATAGGAATCGTAAATGTTTACGATATTTTATATCGGTTTTGAAATCCTAAGTCGTATAACTTGTACCGAACTGTCTTTGTAAAGATTAGACGGGATGTCGATCTTTACATCCTCGCTTGATTGTTTGTAAGAAATAGGTCTTCCGGATTCTAAAACTTCACATTCGTAGATTGCGTTTGATTCGGGCAATGGTAAAATAATAGTCTCTAACGGAAGAGCTATACTTATGTATAGATAATGATTGCCGTCGATTGTTTTCTGCGATAAGTACACTTTCTCGGGAGTTTCCATAGAAACGGGATAAGTATTATAAACAGCATCTCCATTTACAAGTAACCAAGCTCCCATTTCTCGTAAACGACGAGTGGCAGGAACAGGAAACTTCCCGTCGGCTTTAGGTCCTACGTTCAACAAATAGTTTCCTCCTTTCGAAGTATTATTAATTAAATACTCAATCATCCTATCCGATGATTTCCAATTAAAGTCTTTTGCGTGCCATCCCCACGAATGTATCATCGTTGCCGGTGTTTGCCAAGGCTTATTTAGTATTTTATCAGGATACTGATTGTCGTGCATCTCTAAAAAATCAATATCATCTCCCGGATTATAATAAGAAATTCGTCCATTGATTAAGCATTTAGGACTGAGGTTTCGAACTAAATCGATCAATTCGTCCCGTCGTTTTTCTGTAATATGACTTACTTCGTCCCAAGTATCGAACCACAATAGGTCGGGATCATACAATGTTATTAGCTCTTTTATTTGAGGAAGACTTTTTTCTTGCCAATATTTTTCGAACTTTTCGTCTTCTACTTTATCAAACCAATAAGGTAAAGCACCACCGGGATACTCCCAATCGTGCCAATGCGAGTAATAAAATCCATATTTTAAGCCTTGTTTTTTGCAAGCAGATACTAATTCTTTAATAATATCTCGTCCGAAAGGAGTGTGCATTATGTTAAACTCCGATACTTTCGAGTCCCACATGGCAAATCCATCATGATGTTTTGAGGTAATAACAAAATAATGCATCCCGGCATTCTTTGCTTCTTTTATCCATTCATCGGCATCGAAATGAATCGGATTAAATTCGTTTATCAAAGATTTATAATCACTTGAGGGAACTTCTAAGCGCATTTGTATCCATTCTGCGTACCAGCTTCGTCCGTTTGCCAAAGTAGTATCCGGTAAAGTATGTCCATTGTAGCTACCTTCTAATAAAGAATAGAGCCCCCAATGAACAAACATTCCGAATTTAGCTTCTTTAAACCAAGCCAGTTTCTGTTCATTTTGAAGCGAGTTGTTGTTATCTTTGGAAAAGTTTGGAGTAGAAAATAGCAAAAAACAGAACAAAAGGATTCCTTTCATACAAAGTTGATTTAAGGTAACAAGATCGTTTGTGGAGCTGGAGGGAGTCGAACCCTCGTCCAAACGAGGAATTAACTTGCTTTCTACATGCTTATCTTCGTTTTATTTTCGACTGTAAACAAGACCGAAGCCACCAATCTACAGCTTATCTTCTAAATTTTCGTACAAGAGCCGAAGCTTCTCCTAAACTATCTCCGATTTATCTGCACCACCGGTTCGGAATGCTTCGAAGCCACAGCTTCCGGGTGATGTCTCGTCCTAACTCCTAGAGAAAGGATAAAGCTTTAATCTACTATACTTCGATTAAGCAGCAAGAGCGTAATTATTTTCGCCAACTAAATTTTTATTATCCGGGATTAAAGTGCCGAACAACCGCGCACTGCATGCTTACAAATCACTTCTGCCCGCTGTCAAAACCAGTCAACCCCATGATTTGTGAGTACAAAGTTATTTATTTCTTTACTACGATCCAAATTATCAATCGAAATATCCAAATAAATCAAGAAAACCATTTTCTCTTCTGTCTATAAAATCAACAAAAGAACCGAAGTTTTAATAATGACTCGATATTAAACAAAAAAAGTCGCTTGATTGCGACTTTTTTTGTGATCCGCCTGGGGTTCGAACCCAGGACCCCATCCTTAAAAGGGATGTGCTCTACCTGCTGAGCTAGCGAATCATCCTTTATTGCTTGCGTTAAGCGAGTGCAAAGGTATAGAATTAATTTTAATTTCCAAATTATTTCTCAAAAAAATTGCTTCAAATTAAAGAAATATTTATTTTTGTTCCAATGAAAAATAAAATATCCTACTATTTCTTCTTGTTTTTGCCTCTCTTTATTCTCTCTTTTAGTTTAGAATTGGAGGCACAAAATCAAACTTCTTTGAGGAAGTTTCTTAACGAACCTCATTTAAAACATGCTGCTATCGGATTGAAAATCGTAGATTTATCTTCGGGAGAAGTAGTTCTCTCTCATAATGAAAATACATCTTTTACTCCAGGTTCAACAATGAAAATTGTTACTACGGCAACTGCTTTAGATATTTTGGGCAAAAATTTTTCTTTCCAAACTAAATTGTTGTACGATGGAGAAATTTTAGATGGAATTTTATTAGGAGATTTGATTATTGAAGGCTTTGGAGATCCTACTCTTGGTTCTGAATTTCTATCGCAAGATATTTCTTCTGTTTATTCTAAGTTTTTTCAAGCGATTAATAACGCCGGTATAAAAAAAATAAACGGACGAGTTATTGTTTTGGATCAGCATTTTGGTTATGAAGGTATTTCCGGGAAGTGGATGTGGGAAGATATTGGCAATGCTTATTCTTCTGCTATTTATGGTATTAGTATATATGATAATACTTGTAAGATAGAGTTGCAGTCGTTTCAAGTAGGAAAAGATACAAAGATATTGAATATGCGGCCAAATATTACGGATTTGCAGTTGATCAATGAAATAAAAGGAGCTGCTTCGAACGCTGATAATTCTTATGTTTCGGGAATTCCTTTTTCCAATAATCGTCGTTTATATGGTACAATACCGCAAAACAGAAGTTCATTTATAGTAAAAAGTGATATTCCGGATCCTGGACTTTTGTTGGCTCGTGAAATAAAACAATACCTAACAAACAATGGAATAGCGATAACGCAAGAGGCAACAACTAATCGATTAGTATCTTTTACTCCTACTTCTCCTATTTTGTTGACAGCGCACCGATCTCCATCTTTGGCTTCTATTGTCCGGGTGATTAACGAACGAAGTAATAATCATTATGCAGAACATGTTTATCAATATTTGACGAAGATTGAGGGAGTGGATATTTTGTCTTATTGGAAAAAACAAGGTATAACTACGTCTTCTTTATTTCTTTTTGACGGGAGTGGTATTTCTGCAGCAAATGCAGTATCGGTTACTTTTCTGACAGATATATTAATCTATATGAATGATAGATCTTTAGAGTCGGATGCTTTTTATGAGTCTTTTCCTATCGCGGGCAAAGAAGGTACTGTGGTTTCGTTTTTGCGAGGTACATGTTTAGAGGGGAAAGCAAAAGTTAAATCAGGTAGTTTAACTAATGTTCAGTCTTATTCCGGATATATAAACTCCAATGGTAAGCGTTATGCTTTTGCAATTATAGTAAATCAGTATAACGGAACACGAAGTAATCTTCGGAAAAGTATCGAAAGTTTACTTATTTCCTCCTTTTGATACCACAAAACCAATGTCGGAAACACCTAAAAGAGTTTCTTCTCGCATCCCGTGCTCTATTTTATAAGTGTACTTTCCACAATTTGGATAGCGGTAGCTTTCTTTATATGGAAAGGAAAGAGAATATATACTAAATCCCTTTCCATGCCATTTTCCGTAAATATCCGCTAATTCTATATTTAAAGTGTCTTTGGTTATATTTCCTGTCTCATCATTTGATTCGATGAAAAGCCAAAGGTTTTGAAAAGAATAGTTATTGTTATTTCTTACATTAATAAAAAGATCATAAGCCAAAGTTGAATCTTGAACTTCAACTTCAAATACGGCAGGATTGTTTTTATTCCATATAGCATCGGGAAGAGAATGAAATTCCGAATATATTTCTTTAGGGTTACATGCAGATAAAAGAAATAATAATGAAATAAAAGTACTTATTATAATGCTACTTTTCTTGTTTATCATTATTGCGACGAATGACTTTAATTTCCTTTTTGACTTGTCCTCCATTATCTTGGACGGGATTCTTTTTCTTTTTTTTCTTTTTCTTTAGGGAATCAAAACGGTTAATATTCTCGTTGAGAATATCATTGTATTCTTGTTTGGGTGTTTCTTTTTCCTTAATATTTAAAGATTCGGGTTTTTGTCCCCGTTTATTCATGTTAATAACTTCGAATGCTCGTTCAGAAGATATTGTAACCAAGTTGGCAGCCATGTGTTTGTCGGTAGAGTACTGCATTTGGTTTTTGAATACATCAGTTTTAAAATGATAATAAACATTGTCTTTTGTCTCCAAATGAATTTCCTTTGATGGGATTTTCTTTTGAGCTTCCATGTAACTATCTACTTCATAATTCAAGCAACATTTTAGTTTTGCGCATTGTCCGGCTAGTTTTTGGGGATTAAGAGAAATGTCTTGAATACGGGCAGAGCCGGTTGATACGGAAATGAAGTTTGTCATCCATCCGGAACAACAAAGTTCTCGGCCGCAAGGACCGATACCTCCGATACGTCCGGCTTCTTGACGAGCTCCAATTTGTTTCATTTCGATGCGTACTTTGAATGCTTCGGCTAAATCTTTTATTAATTGACGAAAGTCGACGCGTTCGTCAGCTATGTAATAGAAGATTGCTTTATTGCCATCGCCTTGATATTCTACATCTCCTATTTTCATTTGAAGACCTAACTTTTCGGCAATTTTGCGAGATTGAATCATTGTTTCATGTTCGCGAGCTTTAGCCTGCTCATATTTTTCTATATCATTGGTTTTTGCAATTCTATATACTCGCTTTATTTCTGCATCTTGGCGAATCCGTTGCTTTTTTATTTGAAGATATACTAGTCTTCCGGTCATTGTAACTGTTCCGATGTCATGACCAGGAGTTGATTCTACTGCAACAATATCTCCTTTTTCTAATGAAATTTTATTACTATTTAAATAAAATCCCTTGCGTGTGTTTTTAAATTGAACTTCTACGTAGTCTGTCGAAAGTTCGGCTTCGGGAATGTCGCATAACCAATTGTAAGAATTAAGCTTTTCATCTTGCTTTTTACAGTATCCTTTCGAATTTAAGCAACATTGTCCGTTATATAATCGATAATTCATATTGTTATTTTTTTAGCAATACAGCTATTTTTAATGATATGTCAAAGAAGACCATTCGAGGATTGACGTTTTGTTCAATATGTTGTTCGGCTAATGAAAGTTCTTTCATGAAGTCAAACACGTTTCCTTCATTAACATATGGAGCAAAGTTCGCTGAAAATTGAGCTTCTTTTTTATTAAGGTAATTAATTTCTTGTAAGTTTAACTTTAATACAAAATTTTCCCGGATTAAACGTTGGCAATATGCCAAGAATCCTTTCTGTTTATCACGACCTAAGGAAGCGAAATAATCTCCTTTAGTTTTTATGTTTTTTATGTCTCTTTTCCAAGAGTTACGCATGATAGATATAAATAACTCAAGATATATCTCAGTTTCTTCTGTGCTTTCGATAGTTTGGATTGCTCGTAGATAATTTCCGTTGGCCAGATGTGAAATCCACTGAGCATCTTCGGCAGAAATATCATATTCTTTTTGAATAGCGACTTCTATCTCTTCATCCTTAATAGGCGGTAACCGCAATGATTGTGTACGGGATTGAATTGTTCCAATTACTTTGTCCGGTTCTTCTGAAACTAAAAGAAAAATTGTTCCTTCGGGAGGTTCTTCTAATAGTTTTAAAAGTTTATTAGCAGCAGAAACATTCATTTTTTCGGGAAGCCAGATGACCATAATCTTATATGTAGATTCGTAGGCTTTCAAGCTTAATTTTTGCAATATTGATTTTGCTTCCCGTTCATAAATCATCCCTTGTGCATTTTCGGCGTCAATATAATTCAACCAAGAGGATAAATTGGTGTAAGGGTTTTCTTGAAGATATTCTCTCCATTCGGGAAGAAAGTCATCAGAATAAGCATCTTTCCCTTTTTTCTTGTTAATAATAGGGAATACAAAATGTAAATCAGGGTGGGAGAGCTTGTTTATCTTTTGACAAGCAGGACAAATTCCACAAGAATCTTCTTCTCCTCTGTTTGTACAATGTAAATATCGAGCATAAGAAATTGCTAAAGGAAGAGCTCCGGTTCCTTCGTTGCCGGATATAAGGCGGGCATGAGGAATAAAACCTTCTTTCAAAGAGCGAATCAAATCTTGTTTGATTTCCTGATGCGATATGATGTCTTTGAAATACACTAATAAATGGCTTTTGCTATTTGACGAACACTATCTGTTGCTAGAAGAGTATAGAAGTGTAAGCTTGGTACTCCGTAACGAATCAATTCTTTGCACTGTTCAATACACCATTCGATGCCAACTTGTTTGGCTTCTTCGTCCGATTTGCATTTGTTCAGTTCGTTTGCCAAAGGTTCGGGTATATCTGTCCTAAATATTTTAGGAAGTACAGTTAATTGACTAAGCAATACTATCGGTTTAATTCCGGGTATTATAGGGATATTAATGCCTTTTTCGCGACATTTGTCGACAAAAGAAAAGTATTTGCTGTTATCGAAGAACATCTGTGTGACGGCATACTCAGCTCCCATCTCCACTTTCTTTTTCAAAAAACTAATGTCAGACTCCATGTTAGGAGCTTCTTCATGTTTTTCCGGATAACAAGCTACACCATATGAAAAGGGAGTTGTCGGTTTTTCAAAATGATCACCTTCCAAATCAATTCCTTTATTGTAGTTGTTGACTTGTTCTATGAGGTCAGTTGCGTGTTCGTGGTTTAATTTAGGATCTATAATTTGGTCTTTGTCCAGCTTATTCGCATCTCCTCTGAGTAATAAAATATCATGAACTCCTAAAAACTGAAGATCTATTAAAGCATATTCTGTTTCTGCCTTAGTAAATCCTTTGCAAATTATATGAGGAATGGCAGGAATATGATATTTGTTTTGTATAGCAGCAGCGATAGCTACTGTTCCGGGACGTTTTCTTATGTTTATTTTTTCTAATAAGCCATTGGGTGTTTCCCGGTAAATATATTCGCTGTGATGTGTTGTGATATTGATATATTTTGGATCAAATTCACGCAGCTTGTCAATTATGTTACAGACCTTAGTAAAACTATTTCCTTTCAATGGAGGTAGTGTTTCAAAAGAAAAGGCTGTTTTGTCTGAATTTATAAGAGAATCAATTAGGCTCATTATTTATGAAAAAAATTTATCGCAAAGATAAGTAAAAATAATGATTTGCTATGGATGATTAATACTTATTTTTTATACCTTTGTCTCAGTTATATTATTAAATACAATCAAGATGGAAAATATCAATTGGTCGGATTTGTCTTTTGGTTACATGAAGACAGACTTTAATGTTCGCTCTTATTATAAAGACGGAGCTTGGGGCGATCTCGAAATAAGTGATTCGGAACAAATAACTATGCATATGGCCAGCACCTGTTTGCATTATGGCCAAGAAGCTTTTGAGGGATTGAAAGCTTTTAGAGGAAAAGACGGGAAAGTTCGTATATTTAGAATGCGAGAAAATGCACTTCGTTTGCAAGCTTCTTGTAGAGGTATTGAAATGATTGAGTTTCCTGTTGAGCTATTCGAAAAAGCAATTGTTGAAGTTGTTAAACAAAATGAACGTTTTGTCCCTCCATATGAAAGCGGAGCATCTTTATACATCCGTCCATTGATAATAGGAACCGGAGCACAAGTTGGTGTAAAGCCATCGAAGGAATACTTGTTTGTTGTGTTTGTTACACCAGTAGGTCCTTATTTTAGAGAAGGATTCAAGCCAACTCCTTATTGTATTATTCGAGGTTATGACCGAGCTGCTCCTTATGGAACAGGAACTATCAAGGTTGGAGGAAATTATGCGGCCAGTTTAGTGGCTGGAAATATTGCTCATTCCAAAGGTTATTCGGCTGTTTTATACTTAGATGCTAAAGAAAAGAAATATATTGACGAATGTGGCCCAGCCAATTTTTTCGGAATTAAAAACAATACATATATTACTCCCGAATCTTCTTCTATTTTACCTTCCATAACTAACAAAAGCTTAATGATTTTGGCCGAAGAACTAGGAATGAAAGTAGAGCGTCGTCCTATTCCTGTTGAAGAACTCGAAACTTTCGAAGAGACAGGAGCGTGTGGAACCGCCGCAGTTATTAGTCCTGTTTCCCGAATTGATGATTTAGAAGAGAATAAATCTTATGTTTTTTCAGAAACAGGAGAAGCTGGACCGATGAGTCTTCGCTTATATAACAAACTTCGCTCTATTCAATATGGAGACGAAGAAGATAAATGGGGTTGGGTGACTGTGCTTGATTAAGCTGGGCTTTCTACAAAATATTAAATAGAACAACTTATGTTTGATTTTTTGGATGTATATCCTTGGCTATTGCCAATTATTATCTTTTTCGGACGTATTTGTGATGTTACTTTAGGAACCTTGCGGATCATCTTTGTTTCGAAAGGAGAGAAAAATAAGGCTCCGATCGTGGGATTCTTTGAGGTGTTTATCTGGATTGTAATTATTTCCCAGATTATTTCGCGGGCAAATGATTTGATTTCTTATATTTCATATGCAGCGGGTTACGCTGCAGGTAATTACATCGGGATATTAGTTGAGAAAAGGATCGCTTTTGGCTATCAACTCTTTCGGGTATATACCAAAAAAGATGCTCATACTTTGATGAAGTTGCTAAATCAAGACGGATTCGGATCAACTTATATACGTGGTGAAGGAATTATTTCCGAAGTTGATATAGTTGAAACTGTTGTTAGTCGTAAAGGAGGAGAAAAAGTAGTTCAAACGATACAGCAATTTGATCCGGATGCTTTCTATCTTGTTGAAGATATTCGTTCGAAGCAAAAGGGAGTCTTTGGATTTTCGGCCGGAGGTTTTCCTCGTATTGGAAAATAAATCAAATCATCAAGTTCATAAAGTTAGGAATATTAAGCTCGTTTTGAGTTCTTAGCTTTATGAACTTGATGATTTTAAATTAATTACTTTTCCCTTTGTAAGAGAAAGATACTTCTTTTGTTGGTGAGTTTTCGTCGATAGTTACGCCATCGAACTGAAAAGTATATTCATTGCGGTCTTTCTTTGCTGTTAATGTTCCATGAAGATAATCCCCAATTCCCTCGTTAACCGAGAAGTGAGCTGAATAATCCGTATTTATATCCGTAATATATTCTCCCGGTGATATTGTGTTTTGGGAAGTTTTGTCGACAATTGAAAAATAAAATATAATATTCCCATCGCCGGAATTGGTAACGACTACATTGTGTTCGAATAAACCATTTTCTTTTGGAGATGTATAAATGGATAAATAATCCAAGTCGTAAGATTTTCCTTCATAGATAATTGTTCCTTCCCCCTTTTGGATATTAATTTCAACTTTATCATCACAACTTGTGATGAATCCCATAACAAATATTATCCCTAATAGTAGTTTTGCAATTTTCATATTCATTTTGTTTATAATTTCTACGTGTCAATGTAACAAGAAATTACTCAAAATGTTTAGTTTGACTATTGCCATTGGATAGGAACTTGTCCGTTTTGTATTAAGTATTCGTTAGTTTTACTAAATGGTTTGCTTCCAAAGAAACCACGATAAGAAGAAAGAGGAGAGGGGTGAGGCGATTTGATGACGAAATGTTTATTTGTATCAATAAAAGCGCCTTTTTTCTGAGCATAAGAACCCCATAAAATGAAAACAATATGTTCTTTTTCTTGAGCTATTTGGTGAATAACGGCATCAGTAAACTCTTCCCATCCTTTGTTTTGATGAGAACCTGCTTTATGTTTCTCTACTGTAAGAGTAGCATTAAGTAATAGAACGCCTTGTTTAGCCCATCTTTCCAAATTGCCCGACGGAAAAGGTTTGATTCCTAAGTCACTTTCAATCTCTTTGTAAATATTTTGGAGAGAAGGAGGTAGTGTAATTCCGTCATTGACAGAAAAACAAAGTCCATGTGCTTGGTTAGGTTCGTGATAAGGATCTTGTCCTAAGATAACAACCTTTGTTTGATCGAATGGAGTTTGTTCGAATGCATTGAATATTTTACTGCCTTTCGGATACACAGTCGTTGTACTGTAAGCTTGTTTTACGAAATTTACCAAATCAATGAAGTATGACTTCTTAAATTCTTCTGATAGTTTTTCTTTCCACGACTGTTCTATACGTACTTCCATGTAATTCCCTTTTTAATAACCCCAATTCATAGAATCGTACGAATTACTACTTTGCGTGTATTTCAAATCTCTTAGCATGGATGCATTTACAGCAATAGTAAAATGATAGGATTGGTAACGACTATTAATTACCATATTGGCCGACATATTCCAACAGTGCATGGTTCGAGTAATAGAAGCACTAATGGTTGAAAATTTATTTGCCTCAAAGTCGTAACTTGAACTAAAGCTGAAGTTCCAATTTTTGGTTGGAGAGATATTTCCTGATGCGCTGATATTAGGAGTTACTTTATATGAGTATTCTTTTTTCTTTTTATTAAACTCTCCATATCCCAATCCCAAGCTGGCGCTTAAAGAAAGATTCCATGAAATGTTATCGGCCGACCAATAACCATCATCTCCAAAGCCTTCGCGAGGGTCTTTTTTCTTTCTAAACGCTGAAGTTTCTTCTCCGGCTACCTCAGTATCCGTATCTAATGGGTTTTCTTCCGGTGTTGTTTCGCCTGATTCGGATTCATTTCCTTTGGAGAACCATTTTTTTACCGTCGAATTATTGATTGAATAAGAGAATGAAGTTGATGTTTGTTTTAAGCGGGCAAGTCCTTTTCCGGCTTCTAACCGAGTAACATTGACTTTATTTATTCGTCCCGTAGCTTCGTTATAGTCATAAGTGTACACATCAAAAACTCCATTTAAGCTAAGTGTGTATGATTTGCTGAATTTTAATCGAAGAGATACATTCAAATCGCTCCATTTCAGGGAGTCTTTCAGAAAATTATAGCTTGTCCGAAAACTTAGGTTGTCGATTAAACTGATCTTTTTGGTCGAATCACTTCCTGCGGCTGGGATTTTCATTTCCAAGTTGTTGGTTAAACCAAGATTTAATGTTCCGGATCTACCCGATTCCGGAGTTCCCATAATAAAACCTTCGTATGGAGAATAAGTTAATGTGTCCATCATTTGTGCTCGTTGGTCATAATAAACCAAGTCTTGATAATATCCGTACTTTTTGTCCGAAAAGTCGGGAGCTCCTGTGAAGCTAACACTTGGAGTTATGACATGACGAATAACAGAATTTTTCGTCCATTTCCCAAAGATTGGCAGAGGTTTATAAAATCCGTAGATTTTTGTACTCATGCTAATCGATGCATTATAATTATAAAGACGATTGAATCCGTATACAGTATCGCGGGTAACTACATTATTCATATCATCATATCCACGATTTACTTTGGATGTATACCATCTTTCCGTATAGTTGAAAGAAGGAGTGACGGATAAATACTTGAATAGGTTAAAAGTAGCGCTGATAGGGATGGTATGTTTCATTCCATTATTCCAATCTTTGATGATATTTTTGTGCATAATATCATATTCTTTTACATTGGAAATGCTATTTTTTAATTCTCCGCTATAACTAAGACGAATGTTTTCGTACCATTGTGGTGCTCCTACACGTTCTTTTTTCTTAAAAGGATAAATGTCTCGCATGTTAATAGTTAGATTTGGTAATGTAATTGCCAATGTTGTGTCGCGAGAGTTTTGGCTAATACTTGCATTTGCACTAATTGTGAAAGGCGATTCCGGTATTTTATACGAATAAGTAACCGTTGATGCCTTTGTGTTTGTGTTGGCAGAACTGGTGTACATTTCGTCTATGCTATTTTGATTGTAACTTGAGGTCGAAAAATTAACGCTTGCCGAAAAAGTACGAAAAGGATGCGCTTTCGAATCTTGAGAATGTGACCAGGAAACTTTGAAATCTCGACTCTGACTGTAGTCGTTTGCTCCTTTGTCTCCCAATACAGTGTACAAATAACTTGCATTGAAGTTACCACTAAATTTATATCGTTTCCTATAAGTAGAATGTGCTGCCAAACCCCAAGAACCTTTTGTGTAAATTTCTCCTGTCAATGCCAAATCGGCATAGTCGTTAAAGGCAAAGTAATATCCACCGTTGCGCAACGAAAAGCCTCGTTTTAATTCATCATCAAAACTTGGCATAATAATTCCCGACGAATAATCGCTCGAGAATGGGAAAAACCCGAAAGGAATAGCAATAGGTAACGAAACTCCTTCTACAACTAAGTAAGCAGGTCCTGTAACTATGTTTTTATTCGGCCTCGCTCGGGCTTTTGTTAGTTGAAAATAATAGTGTTTACAGTCCGGATCATCGCAAGTTGTATAAATACCGTTTGAAATAAATAAATCATCGTTTTCTAACTTTTTTGTTTCATGAGCAATTAAATAGCCTTCTCCTTGTTTAGAAATAACATCCGTGATAAACATCTTCTTTGTATTGAAGTTGTATCGAACTTTTTTCATCTCATAAGGTTCGGAGTTTCCATCTTTAAATACGGGATGTCCGATCTCTTCTCCAATTGAATCCAACGTATGAGTAGCTAAAATGATACTACTATCAGCATCTACTTCCACATAAGCTCCTTTCAGATTGGCATTCATATACTCGATTTCCACATCATTGTAAAAGAAGACCTTGAAATTGTCTTTAAGATTCATGATGGTAGAGTCTTGCGAATGATATTTTAGAGGTGCTTCGAGGGTTCCGGAAGACCGTTTTTTTGTAGTTGTATCCGCTTGTATTTCTTCGGTTTGAATATCAAGCGCCGTAGAATCGGGTAATAGTTGGGTTTGTAAACTTATATCTACAGAATCGGGTAGTACTTCTTGGGCTATTCCGTATTGAAATCCAATAAAGAACAGTAAGAGAATCGAGACCAAAATCTGTATTTTCTTCATTTATGGGAGTACTATCCTAAAAAAAGTTTTATTAATTCGTTAAGCCTTTCTACAGAATCTTCTCCATACTTCAACAAGCTTTTTCGAATTTGATCTACGGACTTTACTTTATCCGGTTTCGATTTTGAATAAAATTTATCAGCCAGACAGATTAATTTTTCCTCCATGCTAATAGGAAGCATATCTCTAATAGGAAGCGGCAGATTATTACTTATTATACTGCTTTTGGTTATCCCTGATCCTGTATGCCTTTCAGAAACTAAGGCATGTTTTTCAAGACCTTCCTTTTTTAATAACTCACAACCTAAATAACCATGGCAAATATAATCGAAAAAACCATTACATCCGATTTTAGGAGCTGAGGTTTTATATATTCCGATGTCATGTAATAGTGAAGCTTCTTCAATGAATTGAAGATCCATCTCCATTTCCGGGTGTGTTTGTGCAATCTCTAAAGCTTTGTCTGCAACAGAACGACTATGATTATACAATATTTTATATAAATCAGTTGCCGGGTCGTAATATTTCTCAATTATATTTAATATGTCAGTCATTATATTCAATAAAGGCACAAAGATAAAAATAATCTCTGAATTTATCGACAAAGGAAATGAGTTCGTTTGAATTAGTATTTTTTATGATAATTATTCCGAAAAATCTTCTATTTTTGTTGCCGAATTGAAAGACGGTTATCTGAACATGAAAAAGTATATATTACTGATCTTTTTACTTATGCCGTTCTCTTTCTATTTTTCAGTAGAAGGGAGCAATAAGAAATTCATATTAGTGCTGGATCCCGGTCACGGAGGAAAAGAACCAGGCGCTGTTGGAGCTAAGTCTAAGGAAAAAGACATTAACTTAGCTGTAACTTTGTTGGTGGGAGATATGATAAAGAAAGATCTTCCGGACGTCGAAATTATATACACTCGAAACAAAGACACTACAGTTAGTTTATTAAAACGATCGCAAATTGCTAATAATGCCAAAGCAGATCTCTTTATTTCAATTCATGCTAATTCGGTAAAAGGAAAGAAATACGTAAACGGAGCCGAAGTTTTTACTTACGGACAAACCGAAAACAAAAATCTTGAAGTTCTGAAAAGAGAAAACGAAATCACTTATTTAGAACCTGAGTTCACTCCGGAGTCTGTTTCGGAATTTCTTGGAGATGATGCCAGAACTATTATATTCGAAGCTATGCAATCTGTCTTTCATGAACATAGCTATGATTTGGCTTCTATGATACAAAATGAATTAGTTGTTCAATCGAAAAGAGGAAATCGGGGCGTAAAAAGCGACAACTTGGCCGTACTAAGAAATGCAAGCATGCCAAGTGTCTTGATAGAATTAGATTTTATCTCTAATCCGGATGCCGAAAACTACATGGTGTCGAGCAAAGGACAAAAACAAATGGCTAAATCTATCTATGATGCTTTCAGCAAGTATAAAAAGAAGTACGATTTAAGAATGCAAACATTAGAACCGATAGAAGCTTCTACCAACACAGTTGAACCAAAATCGACTGATGTTAAAGGAATTGTTTATAAAATTCAAATATTAACCTCTTCAACTCCGGTTGATAAATCGGAATTGAAAGGCTATGATGCCGATTATTATATAGAAAATGGACTCTATAAATATACTTATGGTGCATCAACCGATCAAAAACAAATACTTCAATTAAGAAAACAAGTGCAGGAAGATTTCAAAGATGCTTTCGTTATTGCTTTCGAAAATGGAGTCAGAATAAAATAATAACTCGAATAAAAATGAAGAAAATCATAACCAAAGAAGTTCAAATCGCATTAATAGCAATCATTAGTTTACTTATTTTCTATGTAGGTCTTAATTATCTAAAAGGAATTAACCTATTTAGACCTTCGAACAATTATTTTGTTTTGATGCCTAAAGTAACCGACTTGCAAAACTCGAGCCCGGTTTATGTAGATGGATTCAAAGTAGGTGTAGTAAATTCGATACAATACGACTTCTCTAACCCCTCTCCCGAATATGTTATCGTAGAAATAAGCTTGGATAAAAAAATGAAATTGCAAACCGGCAGTTACGCCGAACTAAAATCGGGCTTAACTACAGGCGCTTTTCTTGATATTATACTTAATAAATATGTAAGTACTTACCATAACGCCGGAGATACAATCGAAGGCAAAATGAATATTGGGATAATGGATAAACTTACTAACGAAACTTTGCCGCAATTAGAAGCTATATTGCCCCGACTCGACAGTATCTTGTACGGAGTTCAAGTAATTGTAAACCATCAAGCAATAACTCAGTCGTTAGATCATATTAATAATGTAGTCTACAATTTGGAAAAATCGTCGGCCGAACTAAATAAAATGATGGGAACCGGAGTTCCGGAAATAATAAATAACCTAAATTCCGTATCCACTAACTTTGTTACAATCAGTGAAAACATAAGTGCTATCGATTTTCAAGCAATGGTTCAGACCGTTGATCAAGCACTTGTTAATATAGATCAGTTGACAACTCAGCTCAATAGCCCAGACAATAGTTTAGGTCTTTTGCTTAACGACCCCAACCTTTATAATCACTTAGATTCGACTGCTCGTAATGCTTCCGAATTGCTGAGAGACTTAAAGGAAAATCCCAAACGGTACGTTCACTTTTCCGTATTTTGATTTCGCTTCCCAAAATAAGCATTTCAGAGAAATAGTACAATCTCTAAATCTCGGATAAATAGATAAATAGAAAGATCTTGATAGCTTTTGAAAGTTATACAAGAACTTAGGTGAAGTTTTACTACAACTTTGATCAAGTTTTACTATAACTTGATCAAAGTTATACTATCTTTTTTATCTCATCTAAAAACAAATCTTATCTCAAAGTAAATTTTTTGGTAGGAAAGATTGGGGATTTTTTTCTTTTATGTTGAAAGTTTATTAATTAGAATTGTTCTAAACAAGTGATTTCGGTTTTGATTTTTTTAGAATGCTGAAACCATCTCACAAGAAAGGACTTCAAATTGAATAAGCAATCTGAGATTAAATGGGAGAATAGTTGTTTTGTTTTTGTAAGTAGTTGTTTATTAGTGAAATAAATCTTTTTTGACAAAATGATCTATAAGTGATTGAAAAACAGGATGTAGTAAAAAAATAAGAAAAACAAGAAAAACCCTATTTTGTTTTCTTGTTTTTTTTTCCAAAATTTGCATCACGAAACGAATGATACTATATACTTTGTTCCGAAAAAAATGGAGAATTAATACATGCCAAGCAACCAACAAGTGATAAAAGTAGACAATCATATTGCATTTTGGAGTCTTTGTCTCGATATTATTAAAGATAATATTGACGAGAAAGTTCACAATACCTGGTTTGAACCGATAGTTCCTTTAAAATACGAAGGGAGCGATTTTACAATCCAGGTTCCTTCTCAATTCTTCTATGAATACTTGGAGGAAAAATACGCAGACTTGATCCATGCAACTTTATCTCGTGTTATCGGTAAAGATATTAATTTAAAGTATCGGATAGTAGTAGATCATACTAATGGTATAAAAGGACAAACAACACTTGACGGGGGTAAGCCGGTTTCCGCATTACAAAAAGAAGCAACTAACTTAAACAAATCACCAGATGCTTTAGCATCGAAGAAGGTTCAAGACTGGAACTCCAATTTAAATGTAAGACTTACCTTCGATAATTACTATGAAGGGACAAGTAATAAGCTGGCTCGAACAATTGGAGATACAATTGCGACAGCTCCCGAACAAAAATTATTCAATCCGTTCTTTTTATTTGGTAAGTCGGGAGTTGGGAAAACTCACCTCTGCCATGCCATCGGAAATAAGATAATGTCTTTGTATCCGGACAAAAAAGTAATCTATATTTCTTCCCACTTATTTCAAGTGCAATTTACAGATGCTTCCCGCAAAAATATTACAAATGATTTTATCAATTTTTATCAAGGTATCGATGTTTTGATTATTGATGATATTCATGAGTTGGCAGGAAAAACAGCTACTCAAAATACTTATTTCCATATATTCAATC
>JAJDGO010000011.1 GCA_030265685.1 Bacteroidales bacterium OttesenSCG-928-M11
AAAATATCGCATTAATTCACTCGAGAAATTTATTAACATAAACTATAAAAACTAATGAATATGAGACGAAAGTACTGTTTACTTCTTTTCTTAATTATTCCCTTTTGTCTTTGGGCAGAAGATACCCCGACAGGTTCGGAAGGGGTAACAAACAAAGAAACATTGTTTGTAAACACAGGATCAATGCAAATTATGTCCAATGGAAAGATGTATGTCAAAACCGGAATGAAAATGTTAGGTTCTGATGTAAAAGTTAATCACGATGGCGCAATAAGTTTAGAGGGTAGTTTTCTTCATGACGGAGCCGGAACTGTTTTCACGATGGAAGAATCAACTCCGGATGGTTATAACTATTCATACAAACGAACAAGTAGTGTTGGTACTCTTCGCTTTGTAGAAAACAACGATAAAGGTCGTTTAATAGATAAAGTCGGCGAAACGAGTTATGATCGATCTACAAGCTACATAGCATTCCCTAATTTAGAGATAGCAACAACTGATACTATATTTATTCCGGCCTATATGGGTATCGATGCAAATTCGATTAAACGTAAAAATAGTGATGCCGCAAATAAAGGACATGTTTTATTAGAATCAGATCCTATCGGAGACAATATCTATACGACTTCTTTGCGCATTAATAACTCAAATACTAATAACGGAGCTATTGTTACTGATGGATCTATCGTTATAGAACAATATGTTGCTCCTTTTCGGTTAAGCAATACAACAAATAACAATAACTACATTTATCCATTCGCAACTCCTTTTAACGGAATGTACGCCGGTTATTATTCCGGCAACTGGGTAAGAACTCCAGACATTGATGAAGATTGGCATACTCGCTATATTTTGGCAAATAAACCTGATCCAAATAAACCGGGTTATATAGATACAGACCAATATGTAAAAGGTTTTAGCGATCCGTTAGAAACAACTCGTCCATATTTATTGGTATTACGTCCAGCTTCTTTAAATCTGGAAGATACAAATATGATTGTTGGGGTAACAGAAAAAGAAGAAACAGAAGAAAGATATATTTTTGATGGGCTTCCATTTACTTCTGCCGATTATGAAGAGGGCGATCATAGCGATTATTTACAAAATCTTCGTTTGCATACCGGATCTTTATTTAATCATGCCGCGCCTGTCAGCAAAGGATCTTCTACTAATTGGATAATTGGTAATTCTTATACCTCATCTATTGATGCATCTGCATTACTTGATCGTATGATCAACTCCGGAATTTCGTTCAACACTGACATTTATGTTTATCATGCGGGAGCTACCGGATATAAAAAATATGTTTTTGATGGAAATAGTACAACTCCAAAACTCCCTAATATTCCTGCTATGGGGGTATTTATGATTCGTGTTGCTGGGAATAATGCATCAGACCTTAACTTTGAACTTCTTCATGACATGCAAGTTCATTCGGGAAGTAATTACAGTAAAACTCCACCGGCTTTATCTCCTGCTTCAAAAGAATCTAGAGATGAATTTACTCTTCGAATTACTCCTGAAAATAATCCTTTCATTTACGACGAGACATATATACGCTTTGCAAATGATGGATATTTAGTAACTAAATTATTGAACACAACAAACGAATACTTCCAAATCTATACCAAAAATGGGACTAGCAATATGCAAAATAATGTAGTTCCGATGGATACAAATAGCGTTCGTTTATGTGTTACTCCTCCTACAAATGGTATTAATTGTACATTATCAGTTACTGATCCTGATGCTGTAGATACTGAAAGTTTAATTCTTCATGATGAATTACTCAACCAGTATATTGATCTAAGGGAAGAAAAAAGTTATACATTTCTTAGCCAATCGGGAGATATAACAGAACGTTTTATGTTGTACTTCACTAATCCTACTTATATTGAGGATATACAACAAACTCCTATCTCTGTTTATTATACTTCTTCTCAGCTTTACATAAAAGGACTAACCGAGTATGACATGAGAGCTTCATATTGTCTCTACAATACACAAGGACAATGTATATATCGCGGCTACATTTCTTCTTATCCGGAACAAGTAACTAATATTTCACTCAACACTGGAGTATATATTCTCCAAGTAGTAGGAAATAGACAGATAACAACAAAGATTATCGTCGGTAAAAATACAGAACAATAAATTTTATATACACGAATACTAACACGAAAGATTAATGAAACGACACTTGATATTGATTAGTTTATTGATGATAACTTTTTCTTCATTGATAGCTCAAGAGGAATTTAGGCCACTTAATTCATCATATTCGGAAACAAGACGAGAAAGCAATTGGGTTAGTGATCCTATCAACCAAACTTATTCCGAGTGGAACAGTAATACAATCAACTATACTTTGACTGGAGGAGGAGAAGGAGATGGGTTTGAGGAAGGAGAATCAGGCAATCCTTATGGAGATGCAAATAATAGAGAAACTCCATTAGGAGAAGGCCTATTGATTATTTTGTTCATGCTATTTGCCTATTCGACAAAACAAATGAAAAATTTTGTCCCTACTAGTAAAAATATGGGGAAACTTGGAATTGATAAATAATAAAAAAAAGATTTACTATGGAGATAAAAAAAACATTAACAAGTATATTGTTTATATTGTGCATTTATGGATTTAATTCTTCCCTATTAGCACAAGTAAGCATCGGAGAAGAAAAGGTTCCTGAAGTATTTTCAGCTTTAGAATTGATCTCTAATCAAGAGAAAGGACTTCGCTTACCCCAAATGACTACTTCTGAGCGGAATGCCTTAAGTGTGACGGAAGCGTTTCAAGAAAAAAAAGATGATCTAGCTAAGGGGTTGATGATTTACAATACAGATATTCATTGTATTGAGTATTGGAACGGAACTGATTGGATGAATCTATGTAATTCAATTGTCGCTCCTGAGGTTGTTAATTTCGACCCAATCTACAATGTTTACGAAACAGACCTTCGTCGTATATTTACCGGGGCGGTATTTGCGACAGGAACATCGGAGACTCTGGACAACGCCGATCGAGGAACAGGAGTCGAATACGAACCGATGTCTGCCGGATTCTTTAAGTATCTGGATGCCGCAGGACAATCAATTCCGGAAGTCTTAGAGTTCCCGCACGCCAGTGGAATTGTAGTCGTGGTTGAGCCTATTACGCTTACGGCAATTGAGGATGGAGGTGAAGGAATTATTCCTATTAAAGTAAAAGGAACACCTTCTGCCGAATATGCCGGTAAAGCGTTCAATATACCAATTAAATTATTCGATAAAGACTTATATGTTCGAGTCAATACTGGTTGTGGCGCATACACAGGAAACAAGCTGACTGCTGATGCTAATGGGATAGCAAGTAACTGGTTGCAGTTCCAATGTTTCAACTTGGGAGCAACAGTATATAACGATCCTTATACTCGCAACGCATCGGTACATGGTGATAAATATATTTGGGGAAAGAAAGACCCTGTAATGACTGCGGAATGGGATCAAGCGCACCCCGAAGCATACCCCGGTTGGACAGATATCCCCTTTGACAAACCTGAAGTTTGGGATTTAGAAAATAATAATCCTTGTCCTACAGGCTGGACATTGCCAACAGACACACAATTTGAAGCAATGGCAAATAATAACAAGTATGATAAAATAAGCGATAATAACTGGGAAGCGGGAAATGCCGTGTTTGGCAATGCCTTTTTCTTAGGCGAAGCCTTTATGATTCCAGCAGCAGGCTATCGTAACCACGTTGATGGAAGTTTAAGAGCTCGTGGTATAAATGGAGGTGTATGGAGCCGAACTCGAATACTACTTAACAACGATCCAGATCCATTCCGGAATGCTTTTTTGGAAGCAACAGCCAACTTTTCAATCCCTTCTTTATCTTACTTTTTCGCCAAACACACAGTCTCTGTTCGATGCATCAAAGAGTAAGTATTTAATAAATTCACATTAACTTAAGAATAAGAGTATGAAAAAGTATAATATATTAATCGTGCTGACTATCTTAGCCATTGTCATGGTTTGGCCGATAAGTATGCAGGCACAAGTAACGATAGGTTCTTTGGATGAACCACAACGATTCTCTGTATTGGAATTAATAAGTAATCAAGCTCAAGGATTACGTCTTCCTCAAATGGATACAGAGCAACGAGATGCCATGACTGGAACAGACGAGTTTAAAGCAAAAAAAACGACCTTGGCTAAAGGGTTGCTGATCTATAATACAGATACCGAGTGTATCGAATATTGGAATGGCGAGGAGTGGTTGTCCAATTGTGGAAATGCACTGTTTGATCCTACCGGATTCACTATTGATCCGGCTTATAATGTCTATGAGACAGATAAGACTAAAATTTTTACCGGAGCTGTTTTTGCGGGAGGAACGGGAGATGAAAAGACACGAGGTACTAATGTATCCTACTCAGAAATGGATGCGGGTTATTTTCATTATTCCGGAGCCAAAGGGCAATCCATTCCTCAACAAGAATTTACTCATGCAAGTGGAATTAAAGTAACCATCCCGGCAACAACTCTGGCGACTGAAGCTGCCGGAGGGAAAGGGGTTATTGAAATAAAGGTATCGGGTACTCCTTCTGCCTCCTATGCAGGAAAGGCTTTTAATATTCCTATTCAGTTATTAACTAAGAAATTAGTCGTTCGGGTCAACACCGGCTGCGGTGCTTATACTGATGACAAACTGGTTGTCGATGAAAACAACATAGTTACCAACTGGCTGCAGTTCCAATGCTTTAACTTAGGTTCGGATACAAACGATACTGACCCATTTACAGCCAAGCAATCGCTGCATGGGCATAAATACAAATGGGGACGGAAAGCAATTGCCATATCTGCAACAGATGACCAAGCAGATGATGCAAAAGCCTCTACTTGGGATGCTGTAGTTCCTCCTACCGATGATAAAGACTGGAATATGTTGACTGAAAATCCTTGCCCTACCGGATGGAAAGTTCCTTCTGAGGGAGATATGGCAAATATTATTGCCAATAATACATTTGATAAACATACGTTGGTTGATGGCGACGCTCCTGCGACATACAATGGAGGGGGTATGGTAGGAAATGCCTTAATGTTTCCGGGCACAGCATTAAGAGAAATAAATGGAAAGTTTGCTCTAAATAATAAGCGAGGAGCTACCGGTATGTATTGGACTTCCTCAATTTCTCCTGATGATAGTACTAAAACGAAAAGCTGTATGGTCAATACAGTAATGTTTCAAATTACTCCTTGGTTTGATCGGGATAAAGGGTTTGGGTATAGTGTTCGTTGTGTGGTATCTCAATAAGCTTAACTAGGTAAAATCAAAACAATATCGATATTATGATGAAGAATAGATTATTTAATATTTACATATTAGTGTGTGTGTGTATTTCTTTTTCTTTGAATGCGGCAGCGCAGGTCACGATAGGCTCGGAAGATGCTCCTCAACAGTTTTCTGTTTTGGAGATCATCAGCAATCAGAATGGCTTGCGTTTGCCTCAATTAAGCCAAGAGAATAAAGACGACAAGGTAGCTTTGGAAAGCCTGACCCAAGCAAACGAAAAAGTGGCAGCAGAAGGGTTATTAATATTCAACACCGATGCTGATGTAGCTGAATTTTGGAATGGTAGTAAATGGATTGCCTTTAATAATAGCACCAAGTATGAAAATATTTCTTTCAGCCCGGTATACAACACCAATGAATCCAATACAAACTTATATATAGGTGCAGTATTTGCAGGTGGAACAGGTGATGATTTGACTAGAGGAACGGGTATTGAATACGAGGAAATTTCTGCCGGAGTATTCCACTATACTGGAGCAGAAGGACAATCAATAAACAGGCAAGTATTTAATCATGCTAGTGGAATAAAAGTAATTATCCCCGAAACCAATCTATCTACCGAAGCAGAAGGAGGAGCCGGAACCATTCAAGTCTTAGTTGCTGGTACACCTTTGTCTAGTTATGCAGGGAAAGCCTTTGACATTCCGATTACTTTTTTAGGAAAAGACCTAAAAGTTCGAGTTAATATCGGTTGTGGTGCATATACCGGCGAACATTATTCGACAAATTCAAACGGGGAAGCTGTTAATTGGCTACAATTTCAGTGTTTTAATTTAGGAGCTAATACTAGTCAATCTGATCCCTTCAGCTTTTCTGATTCAGGAAACCGAGACGACTCGAAAGGGGGGATGTTTCAATGGGGACGAAAAAAAGATGGACATGAAAGTTCTTCTAGTACACTTTATGAAGCCGGACCAATTGCAAATACCGACTTAGACGGAGATCAGCCTAAAGAAGGCAAAGGTAAAGGGCAATTTATTAAAGCTCCAAATACTCCTTATGATTGGCGCGCTACCCAATCTACAACAATTTGGAAAGATAGCGAAAGAACAGAGAACGATCCTTGCCCCGAAGGATGGAGAATACCTACTCAAAGCCAATGGAATTCTATTATTAATACTTCAAATAATGAATTGAGTTGGAATAATCAATCGGGAACTATCCAAGGACGTATTATTGGGAAAGCTTTATTCCTTCCGGTAACAAGTAGTAGAGCTTCCTGATCTGGGAACATAATGGGAACTCCTCAATCAGAAACTGGCATATACTGGAGTTCAACAGCCTCCGGTACTGCTTCGATAACTTTAGAGACAACATCTTCATCAACCGCTACCGTCACAACTAACGGGTATCGTGGAAGAGGAAACGGAGTCCGTTGTGTAAAAGTAAATTAAGTTCATTAATATTCATATTTAATACAAAAAAAAAGAGAAATAAACTATTGCCTTGATTAAGGTAATAGTTTGTTTCTTTTTCTAATCTAAAATTCAATTAGCTCAAATGAATCGGAGAATTGCTTTAATTATTTGTTTTTTAAGTACGATTTCTGTTTTTTCTCAACAGTTATCGCTCAATTTTCCTCATTTTAAAGAAAAAGAATATTCTTTATTTATCCATCAAGGAACTCGTACCGACACAATTGCTCGGGGTTATATTGATAAAAATGGATATATCGAGGTGAATATTCCCGATTCTTACAAAGGCTATACGGGAATTGTTTCTTGGCGAATACAACAAGGAGGAGGATTAGATTTCATATTAACTAAAACTGATTTAGATATAGTTTGTACAGAAGCTATTCCCAATGGAGAAAACATTCAGTATAAAGGAAACCAAGAAAATAAATTTTTACTTCAATATTATAACAAGCAGGAAAATTTATTTCGCAAAGCAAACACTATCTACCTAACTTTAGATGCTTATCAAAACGAGCCGGAAAGTAAACTTAAAGTTGAGCTAAAACAAGAATATAACCAACTAAAAAAACAATTTGAAGAATTATATACAAAAACAATAAAAGAAAACTCCTACAGCGCACGCTATAGTCGCATTCGGGATTTCTACAATCGAATACCTCTTTATCAAATGCCGGAAGTTGATTCTAACAACGAAGCAAGAGTACTGGATGAAGCTCGTCGGTTTATATCGGAAGAAATAGATATGGAAGTTTTATTTACTAGTGGTTTTTGGAGCTCTGTTATTTCATATACTTTCGAAATATACCCTAACGAGAAAGACTTCGGAGATATAATGGTCAGATTGTTGAAACGTACGAGTGATCCGATTGTTTTTAATCAGCTTGCCGAAGATTTAGTTACCATTGTAGAACAATTTGCCTGGGAGGAAGCCGAAGAAATTATTGTCGAATATTTGAAAGAATCAAAACGTATACAACCAAAGGGGATAATGTATTTAGCCTTTGAACGAGCCAAGATACAAAAAGGAGGAAAAGTTCCCGTTCTAATAGAAGATGGAAAACCTATTACTATTTCAAGTCCTACGCTTTTAATATTCTATGAAGAAGGATGTACTAATTGTGATATTCAGATAAGGCAATTAACTGAACAATACGATAGAATCAAACAAAAAGGATATGATATTATATCCGTTTCGGCTGATACAGATCCGGAGGTTGGAGAATCGAGTCCTTCTTTTCCTTGGTCGAAAAACATTTGTGATTATGACGGTTTAGAAGGAATTAATTTCCAAAACTATGGAATCTTTGGCACTCCAACAATTCTTCTCATTGATAAAGAAGGAAAATTAGAAGGTCGTTACGCTCGATTAGAAGACATAGAAGTTCTCTTTTGAGAGCATTCCCCTCCTTTTTACTCAAAGGAAAAAATACTCTGATGAAAATAAACCTTCTCTATCATTCACTAATCATGAAATGTAGGCGATTTTGCAAATTTACCTCCCCTACTCCACCATCAACATCAAGATACAATAGGTTTACATCGGGATAAAGTTTTTTGATTCGTTTCTCAATACCTTTGGCAACAACATGATTTGCAATACAACCGAAGGGTTGTATACAAACAACTCGATTAATTCCTCGTCGAACAAAACAAACAATTTCGGCAGATAGCAACCATCCTTCTCCGAATTGGTTAGAAAGACTTAATACTTGTGAAGCATACTCTGCTTTTAGGTAAATAGATTCGCTTGGATGATAAAAATTAAACCCTTGCATGATATTTTCTACCTGAGATATTCGCTTATTCATATATTTCCAAAGGACGGGTTTAATTATTTCTTGAAATCGTCCGCCTCTTTTTACTCCATTATCATAGTTGACCTTCGAATTAACAAAGTATTGCATGATAAAATCGAGAATAGGAGGTGTTACAACTTCCATCTTATTTTCCCGAAGCCATTGTGTAATATTGGCTTGCGCATAGTTATTGTACTTAACAAAGATCTCGCCAACGAGCCCGATCTTTGAGAAACTTCGATCGTATATCGAAATGTTATTAAAATCGTCTACCGCTTCCTGCAAAAGCTTAAGAAGTAACTTGTGGTCTTTTTTGCGAATAGCCTCCGATCCTTGTTGTATATAAAAATCAAAAATACGTTGAGCATCGCCGGATTTCTTTTCGCGCGGCGATATAGCACTGTACATTTGTTGCAAAGCATCACCATAAAGTACGAGGTAAACAGCTATATTTGCCAGTTTCAGCCATGGAATCGAGAACCCTTCTTGATTATTTTGGTAGGTTTTGCCACTGGTAAGAGCAACAACCGGTATATTTTCGAACCCGGCACGCTTCAATCCCATTTTTATTTGAGCTATATAATTTGTAGCGCGACATTGACCTCCTGTTTGAGTAATAGCAACTGCAACATTATCCAAATCATATTTACCGGATTGTAGTCCGTTAATAATATCTCCTAATACTAAGGTAGAGGGATAGCAAACTTCGTTGTGACCATATTTTAATCCCGTATCAACCGATGCGCGATTAGATTTCGGCAAATTTACCAAGTTGTAGCCGGTAAGCTCTCCAATCGCCGGGATAAAAGGATTTAGGAAGTCGCAAAGCCAAGGAACAAGTATGGTTTTCTTTTTGTCTTTCTTCGTAAAAGGAATAGTGTGTCCATGATAGATTTCTCCTTTTTCTGAAAGGGAGAAAGTATTTTTCAATTCTGTTTGTTGTCTTGTTTTTAATGATTCGACTAAAGAACGTAAACGTAAACGAACTGAGCCCGGACTTGCTATTTCATCAATACGAACTACGGTTAAATTTTTACCTGCTTGTTTTAATATGGCCGACGCCTCATCCATATAAAACGAGTCTGGGCCGCAACCGAAAGAATTTAGCTGTATTAATTGCACATTATCTGGATACTTAGCCACTTGCAAGGCCGACTGTACCACCCTATTAGGATATGACCACTGACTTACTATATTAAGCCGGTCGTATCCGGCTTCATTTTCTTTCCGAAAAACATCATCTGTAAAGACATAAGCTCCCAAATCGGCCAATATCTGTCCTGTTTTTTGGTGAATCAAAGGATCTGTATGATAAGGACGACCGGCAATTACGAAAACTGCTTGTCCGGCAATTACAACTTTATCGAAAAGTTCTTTTTGTTCGTTTATCAGACGTTCTTTAACCTCGTTTTGTTTTTTTAGAGCAAAGTCGAATGCCTTAGTAAACAAATATCTTTCTACCCCTAAACTCTCGAAATATTGCCAGCAGGAAGCTTTTAATACTTTTTTATCATTAAATCCTATTACCGGAGTATCGAAAGGAATATGATATTTATTCTCCGGATCGATAGAACTTCTTATAACATCGGGATAACCGCTTACTACCGGACAATTATATGAATTGTTGCTCTTGGCAAACTCTTTATTCTCTTTCGGAATTATCGGATAAAATATTCGATCTACTTTTGTTTCTATCAGTGATAAAACATGTCCATGAACCAACTTGGCAGGAAAACAGATATTATCGGACATAATAGTTGAAATTCCGGACTGAAACAATTTATAAGTTGATTCGGGAGACAACTCCACTTCAAGTCCGCAAGCAGAAAATAAAGCTTCCCAAAAGGGGAAAGACTCAAACATATTGAGCACTCGAGGGATTCCTATCCGTTGCTTTCCCAAAGAAGTTGACTTAAGAAATAGTATTTCATTCTTTCGTTCAAACGCATTGTAGCCCTTCTTTTTACTTTTACCTGTTCCATAAAATACCTTTTCACATTTATTTCCGGCGTAGGAAATATTTCCATTCGGAAATTTAAATCGAAGAATAGAGCATGTATTTGTGCATCCTTTACATTGTATTTCGGAGGTTTGAATAGTAGTTAGCAAATTCGTTAATTGTTCGGACGAGAAAGAAGATATTTCCGAACCGTTTTGTTCCCATTTCTCGCTTGCGTAAATAGCAGAACCAAAAGCACCCATCAGTTCGGGACAATCGGTTGCTCCTATTTCTTTCTCGGCCAATAACTCCATCGCGCGAAAAACAGCGTCGTTTTTGAACGTTCCTCCCTGTACAACGATATGATTACCCAAACGATTTAGGTTACTTATATTTAGTACTTTGAACAAACAATTTTTCACTACCGAATAAGCTAAGCCGGAAGCGATGTCGCTTACTTCTGCATTTTCTCGAAGTGCTTGTTTTACTTTCGAATTCATAAACACAGTACACCTCGAACCTAAGTCGCAAGGTTGTTTTGCCAAACAAGCAGATTGCGAAAATTCATCCAAACTCAGGTTAACTGTTTCTGCAAAATTTTGCAAAAACGAACCACAACCCGAAGAACATGCCTCGTTTAATTCGATATTACTTATTACTCCGTTCTCGATGAAAATTGATTTTATATCTTGTCCTCCTATATCCAACACGAACGAAACATTTGGATCTACAAACTGAGCTCCTTTTAAGTGTGCCATTGTTTCTACAATCCCATAATCGAGGTTTAATGCCGAGCGAATCAAATCTTCTCCATATCCTGTTACTGCCGAAGCACAAATACGAACATCAACTCCGGCAGTTTCGGCTTCTTTATAGAAACGTTCTAAGCCCTCAACTACTTTCTTAAGCGCATTTCCTTCGTTAGTCGAGTAAAACCGATACAATATAGTATAATCTTTATCCGCAATTACGATCTTTGTTGTTGTAGAACCCGAATCAATTCCAAGAAAACAGTTTTCGATCGGACGCGATTTATCTAAAGATCGAAAACGGAGAGGCTTTATTTTTCGCTCGCGATTCCATTTCTTGTATTCCTCTTCATTATTAAATAAGACAGGTAATACATCAACTCGCGCACCTCTGTTTTGATTTTGTCGTTGTTCTATTTCTTTGATCGTATATGTCTTTCCGTCGCCTTCGTTTAATGCGGCTCCCCAAGCCGGGAAATACTCGCTGTTGGGCGGAAGAATAAAATCTTTTTCGTCTAATTGAAGAACTTTGGCAAAAGCTTTCCTTAGTTCCGGGATAAAAGATAAAGGTCCTCCGATACACAAGACAGGAGTTTCCACATCATATCCTCTTGCCAAGCTCGTTATATTTTGCATAGCGACAGCATGAAGCGTCGAAGCGGCAATATCAGCTATTGGAACGTTCTTACTTATTAGGTTTTGTATGTCGGTTTTCGCAAATACTCCACAACGGGAAGCAATAGGATAGATCTTTTCATACTGTTTTGCTTTAGAACAAAATTCATCAAGCGAAACATTCATCAAAGAAGCCATCTGATCTATAAAAGCACCTGTCCCTCCTGCACAACTTCCATTCATCCGAATCTCGGGTTGATTAGAATTTTTGAAAAAGACAATCTTAGCATCTTCGCCTCCTAAATCCAACAAAGTACGAGTTTCCGTATAGCCTCGACGTACAAGTTCTACGGCGGCCACAACTTCTTGAACAAAAGGAAGCCCGGTACGCTCGGCAACTCCCATTCCTGCCGTACCTGTAAAGCAAACCCGGAACGAATGGTTGCCAAACTTTTTTTCTAACTCTTGTAACTGCAGGGCAAATGCGCCTCGAATATCCGTTTTGTGCCGTTTATAAACTTGATAAACCGGAGTAAATGACTCATCTAAAATAATAACTTTAATTGTTGTCGACCCAATGTCGATACCCATACTGTACATGACTTACAACTCCTCCTTATTTCTTAATAGCATTTATAACAAAGTCTGCGACGTAAACTTTATGGTTCTCTAAGAAACTCATATATTCTCCTTCTTTTACTTGGAAAACGGCCTCTGCTATAGGCGATAATGCGAATGGAAATACGCATAAAGAAACTAAATTAAGCAAAAAATCAACCAAAGAAGTAGGATTAATCCGTCCGCTTTCTATTTCTATTTTAAGTTTATTCTCTACTTTTAGAAAAATGGGATAAGGAATTTCTAAATTCAAACCCGACATTAATTCTTCTCTATGTTGTGAAATTGCATTCATTACAAAAAGAGGAAGACCCGGATAGTCTATCAAAACTTCGTAGTAAGTGTATATCCATTGCCGAATCATATCTTCGAACGACAAATCCGACTCTACTATCGTAAAGATTTTACCGGTAACTATCTTAAATGCAGAAGTAAATATTTCGGAAAATAAATTAAGTTTCGAACCAAAATAGTAATTTACCATCGCAATATTAGTACCCGAAGCCGATGCTATATCTCTAATACTAACGCCATTATATCCTTTTTGGATAAATAATTCACGGGCTACATCAAGTATCTTTCCTCTTACGTCTGAATTAACGGTTACTTCGCTCATGTTATTAATTAAATGTTTGTTTTAAACGTTTGTTTAGTGCAAAGTAACAAAGAAAAAAAATGATATGCAAATAAAAAAGAGTTTAAAATAAAAAAAAACTTCTACTTCTCCGGTTTCGAGAAAATAAAAGTTTCCTAATAACTTGACTAAAGTTATACTAAAACTTGGGCAAAGTTTTACTAGAACTTGAACAAAGTTTTACTAGAACTTGGGCGAAGTTATAGTATTTAATTCTTTTTATTCTGCTTCTGTCCAGAAATCCCAAGAGGCAAAAGCTTGAAGAAGTAGCATTTCTAAACCATTAACAATGGTCGCTCCTTTTTCTTTACCCAACTTCATGAAGAGAGTCTCGTTCGGGTTGTAAAGAAGGTCGTATAAAAGGTGGTCGGAAGTAATATATTGATACGGAATAGGCGGACAATCGTCTACTTTCGGATACATTCCTACCGGAGTACAATTGACAATAATTTCGTGCGAAAGTATAATTGCTTCGGAAAGTTCTTCGTAAGTGATCGTATCGGGCGATTTTGTACGAGAAACATATTGCGGTTCTATCCCCAACTGTTTAAGTCCGTAGTATATAGCTTTGGCAGAACCTCCGGTTCCAAGTATTAATGCTCGTTTTTGATTGGTAATCATAGGCTCGATCGACTGTTTGAAGCCTATAATATCCGAATTATATCCTACAAGTCGGAGTTTATTTTTAGATCTTTCGAAACGAATTACGTTTACAGCGCCAATAAGTTTCGCATTGTTACTAAGATCGTCGAGGTAAGGAATAACTTGTTCTTTGTATGGAATTGTAACATTCAAGCCATTTAGATCAGGATTATTTTTAATTACTCCCTTAAATTCCTTAATACTTGGTATTTCGAAGTTCATGTATTCAGCCTCGATCCCTTCTGCCAGAAACTTTGCGTTAAAAAAGTCTCTGGAGAATGAGTGGGATAAGGGATAACCTATTAATCCATATTTGTCCATATATCTATGATATATTTATTTTTTGAGATAAGAGGTTATATTGTTTTCGATACGTTTGGGAACATCCGAGATGTCGGCTTTAACAAATTGTTCTCCGGTAATCTTTTCGTATAGTTCGATGTATCGTTCTGATACACTTTCACAATATTCGGGAGTCATTTCCGGTACAGATTGTCCTTCTTGTCCTTTGAATCCGTTTTCGAGAAGCCATTTTCTTACAAATTCTTTGGATAGTTGTCTTTGTTCTTGCCCTTTTTCCATGCGTTCTTCATAACCTTCTGCATAGAAATAGCGCGACGAATCGGGAGTATGGATTTCATCAATAAGATAAATCTTACCATCTTTCATACCAAACTCGTATTTTGTGTCCACTAAGATCAAACCTTTTTCGGCAGCCATCTCCGTACCTCGCCGGAAAAGAGCATAAGTGTACTCCTCTAATTGTTTATAGTTTTCTTCCGAAACAAGTCCTTGACTAATGATTTCTTCGCGGGAAATATTTTCGTCGTGTCCTTCGTCGGCTTTTGTAGTCGGAGTTATTATCGGACTTGGGAAAGCTTGGTTCTCAACCATTCCATCCGGCAAAGAAATACCGCATAAAGTTCGAGCTCCTGCCTTATATTCTCGCCAAGCCGAACCGGTAAGATAGCCACGAATTACCATCTCTACTTTAAATGGTTCGCAACGTAAACCAACTGTTACCATAGGATCGGGCACCGCCAGCTTCCAGTTGGGAACAATATCGGCAGTTGCGTCCAAAAACTTGGCTGCAATTTGGTTTAAAACTTGTCCTTTGTATGGTATTCCTTTAGGAAGAATCACATCAAAAGCCGAAATCCGATCCGTTGCAATCATAATAAGAGTATCTGTTCCTATAGAATAAACGTCGCGAACTTTTCCATGATATACTTTCGTTTGTCCCGGGAAAGAGTAGTCGGTTGTTACCAATGTATTGGTTGGTTTGTTAGCATTCATATTATTAGTTGTTATCGTTAGTTTTATTTTTTCTTTCTTGTTTTTCATAAGCTTCTACAATTCTTTGAACAAGCTTATGGCGAACAATGTCTTTTTTCCCAAACTCTATTTGCGCAATACCCGGAACGCCTTTTAGTATTTCCATTGCATGAATAAGTCCGGATTTTTGCGAAGCAGGAAGATCTATTTGTGTTACATCGCCTGTAATGATCATCTTTGCACTCATTCCCAAGCGAGTCATAAACATTTTTATTTGCTGAGTAGTTGTATTCTGAGCCTCATCAAGTATAATTACGGCTTCGTTTAAGGTTCTTCCCCGCATAAAAGCTAAGGGAGCAATCTGAATAACCTTGTTTTCGATATATTCTTTTAGCTTAGAAATCGGAATCATATCTTCAAGTGCATCATAAAGAGGTTGTAAGTAAGGGTCAATCTTGTCTTTCATGTCTCCTGGAAGAAAACCTAATTTCTCTCCGGCTTCTACAGCTGGTCGACTTAATATTATCTTTCTTACTTCTTTATTTTTCAATGCTTTTACGGCAAGAGCAATGGCTGTATAAGTTTTACCGGAACCTGCAGGCCCAACGGCGAATAACATATCGTTTCTCTCAAACTCTTTCGCTAACTTCTGCTGATTCTCTGTTCTGGCAACAATGGGTTT
The DNA here is from genome assembly GCA_030265685.1 of Bacteroidales bacterium OttesenSCG-928-M11. Taxonomy (GTDB): domain Bacteria; phylum Bacteroidota; class Bacteroidia; order Bacteroidales; family Azobacteroidaceae; genus Azobacteroides. The sequence continues at coordinate 15,704 of JAJDGO010000011.1, forward strand.
CCCGTTCATTCCAAATATAATCAGATTATCTTGCTTAGCCGGTGAATTATTATCATGGATACCTTTGATGATTTTTAGGATCGCTTCTTCGGTTAATACATTATACGTCTGACAATATTGTTCCATTTCTTGTATCTTTTCCTCAAATGAAACCAACTCCAACTCATCCCCTATCACCTTCATAACATTGCCACGTGCAATAATACGGAGTTTGGGATATAGGGATTTAATTAATTGTATATTGGAATTATTTGTCCCGAAGAATACTGCAGGATCTGTTCCATCTAAGATAATAATACGTTCAATCATGTATTGTAGCAGGCTCTTTCTATTAATTAGATTCAAAGTCGCAAAAGTACAAAATAATTCATTACACTATACCAACTTATTATGATATTTTCGTACTTTTGCAGGAATTTCATAATCATCATAATGTACAAGACATTTTATTATATTATTTACCTACTTGCTGTCATTTTATTACTTCCGGGATGCTCGAAAACAAAAGCAGATATTTCGGAAGAAGAAATACAAAGTCAACTAAAACCTATCCGATACATCGGAAGCTACGGTCGCGACTTCAATGATATAAACGAACTTCATCTTGCTTCGGCTTTAGCTATCGGAATACCTGTTCTAAAAAACCGAGAGGAAGTAACAAAACACTCAGGAAAGCTAATTCATATACAAGGTGGTACTAATTGTGACATCGACGAGTTAACTCATTCTGTCCCTTATCTTGTTCCGGAAGCCGCTTTCTTGTTATATAAAATTGGTCAGAACTTTGCAGATTCTTTACAGAGCGTTAATGCTCCTAAATATAAACCGATAGTTACAAGTATCACACGAACTTTGGAAGATGTAAAAAAACTAACCAAACAAAATATCAATGCATCAGAAAATTCGGCACACTCTTACGGAACCACTTTTGATATATCTTGGATGAGATTTAACAAATGCGAAGAGAGTTCGGTCGACTTAAACGAAATTCAATTAAAGATGGTGCTTGCAAATGTTCTCCGCGATTTACAAAAAGAAGGAAAATGCTATATTAAACACGAACGGAAACAGGCTTGTTTCCATATTACAGCCAGATAAAAAGTATAATTATGAGCGAACAAATGAAACAAATTGCCGAAAGACTAAAAGGACTTCGCGAGTCATTAGACCTTTCGATAGAAGAAATTGCCCAAACTCTTAACCGACCAGCGGCTGAAATTGAAAAATTTGAATCGGGAATAACCGATATTCCTATGTCATATCTTTTTGATATGTCACAAGAGTTCAACATTGATACTTCAACTTTACTATCCGGTAATGAACCAAGGATGAAATCTTACTTCTTAACACGAAAAGGAAAAGGAATTTCTATCGAACGAACAAAGGCTTATAAATATCAAGCCTTAGCAAGCGGATACAAACGACCCAAAGCCGAACCATTCGAAGTAACTGTTGAGCCAAATGACAATCCTCTTTACTTAAATACCCACGAAGGACAAGAGTTTAATTATATATTAGAAGGGAAAATGCTATTGCATATCAATGGAAAAGATTTAATCTTGGAAGAAGGAGACTCTATTTACTTCGACTCATCGTATCCTCATGGAATGAAAGCTTTAGAAGAAAAATCCGTAAAATTTCTTGCTATAATATTATAAGATCATGGTTGAAAACTATATAAAGCAACAAGACTTCAAAAGCCAAGAAGACTTCAAAAAAAACTTCAACATCGAAGTGCCGGAAAACTTTAATTTCGCATACGATGTAGTTGACGAATGGGCACGAATAGAACCTGACAAAAAAGCTATTTGTTGGACGAATGATTTAGGAGAACATCTCGAATTTACATTCAAAGATATTAAAGAAAAGAGTGATGCCGCCGCATCGTATTTTCAATCTTTGGGCATTGGAAAAGGAGATATGGTGATGTTAATATTAAAACGTCGTTATTGGTATTGGTTTGCAATAATCGGATTACACAAAATTGGAGCGATTGCTATACCCGCCACTCATTTATTAACTAAAAAGGATATAATATATCGATGCAATTCTGCCGACATTAAAGCGATTGTCACAGTAGGAGAAGATCTTATTATGAATAGCGTTGATGAAGCTTTACCGGAATGTCCATCTCTTCAACATCGCATTTCCATAGGTCCTAAAATAAAAGATGGTTGGTTGGATCTTCGTCAAGGAATGGAAGAAAGTAAACCTTTTATTCGACCGGAAAATCCAAACACAAATGAGAGCATTATGCTTTTATATTTTACCTCCGGAACTACCGGTAATCCAAAGATGGTTGTTCATAATTACACTTATCCTTTGGGACATATCGTTACTGCCGGTTATTGGCAAAAACTACACGACAAAAGTTTACATCTTACACTTGCAGACACAGGATGGGCTAAAGCTGCTTGGGGAAAGTTATACGGACAATGGATCATGGGGGCTTGTATTTTCGTGTACGATCATGAGAAATTTATACCAGCAGACTTATTAAAGGTCATGGAAAAGTATAAAGTGACTTCTTTTTGTGCTCCACCCACTGTTTATCGCTTTCTTATCCGCGAAAATCTGAAAGAATATGACCTATCTTCCTTAGAATATTCGACAGTTGCCGGAGAACCTTTGAATCCTTCGGTTTATGAAGCATTTAGAGAAGCAACAGGATTAAAACTAATGGAAGGATTCGGACAAACAGAAACAACTGTTACCATAGCTACATTTCCTTGGATGACTCCAAAACCTGGTTCTATGGGAATGCCTAACCCTGCATATGACATGGATCTACTAACTCCTGATGGAAGAAGTGCAGAAGAAGGAGAGCAAGGAGAAATCATTTTTCGCACAAACAACAAGGTTCCAACAGGATTATTTATGGGTTACTATCGAGACTCAGAATTAACACAAAAAGTTTATCATAACCATATTTATTATACCGGCGATATTGCGTGGAGAGATGAGGATGGTTACTACTGGTTTGTTGGAAGAAATGATGATGTTATTAAAAGTTCCGGCTATCGCATTGGACCTTTTGAAGTAGAAAGCGCTTTAATGACACACCCGGCCGTAGTAGAATGTGCTATCACAGGCGAATCGGACGAAGTGCGTGGGCAAGTAGTCAAAGCTACTATTATTCTCTCTGCCGAATATAAACAAAAAGCAGGATCTGAGTTGATAAAAGAAATACAAAATCACGTCAAAAAAGTAACAGCCCCTTATAAATATCCACGTATCATTGAGTTTGTTGACGAACTTCCTAAAACAATCAGTGGAAAAATACGAAGGGTACAAATACGTAACGAAAAGAAAACAGATTAACTTTGTGGCCAAAGGATTATTTACTACCTTTGCGCCCGATTATTAACATCTAATTTATATACAATGAATACACTATCTCCCATCTTTTGGGTTATTCCGATTGCATCAATTATTGCATTGGGATTTGCTTATTATTTCTTCAAATGGATGATGAAGCAAAGCGAAGGTAATGCAACCATGAAGAAAATTGCTCAGCATGTACGCGTAGGAGCAATGTCTTATTTAAAACAACAATACAAAGTAGTTGTCGCTGTATTTATCGTTCTTGCAATTTTATTTGCAGTAATGGCTTATTTTGGTTTACAAAACAACTGGGTACCCATTGCTTTCTTGACAGGAGGTTTCTTCTCCGGATTAGCCGGATTCTTAGGAATGAAAACTGCTACTTATGCATCTGCTCGTACCGCAGAAGCTGCTCGTAACTCTTTAAACAAAGGATTACAAGTTGCTTTTCGTTCCGGAGCTGTAATGGGTTTAGTGGTTGTCGGACTAGGATTATTAGATATATCTTTTTGGTATGTTTTGTTGAATTGGTTGGTTGACATGGAAGAAAGTCAAAAACTAACCATGATCACAACTACTATGTTAACATTTGGTATGGGAGCTTCTACTCAAGCATTATTTGCTCGTGTAGGAGGAGGTATTTATACTAAAGCAGCAGATGTTGGAGCAGATTTAGTAGGTAAAGTAGAAGCTGGTATTCCAGAAGACGATCCACGTAATCCGGCAACTATTGCTGACAACGTAGGAGACAACGTAGGAGATGTAGCTGGTATGGGAGCTGACCTATATGAATCTTATTGCGGATCTATTTTAGCAACTGCGGCTTTAGGATCAGCAGCTTTCGCTCATGGAGCAGGAGGAGTAGAAATGCAATACAAAGCAGTCATTGCACCTATGCTTATAGCTGCAGTAGGTATTCTTCTTTCTATCATTGGTATATTTGCTGTTCGGACAAAAGAAAACGCCAAAATGAAAGACTTATTGAAATCTCTTTCTTTCGGTACCAATTTAAGTTCGGCCTTGATCGTTGTTGCTACATTTGGCATCATGTATTTATTAAAAATAGACAATTGGCAATGGATATCTTGTGCTGTTATTGTAGGCCTATTAGTAGGTATTGTTATTGGACAAGCAACAGAATATTATACATCTCATACGTATAAACCAACACAAAAAGTCTCAGATGCCGGAAAAACCGGACCTGCAACAGTTATCATCTCTGGTTTAGGATTAGGAATGTTATCTACTGCGATACCCGTCCTTGCTGTTGTTGTTGGTATTGTTGCTGCTTTCTTATTTGCTTCTGGATTTGATTTTAATAATGTCGGAATGGGACTTTATGGAATCGGTATTGCTGCAGTAGGAATGCTTTCTACTTTAGGAATTACATTAGCTACAGATGCTTACGGACCTATTGCCGACAATGCCGGAGGAAATGCAGAGATGTCTGGTCTTGGAGCAGAAGTTCGTAAACGTACAGATGCCTTAGATTCTTTAGGAAACACAACAGCTGCAACAGGAAAAGGCTTTGCTATCGGCTCTGCAGCTTTAACAGGTTTAGCTCTTTTAGCATCTTATATTGAAGAAATCAAGATTGCTCTTATTCGTATAGGGAAAGATTCGATCGAAGTAGGAGGAGAAGTTATTGAAACAGCAAAAGCCGGCTTCACAGACTTTATGTACTTTTATGATGTTACCTTAATGAATCCTAAAGTATTGGTTGGAATTTTCATAGGTTCAATGATGGCTTTTGTATTTTGTGGTTTAACAATGAATGCCGTAGGCCGTGCCGCGCAAAGCATGGTAGAAGAAGTACGCCGTCAGTTCCGTGAAATCAAAGGAATTTTAACGGGAGATGCAGAACCTGATTATGCTCGTTGTGTAGAAATATCAACTAAAGGCGCACAACACGAAATGGTTATCCCTTCTTTATTAGCAATAGCTACTCCGGTAATTACTGGTATTATCTTCGGAGTAACAGGTGTTGTTGGATTATTAGTTGGCGGATTAAGCACCGGATTTGTATTAGCTATCTTTATGGCAAATTCAGGTGGAGCATGGGATAATGCAAAAAAATACGTAGAAGAGGGAAACAATGGAGGAAAAGGCTCTGAGTGTCATAAAGCAACCGTTGTGGGCGACACAGTAGGTGATCCATTTAAAGATACATCAGGCCCAAGTCTTAATATTTTGATTAAACTTATGAGCATGGTAGCTATTATCATGGCCGGTTTGACTGCTTCTTGGTCTTTATTCTAAGAATAGTATCTAATTAATACATATTTATTTTAAGTCTTCTACTAATCATTTATTTGATTATGTGGGAGACTTATTTTTTTTCTGTACAGAGAATGAAACTTTTCTGTACAGAAAATATATATTCTCTGTACAGAAAAGTTTTAAAAACTAAAATAACTTGATCATAAAGATTTCATCTTTTGATTAGACTTCCAGTTAATAATAATTTGTTTAACTTTATGTTTTGAAAAAATCAACTATGAACATTGATCAAAAACAAGTGTTTAGAAGTAATGAGATAAATTATAGTATCTTTACATCGAAATAAACTTCATGCGTATTCGTGACTACATAAAGCCTTTTTGGTATTACATCCTTTTTATTGTTGTACTTACTTTCGGACAAATAATCGCCGATTTGCAACTACCTAACTATATGGCCGAGATTGTCGATTATGGGATTGCAAAAGGCGATACAACTTATATTTTAGACAAAGGAAGCATTATGCTATTGATTGCTTTGCTGGGAGTTGTTTGTGCCGTTACGGCCGGATATTTTTGTTCTCGAACAGCATTAGGCGTTTCCCGCGACTTAAGAAAGTCTATATTTAAACAAGTAACTGGTTTTTCTCTCGCCGAATTTGATAAAATAGGAACATCTTCTTTAATTACAAGAACAACTAACGATGTTCAGCAAATTCAGCAAACTACTTTTATGGTACTTCGAATGATGATGCGTGCTCCGGTAATGTGTATCGGGGCGGTTTTTATGGCTATTCGCAAAGATGCAGATTTATCGTTAGTTTTATTGACTATTATTCCGGTCGTAGGAATCATCATTTATTTCGTAATGGTAAAAGCAGTTCCTCTTTTTCGAAAAGTTCAAAAAAAAATAGACCAACTAAATTTGGTATTAAGAGAAACCTTAATTGGGATTCGGATAATCCGTGCTTTTAGTAGAATTGGGTTTGAGAAAAAAAGATTTAATAAAGCAAATGAAGATTTAACACAAACCTCGATACGAGTTAATCGTATTATGGCGATTCTTAATCCTTTTATGGTATTTTGTATGAATTTGTTGACCATAATCATTATCTACATGGCCAGTTTTAGGATTGATAAAGGCAATCTAATGGTAGGAGACATGATGGCTTTTATTCAATATGCGACGCAAATATTTATGTCGCTGACAATGATTACAATGTTGTTTGTAATGTTACCTCGTGCTTTTGCTTCGGCAGAGCGTATTCGTGAAGTATTTGCTTTGCACTCGGACATATCCGACCCAAGACATCCACTTCTTCCCAACCCTAAACAAAAGGGAATAATTCGGTTTGATAAAGTATCCTTTCGTTTTAACCATGCCGAGAATCCTGCTATCCATAATATTTCATTTTCTGCTTATCCGGGAGAAACATTAGCTATCATTGGAGGAACCGGATCGGGAAAAACAGCTTTACTTAATCTCATACCTCGTTATTACGACATAGAAAGTGGAAGTATTGAGATCGGTGGAGTTAATATTCAAGAAATAAAACAAGAAGACTTACGAGATTTGATTGGTTTGGTTCCTCAAAGAATTAGTATTTTTTCGGGGACAATAAATGATAATATTCGCATCGGGAAACAAGATGCAACAGAAGAAGAAATAATTCATGCTTGTCAAATTGCACAAGCTGATGAATTTATAAAACAATTGCCGCATCAATACAATACGGAGATTGCACAAGGAGGGACAAATCTGTCGGGAGGTCAAAAACAACGTCTATCTATAGCTCGTGCCATAGTAAGAAAGCCACAAATTTATTTGTTTGATGATAGTTTTTCAGCATTAGATTTCAAAACAGACAAACAACTTCGAGAGTCGCTTGCAAAAGAAACAAAGAACGCGACAGTGATTATTGTTGCACAACGAGTAACAAGCATTATGCATGCAAATAAAATTTTAGTCATGGATAATGGCGAGATTGTAGGAGAAGGCACTCATAGTTCTTTACTGAAGACAAATAAAGTATATCAGGAAATAGTCGAGTCACAAATGTCGGTCGAAGAGTTATAATATGGTTAAAGGAGCAAACATAGCCGGTAAAATCAGACCAGGAGGACATCGTTCACCCCTTGTTCCTGTTACTGAAGTCTCACGAGATTTCAAAGGAACGGTTTTGAAATTATTGCGATTTATGAAACCTTTCTACAAAAAACTGTTTTTCGTGGTTATTTTTGCCATTGCGAGTACTCTTTTCGGCATCTTTGGACCTGTAATATTAGGGAAAGCTGTAGATATTTTATTCGATGGAACTCTTAATACTATTGGAGGACACATTCCTCAAGGAATAAACTTTGCCGAACTAATCAAAGTATTATCCTTGCTTTTGATTATCTATTTTCTAAGTTCTTTGTTTTCTTATGTGCAAGAATACATGATGTCGAGCATCTCTCAGCGTATTATACAAAAAATGCGTAATGATGTGAACGACAAATTACATAAACTCCCTCTAAATTTCTATGATACTAAAACACACGGAGAAATATTAAGTCGTGTTACAAATGACATTGATACCATTGCCGGAACTTTACAACAGAATTTAATACAAGTAATAACAGCAGCTATTACTTTGATTGGGATTGCTGCTATGATGTTTATCATAAATCCTTGGATGAGTTTGATTACTTTCGTTGTTTTACCTCTAAGTTTTGGTATTACTAAATTTATTGCTTCGCGTTCGCAAAAATATTTCACAGGGCAAGCTCAAGAATTGGGAAATCTAAACGGGCATACAGAAGAGATGTTTGGCGGTCACGGCGTAGTTAAAGCATTTAATTATGAGAAAGAATCGGAGCGAATATTTGAGAAAACCAACAACAAACTCTATTCCTATGGATGGAAAGCCCAATTCGTCACATCAGTTATATTTCCATTGCTTAATTTCATGAGCAATATTACCTACGTTGTAATATGTGTTTTGGGAGGGTATCTAACAGCAACCGGAAAAATCACTTTGGGTTCTGTGCAATCTTTTATTATGTATTCCCGTCAATTTAACCAACCGATTCAGCAAGTTTCGCAAATTGTAAATGTTTTACAAGCTGCTGTAGCTGCCGCCGAACGGGTTTTTGAAGTACTAGAAGAAAAAGAACAAATTTCTGATCCAACTAAACCTGTTTTAATTGACGAACCTCGTGGGGAAGTTGTTTTTGAACACGTATCATTCCGCTATACTCCTAATAAACCTTTGATCGAAGACATATCTATTCGTGTCAAACCGGGAGAATTAGTTGCAATTGTTGGGCCAACAGGAGCAGGAAAAACAACACTCGTTAACTTATTAATGCGGTTTTATGAAGTAAATAAAGGAACAATAAGTATTGATGGAGTTGATATTCGTACTATGAGTCGCAAAAGTTTACACTCTCATATCGGAATGGTACTTCAAGATACTTGGCTATTCAAAGGAAGTATTCGGGAAAATATTGCTTTCGGGAAACGGGGAGCTACTGATGAGGAAGTATATCGGGCTGCAAAATTAGCAATGGCTGATAGTTTTATCCGAACATTACCACAAGGATACAATACGGAGATTAATGAAGAAGGAAGTAACCTTTCTGCCGGACAAAAACAGCTTATTACAATTGCCCGAGCTTTGATTGTAGAGCCATCAATTATGATATTAGACGAAGCAACTTCGAGTGTTGACACCCGAACCGAAGCACTTATTCAAAACTCAATGAAACGAATCATGCAAGGACATACTAGTTTTGTTATCGCCCACCGCTTATCTACGATACGCGAAGCCGATAATATTTTAGTTATGCACGATGGAAATATTATTGAACAAGGGAATCATGATACATTAATTGCTCAAAAAGGATTTTATTACGAATTATATTGTAGCCAATTCGGCAATTATCAGCAAACTTGTAATTAAATTCTATTTCAAAAGTCTAAATCCTATTCGGCAATAAATGCATTTCTTGTTCTCACAATATTCTCGTTTCAGTTGAATTAAAGCTTGCGAATCTCCTGCATTTTCACAAACAATTCCCATACGAGAAAAGAGTGTAATAATAAAATTACTTTCCGGTGGCAACGATTCTAATAATCTAATCGCTTGTTCGCTATATCTCGAATCATTATTCTTTTTCCCATAAGCATATAAAATAGGAACTACCGTATTAATCAATATAATCCGAATCGAGGAAAGGCTTAACTTTCTTTCTCTTTTTTTACATGCTTGTCCGAATTGAGAATGAATTTGCCAATATTCAGAAACTTCATCTTGAAAGAGAAGAATATATTCGTCGGCTCCATGAGCACTTATAATATTTGAAAATAAATGTTGTGTCTTTCTTATTAAGTTAGCGAGCTGTACAATTTTAATATGCGGAAAATTATTGGGTCTTACACGAAGGTTTCTAAACAAATGGTTATCGAGTGGTTGTAAATTATATTTATTCCGAAGAAAATCATATTCTTTTTGTAGCCGGAAATAATAATCATCTTCTATCAATTCTGATTCAAACAAACCGGCTTGCCCAAGAAACAAAGCCTCAACTTGTATAATAGAATCACTATGTTTGGCAATAATCCGTAAAGGTAATGAAAGAGCTAAACGTTCGAAAGAATCATTATTAATCCCAAAACCAAAATTTCGAGATAAGGTTACATAAAACACTTCGTTCCAATCATTATTATATCGCTCTAAAAGTTGAAAAATAGCTCTTACTTTTCGTTCTAATCGCTCAGTCAACAAAGCACTAATCCAATCAAATAAATAAACTGAATTAATCTCTTGTATTCTTTCTACGCAAGGGATTTCTCTATCATTTGATAAAAGATATTGATAGTTTTCTTTCATCTTTTCTGAAACTTCGATCTTCCATTGAGGAATACTTCTTCCTGTAGAATCAAAAATCTCAGGGACATCAATAATTTCAGCAACATGCAAAACAACAGAGTTATATGATTGATTTTTATCGTGTTTATGCTTATACCAATCCGAAGAGCGAGTATGTAACTCAATATTACCTGCCCAAATCTTATCCTTGATTCGAACTTTAGCATTAAAAAAATCCGGACCGGCATCTGTATTATGCAATCCATGATCAATAATTTCACACTCTGTATTTTCGTCTATCAAAAAATTATTCGGGTTGTAAAGCTTGTATTTCCAAGCATAGTGAAGCAATGATTCCATAGTTTAATCGTTTTGGCTCTAGTATAAGCAAAGGTAAGAGATATGTTTGATATAACAAAATTATTAAGTATTTTTGCCGTTGATTAATAAAAAGGTATTCAAATGAAAAAATCTATATTTCTGCTTATAAGTCTTCTGTTTTTTGGGATTATAGAAGCAAAACAACCTTTGGTATTGAAAGATATTGTATCTGGAAAATATGCTTCAAGAGGAATCCGGGAAATGCGTTCGCTTCCCGATGGAGAACACTTCACTATGCTTAGTGAAGACAGAAAGTCAATTCTAAAATATTCTTATCAAACCGGACAAGTAGTAGAAACTCTTTTTAATGTTGACAAAGCTCGCGAAACAAAAATAGAAAACATACAAGGTTATTTAATCAACAATACAGGCACTCGTATCCTTGTATGGAACGAAAGAGAAGGAATTTATCGCCGTTCTTTCAGAGCCAGTTATTATGATTATGATGTACGACGCAACTATTTGAAACCTCTTTCTGAAACTCCAGGAAAAATAATGAGCCCTCTTTTCTCAACCGACGGACGTATGTGTGCTTTTGTTCGCGACAATAATATTTGGATAAAGAAGTTTGATTACGACACCGAAATTCAAGTAACTAAAGACGGTTCTTTCGGAAATATTCTCAATGGAATAACAGATTGGGTATATGAAGAAGAATTTTCTATTACTCAATTGATGTCATGGTCGGAAGATAGTAACTTCTTGGCTTATGTAAAATCGGAGGAAAGTAATGTTCCTAATTTTAGTTTTCAGGTATTCGACGGAAGTTTATATCCATCTTCCTATTCATATAAATATCCGAAACCGGGAGAAAATAACTCCCAAGTAGCATGCTTTGCTTATAATGTGGAGACAAAAGACACAAAAAAGATGGAAATACCCTTAGAAGAGAATGGATATATTCCTATGATTCATTTTACTGAGAATAAAGATCAATTAGCTGTCATGACACTTAATCGTCATCAGAATCTTTTTCGAATGTATTTAGCGAATCCTCGTTCTACTTTAGCAAAACAAATTTTCCAAGAAGAAAATCCATATTATATCGACTCAGATTGGGTACAAAACATCAAGTTCTCGAAAGATAATTTTATTTATGTTAGTGAAAAAGATGGATATGCACACATTTATTTATATACAATAACTGGTGTTTTAGAAAAACAAATGACATCCGGCAAATGGGATGTTACTGCATTATACGGATTCAACCCAACAACTAAAGCTGTTTATTATCAATCAGCAGAAGAAAGTCCTCTCAAGCGAAGTGTCTATAAAATAGATACAAAAGGAAACAAAACTAAACTTTCGAAAGAAGATGGTACCAACAGTGCCGCTTTTAGTTCTTCTTTTCGATATTATATCAACACTTTTACGAATAAAGATACTCCAGCCAAAATTGCAATTCACTCTGAAGCAGGAAAAGAACTAAGTATAATTCAAGACAACGCTGAATTGAAAAAGAATTTAGCCGACTTGGATTTACCCGAGAGAGAATTTTTTACATTTCAAAATGAAACCGGAGAAAGTCTAAATGGCTGGATAATGAAACCAACCAACTTTAATACAGGAACTCAATATCCTTTAGTAATGATTCAATATAGTGGTCCAAACTCTCAAACTGTCAATGATCGTTATGAAGTAGCTTGGCATCACTATTTATGTAATTTGGGTTATATCGTAGCAGCAGTTGATGGAAGAGGAACAGCAGCTCGTGGACAAGAATTTAGAAAATGTACTTATATGCAACTAGGTATTTTTGAATCAGACGATCAAGTTGCTGCGGCTAATTATCTTGGAAGCTTACCTTATATTGATAATCAACGGATAGCTATTTGGGGTTGGTCTTTCGGAGGGACAACTACATTAATGTCAATGAGTCGGGGAAATGGAATATTTAAAGCCGGAATAGCAATAGCTCCCGTTACCGATTGGAGATACTATGATTCTATTTATACCGAACGCTATATGCGTACTCCTAAGGAAAATTTCACCAACTATGACCTTTGTGCTCCTACTAAATTAGCAAAACAGTTACAAGGGAATTTACTTTTAGTACATGGAACTTCAGACGACAATGTTCATTACATTAACTCTCTCTATTATGCCGAAGCTTTAGTTGAAGCGGAAAAACAATTCGATATGCAAATATATACGAACAAAGAGCATAGCATATTAGGACTTAATACACGAATACACCTTTATACAAAAATTATTCATTTCTTAGAAAAAAATTTGTGATAACAAGAAGAAAACCCGAGTGGCTTAAGATTGACCTACGGAATAATGAAAACTTTACCACAACGGGAAAGATTATTCATGATCATTCGCTACATACTATATGTCAAAGCGGTCGTTGCCCAAATTTAGGGGAATGCTGGAATAGAAAGACCGCAACCTTTATGATAGGAGGAGATATTTGTACCCGTTCTTGTAAATTTTGCAACACAAAATCCGGGCGTCCTCTTCCATTAAACAATGAAGAACCACACAAGGTAGCTCAATCAATTAAACTATTAGGATTGAAGCATGCTGTCATAACTTCTGTTGATCGTGATGACTTATCTGATTATGGAGCTTCCCATTGGGCTGAAACTATTAAGGCTGTAAAAAATATTAATCCGAACATTACCTTAGAAGTTTTAATTCCTGATTTCAGAGGAGATGAAGAATGTTTAGATAAGGTGATTCAAGTAAAACCTGAAATTATTTCTCATAATATAGAAACTGTAGAGCGCTTAACTCCTTTAGTAAGAAGTGCGGCATCGTATCAACGAAGTTTAGCGGTATTGAAACAAATTGCAAATTCCGGACTACGAGCCAAATCCGGATTAATGCTTGGCTTAGGAGAAACAGAAGAAGAGGTTGTCCAAACAATGAAAGACTTGTTTAATATCGGCTGTAGACTATTATCTATCGGGCAATATTTGCAACCATCAAAACAAAATATTCCCGTCGAAGCTTATATCACTCCTAAAGAATTTGACACATACAAGGAATATGCACTAAAAATCGGATTTCGTCATGTAGAAAGTGGCCCTTTTGTCCGGTCTTCTTACAAGTCAGTCGACTATCTGATAGGAAGCTAATCGCAAAGAAACATTTGGAATAGTTAAAGCGTTTATGAGAAAAGTACAGGCAAAAACGGAATGGAAAAGCTAAACAAAAATATATATCCTCTATTAACGCCCATATTAGGGTTATTCCCCGCAGTTATTTTCTTCGTAATGAATTTCTTTTTTTCATATAACGAAGCATTACTCGGATCCTTAGTTACATTCGCATTATTCTTCCTCATTGATACTATAATACTTAAGAATACTCCATCTTATACTATAAGAGTCTTAGTCGGAGTATTTATTTGTTTTATTTTACTACAATTAGTTTATCCGTTTGATTACATATATAAAAACGAAGCCTCCATTATGCTGGAGGTATTGTTTGTGGTCGGATTCAGTATCTTTTTTCAGATAAAAGGTTTTTTTAGAGAAAAGATTGCCCGAAAAATAAAAGGAAGCAAAAACATCAAAGTTTTACATTTTGATTCTGATGTTTATGTAATACGAACAGCTTTATTCGTCATCTCTACCCATCTCCTAATCGTATTGGTTTATCATCTATTACCATCAGAACTCCACACTTCTTTTTGGGATGCGACTATTCATTACATTATCCTGTTTATCCTGTTGTGCTTCCATTTTATATTTGAGTTTTTTCGATTTCATAAACTCTCGAATAAAATTTCGGAAGAAAGTTGGTTGCCAATTATTAATGAACATGGAGCCGTACAAGGACGTGTTGCCTGGTCTGTAAGTAAAAATCTGGGAGATAAATATCTTCATCCTATTATACGAATTGCTTTGATTAATCAAGGGAAAATATACTTAACAGAAAGACCTGATTTTTTCATAAGCCAACGAAATAAACTTGATTATCCTCTCGAGTCTTATCTTCTCTATGGAGAATCTTTGGATGATGGAGTCAAAAATTTGTTAGGCAGTAATAACCTCATACATTCCGAAGCTCGTTATATTTTTCGATATAATTATAAAAATATTGAGACCAATCGTATGATTTATCTTTATTCCTATACTGTTAATGACGATGAAGAATTAGAAAGTCTTCGCGAAAAGACCGGACGTTTTTGGACAAGTAAGCAAATAGAAGAAAACCTAAATACCGGTTTATTCTCTGAGTATTTCGAAAAAGAATACGAATTATTAAACAATACTGTTCTATTAGCAGATAGGCTGATGAACAAACCCATTGAGAAATGAAAATAAAGAAAACGACTAATCCTTTTATTGCTGCTTTTGCCGGTCTGAAAATTCTTTTCACTACCGAAAGAAACTTCCAAATACATATCATTGTAGCAATTTTAGCTATTATCGCTTGCATTATTTTTCAAGTAAAAACGTATGAATGGTTAATTGTTTTGGCTATGATCGGATTAGTATTAACAGCCGAAGCTCTTAATACTTCGATCGAATACATCTGCAATCATGTTTGTCCTGATATTCATCCTACTATAAAAAAGATTAAAGATATAGCTGCCGCCGCTGTATTGATTTGTGCAATTACATCTGTTATTATTGGTCTAATTATCTTTCTTCCTTACATTTATAATTTTCTAAGTCCATATCTTTGAAAATAAATCTTTCTATAGTTTTTCTTTATTTTTTTACAGTAAAACATTAGATTTTTTTTATTAACAACGAATTAATTTTATTAATAATCCGTTGTTTGCCCATTTGTATGTTAAAAAAATAATTTATATATTTGCTGATATATTAATATTTGCGAAATTTATAAAAAAACATCCATATGAAACGTGTCAAAATTGCCCTTATTCTGTTTTTCTTAACTTTTTTCATTTCGGTTTCTAACAGCTTTGCTATAAATACAGCAGAAGAATCTCCTTTTAATGAAGTAGCAAACATAATGCTGCAACAAATGGAAGAGAAAATTACTATCTCTGCAGAACAGAAACAAACACTTAAAAATGCTTTTATAAATTACCTAGAATCCCGAGAAAACTATTTTAACGAAGTCAATACGAATTCACAAGGAATTGAATTTGATGACTTGTTGGCGTTATATCAGGTTTATGAAGAAGTTGAAAGAAATACTTTAACAGAAATACAACTAAATGCTTTATATGGAAATGCTAGTGAGGTTCAATTGCGAAATAATCGAATGGGAATAACTACTTTCTCTTCTTGTGATAACGGGACTATTATTTCTGAACAAACTGTCCGTCTAGATTATTTTGGCGCAATCAATGGATATGTATTTTGTATAGACTTTGGAAGTGAACACAAAGTATCTATTGACTGGGAAGTCGAGTTGTTTTCACCTTTGGATTATGTCCGGATCACCTATAATAATGTTGAAGAAATGTACAGCCAAATTCTCAAAGAAATAAAACAAACCTCAAGAGGTAGTGTATCTTCTCCAAAATCGGGAGTGGTTACTGTATACGTCAAGACAAACAATAATCCGGAAACAAATCCTATGACTTCAAGTGGAATGAAGTTTATATTAAGGAAAAATATATCTGTAGATACTGTTTTCCCCGGCAGTGTGCAGTTAGGAAGTCAAGCGGCAGGAGATGGAAGCTATGGAAAAAAGCTTTATTTTGGTGATCCGAATGAGAATAGCGATCCTGTTTGGATTGCCCGTTACAATGCCGGATACGATACTTCGGAATTAAGAATAAATATTGGTGATGACCAAATGGACAAATTTGTTGTGGGAAGTGAATTATACTACATGAGTGGTTTTACCCCTGTACTTACCGCACATATGAATAGCCTAAGAGTAGGAATTAATAACAACGAACCTCAATATTCTTTAGATGTAAACGGAATTGCCAAAGCAGAAGGATTGATAGCTAAATCAATTACAACGATTAATGATCAGAACCTTCAGCTACAGACCAATGGAACTACCCGAATGACGATTTCTAACGCAACAGGAAATATCGGCATTGGAGTAATCGATCCTACGCATAAATTGGAAGTGAATGGAACGATCCGAACACAAGAAGTCCTTATCGAAGTTGCCAATTGGGCAGACCATGTTTTTGCCGACGACTATCAGTTGCTTCCTATCAACGAAGTCAAATCGTTTATTGATGAAAACAAACACTTACCGGGAATACCTTCGGAAGCTAAGGTGAAAGAGAACGGAGTAGGACTGAGCGAAATGCAAACTCTTTTCTTACAAAAGATTGAAGAGCTGACTCTTTATATTATCGATCAACAACAAACGATCGACGAACTAAACAAAAAGATTAACGAATTGGAAGCAAAAATAAAGTAAACGATGAAAACTTTTTTTATCTCTTTGTTACTATTGGTTTCTTGGTCATTATTTGCGCAAGATTCCATAACTTTCGAGTATAATCCCGCCGGTGGACGGATTGCCCGAAAAGTAATCAAAATGACGACTTTAGCTCCTGTTCAAGAGGAAGAAGATTTGCAAGAAACTCCTACCGAAATAGAAGAAATATTCAATGACCAACTTGCCGAAGCTGAAATCCGAATTTATCCTAACCCAACAAAAGGTCTTCTCTTTGTAACTATCGATAATATCCCGGCAAATAGTCGGGCGCAAATCGTATTATTTAGTCTCTCGGGTAGACAACTTCTTATCAAAGAAGCTATGTCTTCGAACGAAATTGATATTACTAACCAACCCAATGGCGTATATATCATGCGAATTATTATCGGCGATCAACTAACCGAATGGAAGATCATAAAGAACTAAATTATGAGTAAGACATATAAAATATTCATTATCCTTATCCTCTTTTTAATAACCGGAACGATTGTTTGGGCTCAACCTGATTTTCAAGAATATTCAGGGAATCAAGAAGTTAAAATTTTGGATAAGGTTATCTACGGAGGAAGAATATCCAATCAAACTGCCAGCCAGGCCATCCACATCAAAGAAGGTTTTACATACAAACCTCAAGATTCGAATTTTCTAAGAGCCAAGATCGATCCTCAATTAGTTTTTCTTCCGGAAGGAAATACTTATGCCGACGAAGAAGGCAATATTGTATCTTCACCAAACGAAGGTGCCGTTGTGGGAGCAATCAATGCTTCTTTTGATGTTAGTCCTAGCGGAGCGGCTACTTATACTGTGCCGATCGAATGTCCGCAAGGCATTAATGGGATGCAACCCAACATCTCGTTAGTATACAATAGTCAAGGAGGAAATGGAATTGCGGGATGGGGAGTTGATATTAGCGGATTATCTGCGGTTACCCGAACACAGAAAACCGTGTATTTAGATAGCGTAACATCGGGAATGTCGATCGAAAATGATATTTTCGTCTTGGATGGAAACCGACTTCTCGCAACCTCTCCTGCCGGATCAGAGTATCGGACAGAGATTGAAACCTATTCGAAAATAACCCGACATACCAGTCCCGATTATTTTGAAGTAGAGTCGAAAGATGGAACAAAATATAAGTACGGACATAATACCGGACGATTGGCTTATATTCAAGATGACATTTCCAAAACCCAAGCTTGGTTTATTGATCATGCCGAAAATACGACCGGACAAACCATGACTTTCGAATACGAACCGGGCAATCAGTACAATTACATCTCTAAAATTACTTATGGGAATAATACAATCCAGTTTATTTATGAAAATAGACCGGATACTATCCATCTTCATTTTGAGAAGAAAAAAGGATATATTCATAAACGCCTAAAACAAATTGTTTCTAAAACAAGCTCTCATACTTATCGGGAATACAATTTGGAGTACAGCGCAGATGTATTTTCCCGATTGACGAAAATAACAGAAAATACAGTAGATAATACAAAATATAATCCGACAAAATTTACTTGGGGAGAGTATCCTAACAATGGCATTGACATGTCTAACGAAGATTATACTTCATTTGGGCAGGATGCTTCTTTTTTTTCTGTCGATTTTGATGGAGATGGGGCTAATGATATCGTTCGATTAGAAATTGAAGAAATTTTTGAGGAGGCTCTCCTACCCGGATTCGATGGTGGATACACTCCATATTTCGTATTCCGTGTATTTGACCCAAGAAAAGAAAACCCTAAATTAATAAAAACAATAAACATACCCTATTCTGTCAAACATGAGGAGGATCTTTTTACTCGAATTAGAACTCATGGAGGCCCCTCCATAGGAAGTATTTTTGGAGATAGCAAACAAAATATAATTTTGCCTTATTATAAGGAAGAAGGTGGTCGAAAATTATTTGCATTCTACTTACTTCATGAAGACAGTAAGGAAGGTCATCATCCGATGGTTCTATATGGAGAACGATCTTATGCAACTCCTATGATATCAAAGAGTGATAAAATACCAGTTTATGATGTCGCGGATTTGGATAATACGGGAAAAGATAATATTTATTTTTTGGAAAAAAAGAAAGTCGATGGATATTATCCTTTAAGAATATGTCACGATATATTTCGTGTAAATTCAGATTCACTTTCAATAACAAATGTACATATTCCGATACAGCTTAATAATACCCCTACCGAATTATCAAGCGCTGATTTTAATGGTGATGGATTATTAGATATTTTAGTATCGACAGAAGACGAATTTGTTATTCTGTGGAATAGAGGAGGAGATTTGTCACAATGTTTTTCAAATGAGAATAAATATTCTTACGACTTTAATTCTTCAGATAAGCCGATTAATAAAATTGCAGATTATACTGGTGACGGATTACCGGATATTATCACATACTATGGTGATGGGGTATGGAAATTATGTAAAAACAATGGAGATAAAACATTTACAGTTTTAAAATCCAAAAATTTAAGTAACTTAGACCTCAGATATGATAAAGAAACCAACAGAGAACGAACTATTTTTTTGGATTTTAATTATGATGGCAAAACCGATATCTTTATTAGTGATGCCTACCCAAGTGTCTTCCCTAATTCCCACACATTTTATTGGTTAAAATCTAACGGAGATGATTTTGAATTAGTAAAAAAAATTGGATATGAAGATGCCGAAGGCCCGCGACAGGATAATTTTGTGATTGGTGATTTTGAAGGAAAAGGCCGTCAGGAAATACTTTGTTATGGATTTGATTGTTGGGAGAAAAATAAGGAGAAGAAATGGAGACGTTATTATAATCCACTATATGAAAAAGATAGTGATACTGGTCGGATTATTCAAATTACAGACGGCTTATACAATCAGGTTGAAATAGCGTATGCTCCGTTAACCGACAATGAGGTTTATACGAAACAGAATAATGCAGTCTTCCCGGTTTTTGATATTCAAGCTCCTCTCTATGTTACACAAAAGGTAAAATCAGATATTGATACGGATTTTGAGAGCACGACAAAATATACTTATGAAGGGGCGAAAGCTCATGCTCAGGGAAGAGGTTTCTTAGGCTTTAATAAGGTGATAATCGAGAACGAAAAACACAATACAAAAAACATTGCGGAATCCGATTATGACCGGACTTACTTTTACCCGTCCGTATCCAAACAATTTAATCTTACCTGTGATAACGATACGATTTCAAAAAATGAAAGCAGGAACCAAATTTTATCTTTAGGAGAAAAACGGATAGCAGCATATCCTCAAATCCAAATATCTACCAATAAATTAACTTCTATTTCTTCTACCACTATGATCGAAGAAGTAGATAACTACGGTAACCCAACCAAGATAAAAAAGGCAACCGGCGGATTAACCGAAATACAAGATATTGTATATACGAATAACGGTTCATGGTGCGATAACAAGCCGAGCCAAACAACCACAAGCCTAAGATGGGACGATGGAGAAAATATTGATTCTTTGACCCGCTCCTCTATCTACGAATACAATCATCTGGGAATTCTGACTAAAGAAACTACCGACCCTGAAACCGAGTTTGAAATAACCACCGAATATTCGGACTTCAATACATACGGACAGGCTCAAACCATTACTGTTACAGCCAAAGATCAAACTCCCCGTATTTCAAAACAAACGTATTTGAATGGTCGCTTCGTTGCTTCGAAAATTGATCATCTGGGGGATACGATTAAATATGATTGGGACGAATTGCGAGGCCTGTTAAAAAAAGAAACCACCCGCTTAGGTTCAACTTCATACGAATATGATGGATTTGGCAACCTCAATAAAACAACCTATCCGGATGGAAGAATATCTGTTCAAGCTTTGAAATGGGCAGATAACAATGCTCCCGGCGAAGCGAAGTTTTATAAATATAGCCAATCTTCGGGTGAAGCTCCTTCTTATGTTTGGTTTGATAAGCAAGGACGGGAATTGCGCCGGGAATCTTACGGATTGAATAAACAAAAAATATGGGTCGATACCGAATATAACAACAAGGGGCAAGTATATCGGGTTAGTGAACCTTATTTCCCGGACTCCCTATTTATTTGGGCAGCAACCTATGAATACGACGATTTGGGTCGAAAGAAAGAAGTAGAAACTCCTATGGGGATAACTAATTACCAATACAATAGGAAAACTACTACAGTCTCTTCACCTACCGGAACAAAGGAAACAACGATTAACAACGTGGGGTGGACAGTTTCGGAAAAAACCAATGGCAAAGAAGTTGTCTTTACTCATTGTGCCGATGGACAATTAAAAACGGCTACTCCCGAAGGAGGACAATCTGTCCGAATAGAATATGATTTGGTTGGTAACCGAACTCGGATTATTGACCCGGATGCAGGAACAATCACATCGAAGTATGATTCTTGGGGACAAGTTCTTTGGGAGAAACAGTTGGTCAATGCCGATTCGATAACAACAAGCTACGATTACCACCCTTCCGGTCTGTTGAACTACAGTCAAATTGATTCGGAACGGACTCATTATGAATACGATTCTCTTCATCGTCTTCGTTGGGTAGGAATAACCGGAAAACATTCGCAAAGTTATACTTACGACTATTTCGATCGAATTGTACAAACCTGCGATACAATAGAAAACAATAAAGTGTTTGTTCGAAAAACGGAGTATGACCAGTTGGGACGCATTCATCGCGAAACCTATCCTTCCGGCTATCAGATCAGCAATCTTTACGACCATTATGGCTATTTGACCGGTATTGTCGACAACCAAGATCATGTTGTTTGGAAAGTCTTGGAAAGTAATGCCAAAGGGCAATTAACGAGGACAAAGGCAGGGCAATACGAAACGGTGTACAGTTATGATGCCAAAAACTTTCTGACCAATATCAATACTCAGGGTTTGCTTGATCAAAGCTATACTTATGACGATCAAGGCAATATGAAATTCCGCAGTATAGCTGTCAATATAAACGGAACAACGACGACCAACCGAGAGGTTTTCGAGTACGACAGTCTATATCGGTTGACGGATTGGAATATTATCGATGCCAATGAAAATATAATAAAAGCCCACTCGATTAACTATCACCCCAACCAACCCAATATTGCCGAGAAATCCGATTTTGGTATCGATATGGAGTATGGCGGCAATGGCAAACCGCACGCTTTGGCTTCTTATACTTCGCATCCGGATTTGAATTATGCCGATCAAGAAATTCAGTACACAGATTTTAAGAAGGTAAAAAGTATCTTAGAAGGAGATAACTATCTCGCCATCTCTTATGGAGTAGATAAGCAACGAACTAAATCCGTTTTGACGACTCCGAATAAAACGCTTACCCGTTATTATCTGGGAAACTATGAGGAAGAAATAGTTAATGGAAAAACAAGAAATATCCATTATATAAATGGTGGTAATGGTTTAGCAGCTCTCTTTATCCAAACTGATGGAGAAGAAAATAAATTGTATTACACTCATACTGATTTTCAGGGCAATCTGATAGCTCTCTCTAATCCGGACGGAACTTTTGCCGAACGCTATGCTTACGATCCTTGGGGAAAACGCCGCAATCCGGATAATTGGCAGGAAGAGGATACTCGGACAGAGTTTATTATTCATCGGGGGTACACTCTGCATGAACACTTGGATGAGTTCCGATTGATCAATATGAACGGCCGGGTGTACGATCCGTACATGGGAATGTTCCTTTCTCCCGACCCATACATACAAGCTCCAGAAAACTGGTTGAACTATAATAGATACAGCTATTGTTTGAATAATCCTTTGCAATATACGGATCCAAGTGGGGAATTTGCTTGGTTTGTTCCTGTAATCATAGGTGCTGTGGCAGGTGCTTATACGGGTGCTTCTATTCAATCTGGAACTTTTAATTTCACAAAATGGGATTCAAATGCCTGGCAAGGAGCCATTGCTGGAGGACTTATTGGAGCTGCCGCTGGAGGATTGTTTTCAGCAGCATTTGTTCCGGGAGGCCTTGCCGGAGCTACAACAACGTCTTCCTTCCAAGCCACAGGAATACTAAATGCGGCAGGAGAAGCGACAAAAGCATGGGGGATAACAAGCTCAATTATCAATAGTTCAGTCATTAACATTGTGAAAAATTCCATTTCCGGAGGAGGATGGGATGGTGCTTGGAAAGCTGGATTAGTAGGTGCTGCAACTGGAGCTTGGACCGCAACCGGCGGATTTGGAATGGCAAAAGGTTTTGGTTCTAGTAATACATTTGCTCAATTAGGTGGAAAATTGGGTTATCAGATGGTTGGAACCGCAGGAGGCTCCATTGGAAACAGTTGGGCTTCAGGTAAAAAACCTTTCTCACAAGTATCACTTGGAGTTGGACCGGTTAATTTAACTCTTGGCAAAGGACAAAAGCTCTTGCAATGGCAGAATAATTTGGGGAATATTATAACTAATACTTTTGGTTTAACGAATCTTATGTTAGGAGGTAAGGCAAAACCTGATTGGAAAAATTTAAGCATGTTGTATACAGGAGGAACTCTTGAAGATATATATAGTTCATTTAATACAGCTGCTACTGGCATTTATTCTATACTTGGAGGTCCAATGAATATTGGAGATGGTCTACATCGACATGAACTACATCACTTATGGCAATCAAGGTCAATGGGAGATGGTTTCTTTTCGAATTACTTAGGTCAATGGTTGTCTGGCTCTTTAATTGACGGAGATGGTTTTGGGAGATCTAACTGGTATGAAAATCAAGCATATGGGCACTTTTGGTATTAAAATTAAAAAAACATTGATATATTCTCTATTTGTTCTTGGAGCAATAAGTATCGTTTCATGTGATCCCTTCATAAAAATAAGGATGAATGATTCTTTAGAAAGGTCTTTCAATTTACCTTGTGGTAATCTTTCAGTTAGAGGACGTGCTATGGGTAAACAACTGTTTACCATAGATATGAGATATGATTTAATTGGGGAATTGTGGCTAAATCCCGATTCATTAGAAATTTCTTATAAATCAACTAATTTAGAATTTGAACTTTGGGAAGCAGAGCACGATATAAAAATAGATAATAAAATGACAATCAAAGGGAGTGGACGCATTTTTTTGAGTTTTGATACTTTTAAAAATGCAAGAACCGATACAATCATTGTAAATACAAAAGGATTTCTCTCCTGCGAAGGGAAAAGCATTTTTCCTGATACCATTTCTATTATAATCGATAAATAATTGGCAACTTTTTGAAATATGTAAATTTATCCTGATTGTCAAATAATGATTTCTCCCTCGTTCGGTATAGTGTGTCTTTCACGATGCCGAACTAAGGCGGAATTTACTTTCTATTTCCTCCACAAATAGCTTTTTCAGGCTCCATTGAATAAGTTTTCTTAATCAAAAGAATAAATGATTTAAAAGTTTTCTGTACAGAGAATATTTATTTTCTGTACAGAAAACTGGTCAAGTTATAGTATATCTTGGGCAAAGGTATACTTCGTTTTATCAAAAGGATAGAACAATTTCTCTTAAATATACCATGGCTGGCATTAAAATTTACAGAAAAGGCTTGTTAAATCCGAAACCGATTATCAAAGAATCCTCTATCAAACGCAGCTCGATTCAGTTAAAGGCGAGTATCTCATATTTGCTACAATGCAGAAATTAAGAGAAAGAACTTTCGACTTTCAAAATATGCAATCTATTTTGTAAATTATTTGTATATTTACCAATCGAAAACTTATCGAATGGAGCCTAATTCTTTGAATTATATTTTTCTTTATCACCCTTCCGGCTTATTGAATTACGATCGAGTCGGTTCGGGAAAAATTGATTATGCATATAATGATCAAGGCAATATGAAATTCCGCAGTATAGCTGTCAATATAAACGGAACAACAACGACCAACCGAGAGGTTTTCGAGTATGACAATCTGTATCGGTTGACGGATTGGAATATTATCGATGCCAATGAAAATATAATAAAAGCCCACTCGATTAACTATCACCCCAACCAACCCAATATCGCTGAGAAATCCGACTTTGGTATTGATATGGAGTATGGCGGCAATGGCAAACCGCACGCTTTGGCTTCTTATACTTCGCATCCGGATTTGAATTATGCCGATCAAGAAATTCAGTACACAGATTTTAAGAAAGTAAAAAGCATCTTGGAAGGGAATAATTACCTGACTATCTCTTACGGGATGGATC
>JAJDGO010000012.1 GCA_030265685.1 Bacteroidales bacterium OttesenSCG-928-M11
CAAATACGCAATCTTATAGGTCAAAACACGCGTCTTTCCTGATCCGGCACCCGCAATAACCAAAGAAGGTCCTTCATTATAAAGGACAGCTTCTTGTTGACTTTTGTTCAATTCCCTTAGGATCTCTTCCACTTCTTGTAGATAGTATTATATATTTGCAATAACTTCTATTTCTACCAAAGCATTTTTGGGAAGAGATTTTACTGCAACGGCAGAACGAGCGGGATAAGGCTGAGAGAAATAGTTCGAATAAACGGTATTCATTGCTGCAAAATCTTGCATATCTTGTAAGAAGACCGTAGTTTTTACTACATTATCTAATGTAAGCCCTGCATCTGCCAATAAAGCTTTGATATTCTTAAGAATTTGTTCTGTTTGTTCGCCGGCTTGTCCTGGAGCAAATTCTCCGGTAAGCGGATCGATGGGCAACATACCCGACAAAAAAACTAAATTACCTGTTTTAACTGCTTGAGAATATGGGCCAATAGCTGCAGGAGCATTTGCAGAAGTGATTATTTCTTTCATCTTTTTATTGATTTTATTTGATTCTGTTCTTGGAACAAAAGTAGTCAAAAGCAAGCAATAATTAATAAATATCGATTTCTTTTTTATTCCGAAGCCGGTTTATTACTACTAATCGAATCATTATTCGGTTCATTGAAAAAAAGATACTAAAACTTTGCCCAAGTTATACTAAAACTTTACCCAAGTTATAGTAAAACTTCGATTAAGTTCTAGTAGAACTTCGGTCAAGTTATTAGGAAACTTTAGTCATAAAAATATATTTAAATTTGTTTGTTTTAGAAAAATACCCTATTTTTGCTCAACAATTAGATTAAGTATGATTTCGTTTACCGAAACATTAAGCATAATCAAACAAGGAATTCAGGATATTTACTATCCCGAACAGCCTTCTAACCTCTATACTCCCATATCTTATTTACTTGATTTGAAAGGAAAAAAAGTACGTCCGGCTTTGACTTTACTTACTTATAACCTATACAAAGAAAATATAAAAGAAGCTTTGCCCATGGCATTGGCTTGGGAAATTTTCCATAACTTCACTTTGATGCATGATGACGTAATGGATAACGCAGATGTAAGACGAGGTCAGCCAACTGTTCATAAAAAATGGGACGAAAATACGGCAATTCTTTCGGGAGATTCGATGTTAATATTGGCATATCAGTATGCCTTGAAATCGCCGGCCAAAGATATACGAGCCTTATTAAATCTCTTTTCTAAAACAGCAATGGAAATTTGCGAAGGACAACAATATGATATGGAATTCGAATTTCGTTCTGACGTTACAGAAGAGGAATACTTGAAAATGATTCGCTTGAAAACGGCAGTAATGTTAGGAGGAGCTTCACAATCCGGAGCTATGATTGCAGAAGCTTCCGAAAAAGATTCTCAAGCATTATACGATTTTGGGATAAATCTGGGCTTAGCTTTCCAAATTCAAGACGATATTTTAGACGTTTATGGTAATTCTTCGGTCTTTGGCAAAAACATTGGCGGCGATATTTTATGCGGAAAAAAAACATATCTCCTAACTTCCGCGATGAGTTTATCTGATAAAAACACTCGGAAAGAGTTAATCGATTGGCTCAACTACAAGGAAGAAGGGAAAGAAAAAATAAAAATAGAAGCAGTTACCGCTATCTATGACAAGTTACTAATAAAAGAGAAAGCGTATAGTAAAAAAGAATCTTTCTACGAAAAAGCATTACAGGCTTTAGATGAAGTAAGTGTGCCGGACAATAAAAAAGAGGTTCTTAGAAAATTAGCCGCAGATCTAATGGAAAGAAATTCATAAAACGATAAACAAGCTTTTTATATATGGCTGCAAAGAGATTACCTGCTACCGACGAAGAAAGAGTGAAAGTATTACAAGCCATTATGGACCAGGAAGAACTATTACCTAAAGAAGAAACAATACTTCCTGTGCGTACTTTGCATGAAATGCGAAACTTAACTCTTACTTTCGAGGGCAGTTCATTCTGTTTTAAACAAGCAATGGACGACGAAAACAGGGCAGATAAACAATATATTGATCTCTTTAAAAATGCACAATTGTACATTTCTCACTTTATTCAAGTCCTAAATCTTTGTATTATTCGCAATGAAATAAAACCTTCCAGCCTACTTCATTATGGATTAGAAGAAACAGATGGCTTTACTCTGCCGGATTTATCTTCCGAAGAAACATTATTAGAATGGGGAGATAAAGTTATTAAAGGAGAAACCGAACGAACATACAACGGAGGTGCACCAATTTATAACCCGGCTATCGCAAAAGTAAAGGTTCATTACGATTTATTCAAAGAATCGCTTTACAGTTTAAGTATCTATCGTAAGAACACAATTCGTTGCGAAGCTAATCTTTCCGAACTTCGCGACAAAGTAGACCAAATAATTTGGGACGTTTGGTGTCAAATAGAAGATCGGTTCTGGGATCTTCCCGACGATGCACGCAAGAAAAAATTCAAAGACTACCGTATCAATTTCTATTATCAAGCAGGAGAACAATTAAGTGTATTTGGTTGATTCTCATACTCACATTTATTCCGAAGAATTTCAAGGCGATATTCAAGAAATTATTAACCGGGCTTTGGAAAGCGGAGTAAAGAAATTATGCCTCCCGAACATCAACATTGATTCGATCGAGCCTCTTTTTTCTCTTTGCGAACAATATCCCGACCATTGTTTCCCTATGATGGGACTTCATCCGACTGATATAAAAACCAACTACAAGGAAGACCTCGCCCTAATCTATTCACAATTTGAAAAAAAGAAACAAATTGCCGTAGGAGAAATCGGTATTGATCTTTATTGGGATCAAACATTCATAAACGAACAAATTGATGCTTTCGAAGAACAACTTCGTTGGAGTATCGACTTAGACCTACCAGTTGCCATACATACCCGCGAAGCTTTTCCGGAAGTATTCAGAAGTTTGCGAAGAATAGGCGAAAATCGATTAAGAGGAGTGTTTCATAGTTTCTCGGGATCGGAAAAAAATTTAGAGGAAGCCCTTTCTTTCAACAACTTTTTACTCGGAATCAATGGCGTTATTACTTATAAGAAAGCCGACTTCAAGCATTACTTAAACAAAGCTCCCCTCGATCGTATCGTTCTTGAAACAGATGCTCCCTATCTTACACCTGTTCCTTTCAGAGGAAAACGTAACGAACCGGCATATCTTACATATATCGTTAGCGAGTTATCCAGAATCTACAACTTGCCGGAAAAAGAAATAGTTGCCCGAACAACGTATAATGCCGAGCAACTATTCAATATCTAACCGAGTTTCTTTATCAGAATCGGACAGTATTTAGCTGTTTGTCAATTAAGATACCATCAATGGCTTTTAGATTGAGTTTCAGTTTACTTTTAGCTTTGAACTTAATTGTAAATAAATCTTCCGATCCTTCCAATACTTCTTTATTTCCGATATTAACAAAGGTTAGATAGATTGCTTTCTCTCCATTTGAGTGTAATCTATCTTTTGTTAAATTCTGCATTTCTTTAACATTCAATCCCTCTATCCCAATAAATTCGTAATTCTGAACATTGTAAGGAAGAGCAAAACTTAGTGCATTAACAGACTGTAAGTCTATTCCCGACACCGTAATTTCGATAATTTCTCCGGCATTGTATGTTTGTTTCTTTGTATTCAATTGAATGGTTCCGGTTATTTTGTCTATTCTTCTATTACCCGTTCCTTCTTCCAATTGTGTTGCAACAACCGAAATATCATAAGCATCTATCAATCCGTTTTTGTTTATATCTCCATTACTAATGTAATCAAAATCGGCATCAGTTTGTCTTAAACCGGTATAGTTCATGTACGATGTCAAATCATTGTTGTCGATCTTTCCATCATTATTAATATCTCCCGGAAGATAACTCTCTGTTCCCGGCACTTTAAATATGTATAATTCGCGTCCGGAACCAAAATTACCTACTGCTTCTGTAATATGTAATTTCAGATAACGAGTTTTCAATTGATCAGTAAATTCAAATACTTTGACATCGCTATCCTTTTTCCATTCGAAAGAACTTGTTTCTATCCAGTTTTCTTTATCATAACTATACGAAACAATTCCTTTAAGAATGGTTCCGTTTCCGGCTCCTTCGCGAGGTAAGTAATGGAATTTTTCTAATTGATTGATTGTTTTCAAGTCGATAATAATATCAAACGGAACAGCGATAGTATCCCATTTTGTATGCCACATACTATTTTCATCAAAATCGAATAATTTATTTATTCCAGAGCTTCCTTGTCCCGGAACAGAAGAGGTTGCCGCGATATTTTGAATAGCAAACTCTAATGGGTTCGACTTAGTAGTTACACTAAATTCTTTCCAATCGGAATGACCTGATTTATTAACTGCTCTGATCTTGAACTGATAAGTTGATTCTTCTTTCAAATTATCAAATAGATATTCCGTACCTTTGATTGTACTATAAAGCATATCATTGAAAGCAATCTCATAATAGTCTGCATTATTAAGCTTTTCCCAAGTTGCCTTTACAGTATATGCCTCTATGTTTTCTTCTTTAATTTGTGCATTAGGCATTGCCAAATCTCCAACACTTACGCGAAGTTTGTCGTCAGGAGAAAATGAAAAGCCTTCGATATGCAATGTAGTTGTATTTTTTGTTATATCCGATGAAGCCAGTTTAACCCATACTTGCGGATTTTTCATAATTACTTCTTTCTCAAAATCGCTTCCTTGAGTAGCAAATTGATTTAAGTTGACAGCTTCGTTGTAGAAGAATACATTATCGTACTTCAAAAAGTCGTTTATTGAGTTTACTTCTGTTAGTTTGATTTTATTTTTGCCGATACTTGCCAACACTTTCTTTGGTTTACTTGTAACATTTACTTTAAACTCGGTTGCTTTCTCTTTTACAAATCCTGTAAAATCGCCAACTGTAGGATGAACCGTAACGGTTACATTGCTTTTTTTGTCTACATTTGACTCGATCAGTGTTGTAGTACTTTTACCAAAACGATATTCTTCCGTTGTTCCGTCATCATCATATTCTGTAAAAGAGCTGTATTTGTACGGATATATTTCGTAAATACGAAGAGCTTTATTTATTTCCTTTACATTGTTGTTCGGATTAGCCATCGGAATAATTGCACCATTCTTTACAAATACCGGAAGTTTCCAAAGCGGAGCTTCAAAACTATTGATAATCCGGTCGCCTTCGTATAAATCTCCGGAGAAATAATCGATCCATTGTCCTTCGGGTAAATAAATACCGTTGCGAATGTCGTTTAAGTTTTCGTCAATTTCAGTTTCTTGATAAATAGGAGCAACTAAAAAATACGATCCATACAAGAACTGGTATTGAGTATGCTTATTTAAAGTATAAGGATTTGGGTATTCCAAGAACATTGCCCGTATCATTGGCATACCATCAACAGCTTCTTTAGCAATACTGTAAGTATATGGGATCAATTCCGACTTTAATTTCAGATACCAACGATTAATAGATGTAGCAGGTTCTCCTAAAGCATGAGGATATTTTTCGTTCGATCCCCATCCGTCCATGTTTAACTCCATCGGAGTCCATGTTTTCCATTGAAAATCGCGGATATTAACCGCCATGTTTTTCCCTCCGAAAATGCCATCCATATCGGATGAAATATTAGGTTGTCCTGACAATCCGGATCCAATATACGTTGGGATGTGGAAACGAATATACTCCCATGCTCCTCCTGTTTGATCTCCCGACCAAATTCCACCATAACGTTGTGTTCCCGCCCAACCATCTAGCGTAATAATAAAAGGACGGCTATTATTTCCATAATAAGTCATGATTTGAGAAGCATCGGAAATTCCATTTAATCCAAAAGAATAACCAGGTCCTACCCAAGCTACGTCTGTTTTCAACACTCTTACTTTAGCATCTCTTACTTCTTTTACAATATCTCTTTGCAACAAAGCCTCTACACTTGGGTTTGGATGCAAATCAGATTGAGTCCACAACCCGATTTCTACTCCGTTTTCATTTGCATAATCGGCCAAGCTTCTCAAGTTTTGAATATTTCCATCCAAAGTTTCTGTTTGTCCGTATCCAGCTCCATATCCATCATTCGGAAGAAGCCATCCTAATGGCATATCTTGTTTTTTATATCGATCAATTACAGCACGAGCCGAAAATTGATAATTGTTTAGTTCGCCATTAAGTGATTCTTTTACGCCACCATTGTTGTTTTGGCTTTCTTTGTATCGCTTTCCGTCTTCGAACAAAATTCCTTTTTCGTCTTCTATCCAGTAATCCCTGTTGTAAGCATTAAGATGTCCTTGATAAAAACCAAACTTAGGCATTAGAACCGGATTACCAGTTAGTTGATAAAAGTCGTTTAATAAACTAACTGCTCCATCATTTATCATGAAAAATACGTCGAAATAATTCTCTTCGTGATAAAGATTTACCATTCCCTTTTCTTTTGCACCGAAGTCGTATTGTCCTTTTTTGAAAGTGTACCACATTATAGCATAACCGTTGGTTGACCAATAAAAAGGATTGGGAGAAGCTACTCCACCATCAGTCCAAGAATTTTGATTTTCGATAGCAATTGTTTTTCCTTTGTGCGAGAAGCGTCCGTTCTGAACACCGCCTCCATAGAAATATTCTGTTTCTTCTTCCTTTAAAGTTATTGCCGTTTTCCCATTTCCAAATGTTATAGGAGAAAGAGTTTCCAAAGCAATAGCCTTTGTTTCTTTATTAAGTACTTTGAAAGTAGAAGTATTTTTATCTATTAAGATTTCGATTTGGCTTGTTTGTATAGAAATAGTATTTCCGGCTTCCGAGATAGAAAGATTCGATACCGGTTTGCGAGGATTATCAACTAATATTTGCGCAGAAGGCTTTGCTTGCGGATCACTTATAATACCACCTGTGTTGTTTTGAAAAAGGCGGAAGATATTATCTCCATAGAAGTCGAACGTCATTCGTTGATTGTTGGAATAAACAACTTCTACTGTATTCGGATTAATTTGATTGAATTGGGTTATTCTTGCTTCTTCCGCATAAATATTAGAAAAAGAGAATATTAAAATTAATGTTATTAAAAAGTTTTTCATGATAAAATTTATAATAATTAAATTTATACAGGGGCTACATTTGCAGCCCCTGTGTAAGTTTTACGAGCTCTTGCAGAGCATGTAAAGAGTCTGTCTTATCTTAAAATAGCATCCAAGAATTGTTTGTTCGTGATATATTTAGAGAACTCAACATCTTGTACGGCTTTAGTTGCCAAAGTAGTATCTAAGGTAACTGCTTGTTTCAAGTTCGTTGCTACAGCGTCGACATTGTTTGTTCTTGCTCCAACGATAGCTTTCAAATAAGAAGTTGTTGCGTTTGGATTAGCAATTTCGTTCAATGTTTTTGAAGCTTTATTATAATCTTTTGCCAAGATTTGAGCCAAAGCTGCATTATTGTTTACTGTATTTCCGAAAGAAGTTACGGCATTATTATAACGTCCTTCCAATATTGCGAGATGTCCCATAGCAGCACCTAACTCATCTACTCCTGAAGCATTACCGAAATATTGTTCTGCTTTGGCTTTGTTTCCCTCTGCCAATGCAGCAAAACCTAAGTTTACGTTAGCTTCGGCCAATGTTCCTTTTTCGTTTGCCTTATTAAAGAAAGAGATTGCTTTTTGGATATTTCCTTTTTCGTATTCGATAACACCTAAGTTATTATATGCTCTCGAGTCGTTCGGGAAATACTTGGTTGCTTCTGTGTATATTCTTGTTTTTTCGGCTGTTGTTTCTGATAAATAAGCAGCATAAAGCAATTCTTCCAATTTTAAGTTTTTCGGAGCAGTTGCTGCAATACTTAATATTTCTTCGTCGCTTTTGCCGATAATCTCAATATTTGCAGTCAAACGAGAGCGTCTAAGTTTAGGAAGAACTTCGTCTGCCAAAACAGAAAACACTGAAGATATATTTTTAATTTCGCGTTCTCTTTGTTCAGAGTCTTTGTACATAGAAAGAACTCGTAAGATAAGGTCTTTATCTTGGATATTTGATTTTTCTACCAATTCTCTGAATCCTTCCCAGTCTTGAGCTGTATAACGAGCATTAACTTCTGCGTCAACTTTTGATTTTTTCATTTCACGAGAAATATACGATTGAGTATTTTTTTCGCGTTTTTCTGCCAATTTTTCGTTCAACTCTAATCCACCATCAGGAGAAGCATATGCAGAGATTTCGATATCTACATTTTGATTAGGAGCTTGGTTTGCATTTTCTACAATATCTTTCCAATCTTGTAAAGATTCTTTCTTTAATTCGGCTGAACGTAACTCAGCTTGTTGAATAAGGAACATAATGTCTTCGTTGTATTGTTCCTTAATGATACGCTGGAATTTGTCGGGAGCAATAGCCGGATTTTCTGTAGAAGCATCTAATAGGGCAGCTGTTGCTAATACTCCGTCGCCAATCTTGATGTCTGGCAATTCTACTTCTTTATTTCCGATTTTTGCTTTGAAAGTAAGATACAACTGAGAGCTTAACATCTCCGGAACATAGTCGAAACTGGAGTACATTGTAGCATTTGCTCCTGTTTTTTCAGGGATAACTTGACCGTTTCCGGCAACTTTTTCGCCTTGATATACATAAGAATTTCCCCAAGCTTCGCCTCCTTCGTAACGAAGAACCGGTATAACCGTAACGGTTGCTTTTTTATTAAACCAACCAGCAGGAAATGTAGCATGAATAGTAACAGGAACTTTTCCGGCAACTAATTCTAATGGTTGAGGTTCTGCGGTTATATACTCGCTGGCCAAAGGCTGTAACTTGGATGAACAACCCGTCATAATAGCCAAAGAGAATACTGCCAAAAATAAGGGCAAATAAAATCTTTTACTCATAATGATAATAATTTAGATGATTTATTAATATTCTTTTTACTCATTTTCGTGCAAATCTACGTTTTTATTATCATTTTTGGAAGTAAATAACCGAAAAAATAGCAAAGGGAAGGAATAATTGTGACTCTATTGTTCGACCTATCATTTAAAACAAGAGGATATATCCGAATAAGATAAAATGTTTTTGCTCGAAAGTATATATCTCTTGACTCAAGTTCTTGTATTTTTTTAAACTTTTCTGTACAGAGAATAAAACTTTTCTGTACAGAAAATATACCAAGTTCTTGTATTTTTTGAATAAACTATTTTTATTACTTCGATACATTTATAAGACATCGATTCCTTTTATTACAATAATTCGGAGAAAATAGAGTTATTTAGATAGACATAGAAAAAATTATGCAGAGACGATATATTATCATCTGTTTGTTGTTGCTGCCGATTCTTGCATTTATATCGTGTAAGTCGGCTAAACTTAGTGATGCTATTGAAAAGCACGAACGAGGCGAATACTATGATGCGGCTCAGATTTATCGAAAAGTTTACGGAAAAACGCCATCCGAAAAAGTATATCTTCGAGGTGCTATTACATTTCAAATGGGAGAATGTTATCGGCTATTAAACAATCCCAACCGCGCATTAGGTTCGTACATAAATGCTGTCCGATTCAAGTATCCCGATAGCACGGCATATTTGTATCAGGGGCAAATGTCGCAAATGCTTGGAAAATATTCGGACGCTATCAAATACTATAATACTTATTTGGAATACGTTCCTAATAGTTTATTGGCTAAGAATGGTATTATTGGGTGCGAATTAGCTCCGGAATGGAAGAAAAACCCGTCTTACTACGTCGTGAAAAAAATGGAACTGTTCAATTCTCGCGAAGGAGAATTTAGCCCGATACTTATCCCTCCCGACAATAACCAATTACTGATTACATCTTCTCGCAAAGGAGTTGTAGGAGAAGAGAAAAGTTCTATAACCGGAGTCATGAACAACGACTTCTTTCTTGTCAAACAAGACGAAAAAGGACAATGGCTTAAACCGGAAGTAATAGAAAGTGGAGTAAATACAGAATTTGATGAAGGAACCGGTTCGTTCTCTTCCGATGGTTCGCAAATGTATTATACCTATTGTTCGCAAGACTTCGACACCAATCGCACTGCCGAGATACGTTTATCTTCCCGTTCGGAAGCTAAATGGAATGCCGGCACCCAAGTAGAAATATTTAAAGACTCAACACTAATGGCTTCTCATCCGGCCGTAGGACCAGATGGCTATCTTTATTTCGTATCGGATATGATGGGAGGCTTTGGCGGCAAAGATATTTGGAGAATACTTATTGCAGATATTGGAGTATCTTATCCGGAAAACTTAGGTCCGGAAATTAATACACCTGCCGATGAAATGTTTCCTTATATGAGGCAAGATACTGTTTTGTTTTTTTCTTCCAACGGACACCCGGGTATGGGAGGTCTTGATATATTTAAGGCACAAAAAGACAATAACGACAAATGGAGAGTAGAGAACTTGAAGTATCCGATCAATAGTTCGGGAGACGATTTTGGTATAACTTTCTTTGCTTTGGACGATTCAGGAAAAGAATCCGGCTTCTTCAGCAGCAATAGAAACGACAAACGAGGGGCAGATCATATATATTCTTTCTATTTACCCGGAGTATATCTTTATATTGAAGGCTGGGTATTAAATCGGGAAGAAGAAGAAATAAAAGATGCTCGGATAAGAATAGTAGGAAAAGATGGAACTAACCAACAGTTGTTTGCCCGGTCGGACGGAACTTACTTTCTGCCCGTTACTCCCGGAGTAGAATATGTTATGATGGGAAGCGCTCCCGGCTATCTTAATCAGAGACAGACACTGGAAGTTCCTCATCGAGACAAAAGTGAAACCTTCTATGTCGATTTTTATTTAAACTCTATCTCAAAACCGGAAGTAATCGAAAATATTTTCTACGACTTTGACAAAGCTACTCTACGACCGGAATCTAAAAATGCTTTAGATACTCTGATCATGATGCTGGAAGATAACCCGAATATAACCATCGAATTGTCGGCTCATACCGATAGGAAAGGAACAGAAGAATATAATATCAATCTTTCACAAAGGAGAGCACAATCAGTTGTTGATTATTTGATTCGACATGGAATAGAAACTGATCGATTAACTGCTGTGGGATATGGAAAAACACGCCCGCAAACGGTCACAAAATCAATATTCGAGAGATATGAATTTTTACCGGAAGGACAAGTACTAAGCGTAGATTTCATCGAAACACTTGCTCCTGAAGAACAAGCAATCGCCGACCAAATAAACCGAAGAACAGAATTTATGGTTTTAAGCACCGATTATGGTTTGTTTTAGTTGAACTTTGCCAAACTTAGACTATATTTGTGTCAAATATTTAGATATAGAAATGATGAATAATAATTATTGCGTTATAATGGGCGGAGGAGTAGGCAGCCGCTTTTGGCCTTTTAGCCGAGAAAACAAACCAAAACAGTTTCTTGATTTCTTCGGAACAGGACGTTCTTTGATTCAACAAACTTTTGATAGGTTTAATCAGATTATTCCAACTCAAAATATCTTCGTGGCAACAAACGAAATGTATGCCGAATTGATTAAAGAACAAATTCCCGAACTATCCGACAGCCAAATTCTTTTAGAACCGACCCGCCGTAATACGGCTCCTTGCATAGCTTATGCCTCTTATCATATAAAAGCTATAAACCCGAATGCAAATATCGTAGTTACTCCGGCCGATCATCTTATCTTACAAGAACATCATTTCCTTAAAAACATACAGACAGGGCTAAACTTTGTATGCAAATTCCCGACTTTACTTACTATGGGAGTTAATCCTAACCGTCCGGAAACCGGCTATGGTTATATACAAACAGTAGAGGGAGGAACAAACGACAACATCCAAGAAGTAAAAGCTTTTACCGAAAAACCGAACCAAGAATTAGCAAACATATTCTTCGAAAGCGGAGACTTCTTTTGGAACTCAGGTATTTTTATTTGGAATGTTAATACAATTATCGATGCTTTCGTAAAATACTTGCCCGATATTGCTACGCGTTTTAATCTGGGATTAGGAAAATATAATACCCCAGAAGAGAAAACTTTTATCGAAGAACAATATCCGATGTGCCAAAATATATCTATAGATTATGGTATAATGGAAAAAGCCGACAATGTTCATATGTTAGTTGCCGACTTTGGATGGTCGGACTTGGGAACTTGGGGTTCGTTGCACGACTTGGCAGAGAAAGATCAGCAACATAATACTTCTTTAAAGTGTAAGTCTATGTTTATTGAGAGTTCGAACAACTTAGTAGCTTTACCGGAAGGCAAATTAGCTGTTATACAAGGATTGGAAGATTATATCGTTGTTGCGACCGATGACATCTTACTTATTTGCCAAAAATCGGAAGAACAACGTATTAAACATTTCGTTACTGATATAAATATGAAATACGGAGACGAGTTTATCTAACCAATTCGTTTCTAACTAATATCTTTCTTTATCTCATTAATTTTATTTACTTTTGCAGTCTTAAAATAAGACTATAAAAGCAAATCATCATGGAGTATAATTTTTCTGAAATAGAGAAGAAATGGCAAAAATATTGGGAAGACAATAAAACATATCAAGTAAAAGAAGATAATACAAAGCCCAAATACTACGTCCTGGATATGTTTCCTTATCCATCAGGAGCCGGACTTCATGTTGGACACCCACTAGGATATATAGCTTCGGATATTTATTCCCGCTACAAACGGTTAAAAGGATTTAATGTATTACATCCAATGGGATATGATGCCTATGGACTTCCTGCAGAACAATATGCAATTCAGACCGGACAACACCCGGCTATCACAACCGAGAAAAACATTAATCGATATAAAGAACAATTAGATAAGATCGGTTTTAGTTTTGATTGGAACAGAGAAATACGAACTTGTGAACCGGATTATTACAAATGGACACAATGGGCGTTTATCCAAATGTTCAATTCCTATTACTGTAATGACGAACAACAAGCTCGTCCTATTGCCGAACTTATCGAAGTATTCGAACAACAAGGTTCTCAGAATTTAAATATTGCTTGTTCCGAGACTCTCTCTTTTTCGGCCGAAGAATGGAAAGCAAAAACCGAAAAAGAACAACAAGAAATATTAATGAATTACCGAATTGCCTACTTAGGTGATAGTATGGTAAACTGGTGTCCGGCTTTAGGAACTGTATTGGCAAACGATGAAGTTATAGATGGAGTATCAGAACGTGGAGGGCATCCGGTAGAACAACGCAAAATGCGCCAATGGTGTTTACGAGTTTCTGCTTATGCTCAGCGTTTATTAAACGGACTTGATACAATAGACTGGACAGATTCTTTAAAAGAAACTCAAAAGAATTGGATAGGAAGAAGCGAAGGAGCCGAACTAAAATTCAAAATCAAAGATTTAGATCTTGATTTTACGGTCTTTACCACTCGTGCCGACACTATTTATGGTGTTACTTTTATGGTATTAGCTCCCGAATCGGATTATGTTTCCCAAGTAGTTACTTCCGAACAACAAGAAGAAGTCAACAAATACCTTGAGACTGTGAAACGCCGTACCGAACGCGAACGCCAAATAGACAAAAAGGTAACCGGAGTTTTTACCGGATCATATGCTATTAACCCAATTAGCGGAACAATTATACCTATCTGGATATCAGATTATGTTTTAGCAGGATACGGAACAGGAGCTATTATGGCTGTTCCGGCTCATGATAGCCGCGACTATGCTTTTGCAAAACATTTTAATCTACCTATAATTCCTCTAATCGAAGGAGCAGATGTATCGGAAGAAAGTTTTGATGCGAAAGAAGGAATCATGATAAACTCGGGATTTCTAAACGGGTTAACAGTTAAAGAAGCTATTCAACGAGCAAAAGAATATATTGCGGAAAATAACTTAGGACAAATCAAAGTAAACTACCGCTTGCGCGATGCAATATTTAGTCGTCAACGCTATTGGGGCGAGCCTTTTCCGATTTATTATAAGGATGGAATGCCTTATACAGTAGATGAATCTGATCTTCCTATCAAGTTACCTAATGTAGATAAGTTCTTACCTACAGAAACCGGAGAACCTCCTTTAGGAAGAGCTAAGGATTGGACATATAAAGGATACCCTTTAGAATTGAATACAATGCCCGGTTTTGCAGGATCTTCCGCTTATTACATTCGTTACGAAGATCCGAAGAATGATAAATCTTTAGTATCGAAAGAAACAAACGAGTACTGGCGGAATGTTGATTTATATATCGGCGGGACAGAACATGCTACCGGACACCTTATATATAGCCGTTTTTGGAATAAGTTTTTATTTGATTTAGGAACTGTGTGCGAAGACGAGCCTTTCAGGAAGTTAATCAATCAAGGAATGATACAAGGTCGTTCCAACTTCGTATATAGAATTAAGGATACTAATACGTTTGTAAGCCTAAACTTAAAAGAACAATACGAAGTAACACCTCTTCATGTAGATGTAAATATCGTTTCGAACGATATGTTAGACTTGGAAGCTTTCAAGAATTGGCGACCGGAATTCAAAGATGCCGAATTTATTTTAGAAGACGGAAAATATATCTGCGGATGGGCAGTAGAAAAGATGTCCAAATCAATGTATAATGTTGTTAATCCGGATGATATTGTTGATAAGTTTGGAGCCGACACGCTACGATTATACGAAATGTTTCTTGGTCCGTTGGAACAATCCAAACCTTGGGACACTAACGGAATAGACGGAGTCTCCCGATTTTTACGAAAACTTTGGAATCTATTCTATAAAAATGGTGAACTTTGCATTAGTCAAGACGAGCCTACAAAAGAAGAATTAAAAGCACTACACAAACTAATCAAAAAGGTTGGAACTGATATTGAAAACTTCTCTTTCAATACCTCTGTAGCTGCATTTATGATTTGTGTAAATGAATTAACATCTTTGAAATGCAATAAAAAAGCAATCTTATCCGAATTGGTAGTTGTTATTTCTTCTTTTGCTCCGTTTATTGCTGAGGAACTTTGGCATACTTTAGGCAACACAACAACAGTGGTTGATGCTCGCTTCCCTGAGTTTAATGAAAATTATCTGAAAGAAGATAATGTAAAATATACGGTTTCATTTAACGGAAAAGCTCGTTTTACAATTGATTTTCCTGCCGGAGCAAGCAAAGAAGAAGTTGAAAAAACTACTTTAGCTCACGAAAGTGCTCAAAAATGGATGGAAGGAAAGACTCCTAAAAAAGTTATTGTTGTGCCAAACAAAATTGTCAATATCGTTCTCTAAAGAAGACAATACAATTTATATAATAAAAAAATGACAGAAAGCTTAAATATGTAAGCAATCTGTCATTTTTTGTATCTATTGATAGCTTTCGCCTATCTCATATGTTTCAGTTGTTTCTGTAAGTTTTGACGCGCAAAGAAAATTCGGCTCTTAACTGTTCCTAAAGGTAAATCTAATTTATCTGCAATCTCGTTATATTTATAACCGGCAACAAACATAGAGAAAGGAACTTTTAAATCATCAGACAATAAATTAATTGCTCCGTTGATTTCTTTAATATTCATTGCTCCATCGGGAGATTCAAAACCAGAATCTTGACTTAAATTCAAATGATAAAGATCTTCTGTTTGGTCAAGAATTGTTTGACTTCTAACTATCTTACGGTAATTATTAATAAAAATATTACGCATAACTGTCATTACCCAACCTTTAAAGTTCACATTATTCACAAATTTTTCTTGGTTGTCTAATACCTTCAGTGTAGTGTCTTGCAATAGATCTTGTGCATCATCTTTATTTGCTGTTAACATCAATGCAAAATTATACATGTTGGCCTGGATGTCTAATACTTTGTTTTGAAATTCAGCGGTGTTCATAGTGTAATTATTTATTTGTTATTATTTTATATGCAAATTTATCGCCAACTCTAAGGCTGGCAAAATATTCTTTTAGCAAAATAAAACGATTAACTGAAACTTAATTCACCTGTAACAAAGAAACTTATTTGTAACATAATTGCAAATACAGAACTTGCATAAAATAAAGAAAGTTGCAATCTATAGATTACAACTTGATTAAAATAAAAAATACGTAGTTTATTGATTAGAATAATATTACTCCAAATTTTTCGCTTTATATTACTCTTAAACCGGTAATATAACGATGTTGATAATAGGTCGATTTTTCGAGGTTATCAATAATTATACCTCTTTTCGAACTTGCATGAATAAATGAAATATCACCATTGTTATTATCAACAACTATACCTACGTGTCCTGCATGAGAAGATTTGCTGTTACGTCCCTTAAAAAAGATAAGATCTCCCGGCTTTAATTCTTGTTTAGGGATTCGTTTCCCCTGATTTATTTGAGAAGTACAAGTCCTTCCTAATTTATATCCAAAAGATTCAAAAACATGAGAAGTGAATCCAGAGCAATCGAAATAATTAGGACCTTTCGATCCTCTACGATAAGGCTTTCCTAAATACAGTTTAGAATAATCTATGAGCTCTTGTTTTATTAAAGTATTTTTTAATAATGGTGTATATATTTCTGCTGCTTCGGTAAGGTAATCCAAATGTTCTTCCGAAAATACACTTCCTATTTCCTCCAATAAAGAGAGATCCTCTTTGTCTTTCAGCTCTTTCCTTTGAATTTTTCCGTCATCAGAGATAATCAGATTTGCTTTAGGGAAATCCAGTTCGGTTAAACGTTTAATTTCTTTAGCTGCTTTTTTATCCGGATCTATGACCGGGCCTGTTTTATCTTTTTGTATTGCCGAAATAATTTCCCCGTTAAGAAACTTACCATCAGTATCGGTATAAACTTTCACGATTGGAGCATAACCACTAATACCTCTTATATTAAAGTCGCCAGCAGTACAAAAATTACCCATGCTATAAATAATAAATCGATCTTTATATAGTTCTGCAGCTCGAGCTACATGAGGTCCATGTCCAAAAACTACGTCTGCACCTGCATCAATTACAGCATGAGCAAACTCATATACATTCCCTCTATTTTCTCCATAGAATGTTTCTGTTTTACGAG
Source organism: Bacteroidales bacterium OttesenSCG-928-M11 (assembly GCA_030265685.1). Lineage (GTDB taxonomy): Bacteria > Bacteroidota > Bacteroidia > Bacteroidales > Azobacteroidaceae > Azobacteroides. The sequence continues at coordinate 17,035 of JAJDGO010000012.1, forward strand.
TTACACGATTGTGAGTACTTCCTTCTGCTCCTCCATGAAAAGAAACAATAACTATATCGCAGTCTTTGTCTAACTCGGAAACCAATTGCTTAGCTTTGGCTATATCAGTAATCCGAACCGTTCCCGAATTAGGGGCAAATGCACAAAAACCATATTTGATTCCATCGATTTCGAAACGAGATGTTTCACATACATTTTGTAAGCCTGCATAATTTATACCTGCTTCTTTCAATACTTTTACTGTATTTTCGCGACCAGGAGCACCAAAGTCTCCCATATGATTATTCGCGATGCTCATTACATCATAACCAGCCTCAAGCAAATAGTTTACATAACGATCGGGCATACGAAAAAAATAACAAGCACTCTTACATTTTTTTACATCTCCCCCTTTATTTAGAAAACAACCTTCAAGATTTCCGAATGTCACATCTGCATCTTGAAGAATTTCTTTTACTTCTCTGAGCAATTGTTTCCCATCATTCGGAGGCAACTTTGCTTCCGATGGATAGTTAGAACCTAACATAATGTCTCCGGTTCCTATAATTGAAATAACTTTATCGTTTTTTTGATCTTGGGAGTTTGCAGATATAATAAACGAAGAAGTCAATAATACGATTAAGAGCGTACGCAATTGTAATCCGATTAGCTTCATTTTGTTTCTTTGTGTTACTTTCAATCGCAAAGGTAATAGTTTAAGTTGAAAACACAATGTCTTTTAGGATGAACTCTTGTCTAAGAGGAGCGAGTGACGGGAAAGAAATTCGACAAAACGTTCTTTATAATTTTCTGATATAGGAATATATTCTTTACCATAAACAATACGGTTGCGATCTATCTCTTTTATTTTTTCAGGTTGTACTATGAACGAGCGATGAATTCGTATAAAACGGCTTTCGGGCAACATCTCTTCAACGGTTTTCATACTCATTAATGATACGATTGGTGTAGATTGTCCTTCAATATATATTTTGACATAATCTTTTAATCCTTCTATATAGAGTATTTTTTCTAATTCTATTTGAATAAGTTTCCTATTGGCCTTAACAAAAATAGTTTCAAGTTCTTTTTTTTCCGTCCGATTTGCCCCTTTTGATTGATTAACCATTTCATACCATTGAAGAGCTTTCTGCGCCGACATTAAAAAGTCAGGATAACTTATTGGTTTTAATAGATAATCAAGAGCATTTACTTTATAACTATCCAAAGCATATTGCTGAAATGCCGTAGTAAAGATTATTCGTGTATTTTCCGAAATCATACGGGCAAACTCCATTCCGTTTAATTCCGGCATCTGAATATCCAAAAATAATAAATCAACCGGTGCCGAGTTTAGATCAGATAAAGCATCAATAGCACTATTATAGCTTGTTTTCAAGTCTAAAAATGGCGTTTTATTTGTATACGTTTCTAACAAATCAACTGCCAAAGGTTCGTCATCTATAATACTGCAAGTAAGAATCATGATTTTAATTCGGATAAATTGATTATAAGGTCACAATAGAATATCTCGTTCTCTTCTTTGCAAGCGAAAGTATAATTGTTCGGGTATAAAAGGTCAAGGCGCTTAGTCAAATTAATTAATCCGATGCCCGATCCACTATTATCTTGCTCGTTCTTGGGGAAATAACTATTTGTTATTGCGCAAACAATCTTATGTTGTTGCTCTATTAATTTTATATCAATAAAAGAAGGTTTATTGTTGCTTACGCCATGTTTGAAAGCATTTTCAACAAGTGAAATAAATAAAAGAGGAGCAATTTGTGTTGCAGAAGATTCCGAACTAATATCAATCGTTAAAGTTACATGTTTTGGGAGACGAATACGCATAAGTTCAACATAATTCCGAATAAAAGCAAAATCTTTCTCAACCGATACCATCGGTTGGCTACTATCATACAGTACATAACGAAGTAAACGACTAAGTTCGTGTACTGTGTCTTGCGCTCGTTCTTGGCTGATTGCGATTAAACTATAAATATTGTTTAAGGTATTGAATAAGAAATGAGGATTAAGTTGGCTCTTCAAATTTTGCAGTTCGGCTTCGCTCTGTATTTTTTCTAATTCCTTTCGAGCCGTTTCTGTTTTATACCAACTGGCTGTCATTTTCAAAGCTACACTAAGAGCTGCTATAAATATGTATTTAATATAGTCGAAAACTAAAATATGAGAAAGTTCTCTTTTAGGAATACCATCAGCATGTCGTTTAAGATCATTGTCATCTAGCGGTAGTAATTCCATAATAAAATGCATAACTAAAACCAAAATAGTGAACAACAGGAAATTACTTATTGCATATTGCCACATCTGCCGTGTAAACAAAAACCTTTTGACTAAATAATTATAATTAGCATAAAATACGATTATCATTCCTGAAAGAATAATCAAGAAACGAGAATAGCCTATCCAAGAAACAGACTCCGAGTTTCTTCCTATCAAGAAAAAAGGAAAGAAACAAAGTATTCCCCAAAAGAAGATATGAATAAACCACCCAAATCGACTTGGGTTATTTGATAAAACAGAGAGGCTCTCTTTATTTGAGTTTTTCTTAATCATGCAAACAAATATACGAATTATTCATAACGTATTGCTTCAATTGGATCTAATTGTGCTGCTTTCTTTGCAGGATACCATCCAAAAAAGACGCCTGTTACTGTACAAACCGCAAAAGAAAGGAACACACTCCATGCTTGAATATAGATTGGATATTGCACTATTGCATTAACCGCAAAGGCAGCTCCTATCCCAAATAATACACCGATCAATCCACCTGTAACGCTAATAAGAATAGATTCTATCAGAAATTGAGACAAAATATCTCTTCCTTTTGCTCCAATACTCATTCTAAGACCTATTTCTCTTGTTCGTTCCGTAACGGAAACATACATAATATTCATAATTCCTATACCTCCTACAAGAAGAGAAATTCCCGCTACTGCAGCTAATAAAACAGTCATTAAATCAGTTGTTGTAGTCATCATCGAACTAAGTTCTTGCATAGAACGAATAGTAAAATCATCCTCACTACCTGGTTGTATCTTATGATTACGCCGTAATATTTCGGTAATTTCATCAATCGCTTGATCGGTATATTCTTCTTTGATTGCAGAAGAAGTAATTCCTTGAATGTGAGTAATTGCCAAAACTCTTTTCTGAATAGTAGTATAAGGAGCCAACACAACATCATCTTGATCCATCCCCATACTATTATATCCCTTACTTGTCAATACTCCGATTATTTTAAATGGGATCTTATTAAACCGAACAACCTTTCCTACGGGATTTTCTCCGTTGGTAAAAAGTTCGTCTACAACTGTTTTCCCTACAATACAAACTTTAGCTGCCGAAGCAATATCTTGTTCTGTAAATATATCGCCATCATTTATACTATAACGTCGTATATCCAGATAATCTTGGTTGACTCCGTAAACAGTTGTCGGCTTATTGTTTGCCCCAAAGATAAGTTGTCCGCTACTATTTACAGTAGGAGAAACAGCAGAAAGGAAACGAGTTTCATCTACAATATTTTGATAATCGGTCAATTTTAGAGTTTCCATCGAAGAAGAACTTTGTCTTACTCCTCCGCGCATATCTCCTCCCGGCTGTATCATAATCATATTTGAACCCATCTCACTGATTTGATTTTGAATACTTCGTTTAGAACCCTGTCCGATAGCCAACATTGTTATAACAGAAGCTACTCCGATTATAATACCAAGCATTGTAAGGAAGCCTCGCATCTTGTTATTTGCAAGAGCCTTGAGAGCTATTTTAATTAAATTTATACCATTCATATTTTCTATTAATCATCATTCTTTGGCAAAGTAGTTAATACTTCGGCAGCCGATTTAATATCATTATTATAAGTATCGCTCACAACACGCCCGTCTTTCAGTGTTATGTTGCGGCTACTATAGCTTGCAATCTCCGGATTGTGGGTAACAAATATAATGGTACGCCCTTCTTGATGAAGTTTTTGAAACAAAACTAATACTTCATAGCTTGTACGTGTATCAAGATTACCTGTTGCTTCGTCGGCTAATATAACTGCCGGATCATTTACTAAGGCTCGGGCGATAGCTACTCGCTGCATTTGTCCTCCCGACATTTGATTACTTTTATGATTAAGCCTATCTCCTAAGCCAACAGCTTTTAGTGATTCGATTGCTTTTTGCCTTCTAGCCGACGAACTATAAGAAGGATTATACATTAAAGGTAGCTCTACATTTTCGACAGATGTTGTCTTTGCTAAGAGGTTATAGCTTTGGAAAACAAATCCGATCTTCTGATTCCGGAGTGTTGCACGATCATTTTTACCCATTGTACGGACACGTACCCCATCTAAATAATATTCTCCTTTCGTAGGAGTATCAAGACAGCCTAAGGTATTCAATAAAGTACTCTTTCCAGAGCCGGAAGTTCCCATAATAGTTACAAACTCTCCTTCTAAAATAGTAAAAGAAATTCCTCGTAAAGCATGAACAGTTTCTTCTCCTACCTGAAAATCGCGGGTAATCCCTTCCAATCGAATGATTTCTTTTTTATTCATTTCACTTTATACTTATTACTATCTTCGAGGGCCCGGCATAAATGGGCTACGTTCCGTAGAACCATTGTTTGTTACAACTACATCGGAAGAAACTTCTAAAACAACTTCTTCTCCATCGGAAAGTCCGTCTACAACTTCCACAACATTGAGGCCCGCAGTTCCTGTTGTAATTGCCTTAGCTTTGAGTTCGTTTCCGATTTTTTGCCAAACAAGTTTCTTACCCGAAGGAGTTTCTTGTCCCGGATTATTTACTATTAGGTTCATTTCTTTCAATAACTCTTCGTCGGGGATAAAACGTAATGCTTTGCTTGGTATAGTTAATACATCCGGACGTTCCATTGTATAGATAGTAACATTGGCTGTCATTCCCGGTTTAAGCTTCAAGTCGGGGTTATAAGCACTAATAACTACTTCGTAAGTTACTACATTCGAAGTAGTAGTAGCTTCGAGACGAACTTGTGTTACTTCTCCTTCGAATATATCATCCATAAAAGCGTCTACTTTAAAAGTAACACGTTGTCCATCTTCTATTGGACCTATATCAGCTTCATCAACATCGGCGATGACGCGCATTTGTGTTAAGTCGTTTGCAATTGTAAAAAGAGTTGGAGTACTAAAACCTGCTGCTACAGTTTGCCCTTCTTCTACTGCCCGATTAATTACAACGCCATCAATCGGGCTAGTAATTGTTGCATAATCTAAATTACGACGAACTTTTACCATATCCGCTTGACTGCGTTCGTAACTACTTTTTGCCTTTTCATAGTTATAAGTCGCGGTTTCAAACTCTGTATCACTAATCAATTGCTTATCATGAAGTGTTTTATTCCTTATATAATTTGTCTCTTGATACTCAAACTCAGTTTTGCTATTGGCTAAGTCTGCCTCCATAGACTTAAGTTCTGCCTTAAGATTTACCATATCCATTTCGGCTAATAGCATTCCGCTGGTTACTACACTGTTGTAGTCTACATATATTCTATTAATAATTCCCGAAACTTGTGTACCAACTTCGACAGTTGTTACCGGTTCTACGGTACCGGTAGCAGTTACCGAATTTTCGATTGTACTACGAGTTGCCTGAGTCATTACTAATTGCAAAGCACTTTTTTGGGGTCCTTTCATAAAAAAACAGGCTCCTGCAACAACTATAAGCACGCATGTACTTATAATGATTATTTTCTTTTTCTTGCTCATGGGTTATATTCTATTCTTGTTTTGTTTTTATCACATCTCAGTAAGAGGTTTTCCTTGATAAATATTCAGTAATTGAATACTTAGTATCGACATATATTTGGCTTGTAGTACTTCTTGACGGGCAGTCAACAAGTCGTTCTTTGCAGTTAATAGTTCAAGAGTATTTTTCATTCCTAAAAAAAACTGTTGTTCAATTAAACTGTACGACTCTCCTACTGCCAATAACTGTTCGGCAGCGGCTAAATACTGATTTTGTGAAGAAACTGCATCCAAGTATATTCCTTCTACGGTGCTAAGCAATTGCTTTTGTGTATCTACATATTCCAATTCGTTTGTAATCACGGCCAACTTTGCCTTATTTACCGCCGTTTTATTCGATCGATTACTATAAATCGGAATACTTAAGCTTACTCCTAAGCTCTCGTTAAAGTTATAGCTAAGCTGATCTCCAAAGTTTCTTCTTTCTCCATATTCAGATGTTTTGACTAAAGAATTACCAGTTCCTATTCCTGCGCTTAAAGAAAGGGAAGGATAGTATCCGGCACGAGCGCTTTTCACCTCAAGTTCGGCAATTTCTTTGTTTAATTGGCTCGTCTTGATTTCCGGCATAACGCTCAGTGACGTGTTATATATTGTCTCTTTGTTAGACAATGGTTGCATTACATCTTTATAATTCAAAGTTGGTTCATGAATCAAAATATCTTGCATTACATCCAGTTCGAGTAACTGCTTTAGTTGCATTTTATAATTGTCGAGATTTGTTTGAGCCGAAACCAAACGATATTTATCCGAGCTATATTGTGCCTCCAACTGAGTAAGATCAACCTTAGATATAGAGCCTGCTTTGAAAAATTCTTCTCCGCGATCTCGTTGTTCTTTTGATACTTCGACCGTGTTTTCATTAATTCTTACCGACTCGGTAGCATACAATACCTGCATATAAGCTTTAACTAAAGCAATGCGTATATCATTTTCGTTTTGTTGGATATTTAATTCGTTTACATCTTGTTGTTTTTCGTTTTGTTTGATGGTTGTTGTGCGGCGTCCTCCGTCAAACAATGTCCAGTTTGCGTCTATTCCATAATTACCGTTGTAACTATTATTCGGAGAACGATCATTAGATGGATAATTTCCGAAATTTTGTGAAATATTTCCCGAAAGAGAAGGGAATAGTTGTGCTTTCGATTGTAGCAAGTCTTCTTCTCCCGACAATAAATTAAGCCTTTTTTTCTTTATCTGAATATTATGTTCTAATGCATAATCAATACAATCGTTCAAAGTCCATAGTCGAGATTCTTCTTGTGCATAAGTTCCTATCAAAACAAAAAGCGATAGAATTAAGCTACTTATCATTCGTTTCATATATACTTTCTTGTTTAATTTTGAAGAGAAAAGATGAAGTCCGCACAAAATCAAATCTATTATGCCCTTTATCTATACCTTTTTTGTATGAACTTCATCTTTGTATGGCAGCAAAGGTAAATCATCCTCTCTCTTGCCTGCAACTTAAATAGACTAATGGAAGAAGTACTTAGACCAAGAAGCTATTTTTACCGACGAAATCAAATCTGACAATAACAAGCTTTTGATTTTAAAGGATATAAATACAATAACCCTATCTTACAATCCGTTACATATATGACAGGATCAATATTTGTTGTCTGATAAATTCTGTATTCATGGAAAGAACCAACAAATATCGATGACTGACAAGTAAAAAAAAGGAGTTTTTATTGGTCTGGCAGAAATGATAAAAAGATCTTTTTATCGTTTGATTTGTGAATCAGATACAAACTATTTTTATCGCTTAAAAAGTTATAGTAAAACTTAGTCAAAGTTATAGTAAAACTTGATCGAAGTTATACTAGAACTTGAGTCAAGTTATAGTATCTTTTTTTAGAATAGAGAAATACAACAAAAAAAGACGTCCGATAAGACGTCTTTTTTGCTTTTTATTCTGAACTGTTATAGCTTCTTAAATGTAAGAACGGAATGATAATCGAAGTAACCTTCTTTCTGATCTATCCGCCATTCCATATCTATCGAGGAATAAAAGACAAGAGTATAAACAGTAGTCGTAATTTGTCCGTCCAAACGGAAATTAAGTGTGACGCCATCAACATACCATTTGCCCGGATAATCAACATAATTGCTTCCGTTGTGAATACTCATCGTCATTTCATTGTCTTTCATGAAACGGACAATAAGACCTTTCGAAATATTCTCTCGTTCAATAAGGGTAACTTCCGAATTTTCTTCTTCTTGATATTGCTCCAATTCGGAAATTAATTGCCAAGTTCCTATCACTTTTTTCTCCGTTTCGTTGGTTTTATCGTCATCTTCGCAACCGACAAAAAGAAATAAGGATGAAAAGATAAAAAGTCCGGCAAGAATATTTTTAACTATTTTCATTTAAGTTTGAATTATAGTGCTTCTTTTATAATTTCTCCAACGGTTGGATGCGGAAAGATGATCGCTTTTAGTTGTTCCGATTTCATATTTTGTTCGATAGCCAAGCCGGCAATAACGATTAGTTCGGATGCCGGATTTCCTAAAAGGTGAACTCCCAGTATAGTTCCGTCGGTAGATTCTATAATTTTACATACTCCCGAGCCCATTTCATTTTCGGCAACAAATCTTCCCGAATAAGCCATAGGCAATTTCTTGACAATATATTCTATTCCTTCTCCTTGAAGAGCCTCTTCTGTTTTTCCTACTCCTGCAAACTCGGGCGAAGAATAAACTACTCCCGGAACAGCTTTATAACTCATCGGGTGATTTTTTCCTAATATATGCTCGACTGCGACTTCCGATTCGCGCACAGCAGTGTGTGCCAGCATAGAAAAACCGGTAATATCTCCACAAGCATATATATTTGGATTCTCAGTTTGCATATATTCATTAACCGGTTGTTTGCCAACGGCACGTCTTCCTACCGAAACTAAGATAACAGATGCGGATAAAGAACCTGCTTCGCCGTCTTTCTCTATGCTTACTTCACTACCATTAACCGCAACTACTTTGGTTTCCATATGGAAATCTATTCCTTTTTTGGTCAAGTCGGTTCGTAATAAGCCCGCTAATTCTTGATCCATGCCCGGTAATATTTCCGGCATCATCTCAACTACCATTACTTTTGTTCCAAGTGAGTTGAAGAAAGAAGCAAATTCGACACCAATCACACCTCCTCCAATAATTAATATCGATTCGGGAACTTCTTTATTTTCCAAAGCTTCACGGCTTGTCCAGTAGTTTGCTTCTTTTAATCCCGGAATTGGAGGTACAACTGCTTCGGATCCTGTGCAAAGAATTACTTTTTTAGCCTCGTAAGTCGATCCATTACATTCGATAGAAGTGCCATCAAGTAGTTGAGCTTCGCCGATAATAACTTCTACTCCGGCTTCATTCATTCTTCCTTTTATTCCGGCAACCAATTTCCGGACAACTTTATTTTTCCGTGCGATGATCTTACTTAAATCGTAAGAAACATTTTCGCAAGAGATTCCATACTTAGCCGAATCTTTTGCCGTATTCATTACTTTAGCCGAATAAAGCAGTGTTTTTGTTGGAATACATCCTTCGTTCAAACATACACCTCCTAAGGCTTTTTTTTCAAATAAAATAGTTTTCAGACCGCTTTTTGCAGCCAACTCCGCAGCAGAATATCCTGCTGGGCCTCCACCAATAATTGCAAGATCGTAAGTCATTGTTATTTTTGTTTATTTTAGGCAAAGATACAAAGTTTCAGCAGATTATTATATCTTTGATCATTATTAATTCTTAAATACATAATATGAGAATGTTTTATCCGGCAAAGAGTATTTCTTTAATAATTGTTGCTTTACTTTTATCGAATATTACTATTTATCCGCAAAATAAAAATAGTATATACAAAGATGGATGGATAGACTTTAATAAGAATGGAGTAAAAGATACTTACGAAGATCCTTCGGTTTCTATAGAAGAAAGGGTAAATGATCTTTTATCTCAAATGACAGTGGAAGAAAAGACTTGCCAGATGGCTACTTTATACGGATCCGGTAGAGTATTGAAAGATAGTTTGCCCACTCCCGAATGGAAAAACGAAATATGGAAAGACGGTATAGCTAATATAGACGAGCAAGCCAATGGATTAGGAAGCTATCGTTCCCGGTTGTCTTTTCCTTATTCAAAAAGTATAGAAAATAGACAAACTATTCAACGTTGGTTTGTAGAAGAAACCCGTTTAGGGATTCCGGTAGATTTTACAAACGAAGGAATTCGCGGACTTTGTCACGACCGGGCAACTATGTTTCCGGCACAATGTGGTCAAGGCGCTACCTGGAACAAAGATCTTATCAGTGAAATTGCAGAAGTAACGGCCGAAGAAGCACTTGTTTTAGGCTATACAAATATTTATTCTCCGATTTTAGATATTGCACAAGACCCTCGTTGGGGAAGAGTTGTGGAATGTTATAGCGAAGATCCTTATCTAACCGGAGAATTAGGTAAACGAATGATTACTGGTTTACAGGCAAAAGGATTGGTTTCTACACCTAAACACTTTGCAGTATATAGTATTCCGGTAGGAGGACGTGATGCAGATACCCGTACCGATCCACACGTTGCTCCTCGTGAAATGCGAACTCTTTACCTTGAACCTTTCCGAAAAGGTGTTCAAGATGCGGGAGCTTTAGGTATAATGAGCTCCTACAATGACTATGATGGAGAGCCAGTATCAGGAAGTTATTATTTTTTAACCGATATACTTCGTAAACAATGGGGATTTAATGGGTATGTTGTTTCGGATAGTAAAGCGGTTGAATACTTATTAAGCAAGCATAAAGTTGTTCCGACAATAGAAGACGCTGTTGCGCAAGTTGCCAAAGCAGGGTTAAATGTCCGAACTAACTTTACTCCTCCCCAAGATTTTATTCTTCCATTGCGAAAAGCTATTGCTGAAAATAAAATATCCCTTGATGTTATCGATCAACGAGTAAAGGAAGTGTTACGAGTAAAGTTTATTTTAGGTTTGTTCGACAACCCATATAAAGGAGATATTAAGCAAGTTGATAAAATTGTTCATTCAAAAGAGCATCAAGATATTTCATTGAAGGCAGCTTTACAATCGATTGTGCTGCTGAAAAACGAAGACAATCTGCTCCCTCTTTCTAAAAACTATAAAAAGATAGCCGTTATCGGACCTAATGCCAATGAAACTCGCAACCTTATTTGCCGTTATGGCCCGGCAAATGCTCCAATAAATTCGGTTTACGAAGGTATAAAAAGTTTTGTAGGGGAAAGTACGGAAGTAAACTACACCAAAGGCTGTGATATAATAGATAAATATTTTCCGGATAGTGAATTATTTGATGTCCCTTTGGATGAAGAAGAACAAATTTTGATTGACAAAGCTGTAGCATTAGCCAAAGAATCGGAAATTGCTATCCTTGTATTAGGGGGAAATGAACAGACAGTACGTGAAAGTTTTTCTCGAACAAATCTCGATCTCTGCGGACGACAAGAAAAACTTTTACAAGCAGTTTATGAAACCGGAACTCCTATCGTTCTTATTCTTTTAGATGGTCGGGCATCAACAATTAATTGGGCAGATAAATATATTCCGGCTATTGTACATACATGGTTTCCCGGAGAATTTACAGGAAAGGCAATTGCTCAAGTTTTATGGGGAGATTATAATCCGGGAGGGAAACTACCTGTTACTTTCCCTAAATCAGTTGGACAAATTCCTTTTGCATTTCCTTTTAAACCTGGTTCCGACTCGAATGGAACTGTTCGTGCCAGTGGAGTTCTTTATCCTTTTGGATACGGACTTAGCTATACCAACTTCGAATATAGTGAATTAATTATCTCAAATAATTATCCGTCAACAATTGAAATAAGTTGTAAAATAAAGAATATTGGAAAGTTGGCCGGCGATGAAGTTGTTCAGCTATACCTTCGCGACGAAGTTAGTTCCGTAACAACTTACGTAAAAGTATTAAGAGGTTTTGAACGTATCCATTTACTCCCCGGCGAAGAAAAAATAGTTTCTTTTGAACTGACAAACAATGATCTGGGATTATGGAATAAAGAAAATCTGTTTATTGTTGAGCCGGGAATGTTCACAGTTATGGTGGGAAGTTCGTCTGAAGATATTCGTCTAAACGATTGTTTCGAAATCAAGTTATAATAAAGTTAGATTGTTTCGGGAGATAATCGTACTTTTGCAATCGAAATCCAGATGTTATATGATACATAAATTTGACTTTCTTGTTATCGGATCCGGTATAGCCGGGTTAAGTTATGCGATGAAGGTGGCAGAAACCGGAAGTGTTGCTCTTCTTTGTAAAACAACTTTAGAAGAAGCTAATACTTTTTATGCTCAAGGAGGAATTGCTTCTGTTTCGGCTCCTTTAGATGATTTCGAAAAACACATACAAGATACATTAATTGCCGGAGATGGAATTTGTGATAAAAAAGTAGTAGAAAAAGTGGTCAAAGAAGCTCCTGCTCAAATCAAGGAATTGATTGATTGGGGTGTAGATTTTGATAAAGATCAAAAGGGTAACTTCGATTTACACAAAGAAGGTGGCCATTCCGAATTTCGTATATTACATCATAAAGACAATACCGGCGAAGAAATTCAGGTAAGTCTTATCGAAGCCATTAAAAGGCATCCGAATATTAAGGTCTTTGATCATCATTTCGCTATCGAAATACTTACACAACACCATTTAGGGAAGACTGTTACAAAAGATACGCCGGGCATTGAATGTTATGGCGCTTATGTATTAAATGAAGATACCCGGGAAATACAAACTTTTCTTTCAAAAGTTACTATGATCTGCACGGGAGGGATTGGTAATATCTACCAAACAACAACTAATCCTCTTGTAGCAACAGGTGATGGGATAGCAATGGTGTATAGGGCTAAAGGGAGAGTAATGGACATGGAATTTGTTCAATTTCATCCAACCGCTTTTTACAATCCAATGGAACGTCCTTCTTTCCTTATAACTGAAGCTATGCGGGGTTATGGAGGAATTTTGCGTACTCGCGATGGAAAAAAGTTCATGCATAAATATGACGAAAGAGGTTCGTTAGCTCCACGAGATATAGTTGCTCGAGCTATCGACACAGAAATGAAAAGCAAAGGGGATGATTATGTGTACCTTGATGTAACACATAAAGATCCGGAAGAAACAAAAACTCATTTCCCCAATATATATGAGCACTGCAAAAAAGAAGGTATTGATATAACCAAAAAATATATTCCGGTTGCGCCTGCCGCCCATTATTTATGTGGAGGAATTGTTGTTGATACAAATGCTTGTACTTCCATTCACCGTTTATATGCTGCAGGAGAATGTTCTCGCACGGGATTACATGGAGCTAATCGCCTTGCATCAAACTCTTTGATCGAAGCAATTGTTTATGCAGATGCTGCTGCTAAACATTCGAAAAAAAATATAGATAAGTATACTTTCCAAACAAGTATTCCTATTTGGAACGATAAAGGAACTTCGTTAACCGAAGAAATGGTATTAATTACTCAAAGCGCAAAAGAAGTTGGAGAAATTATGTCTAATTATGTTGGAATCGTTCGATCCAACCTTCGGCTAAAACGGGCAATGGATAGATTAGAAATTCTATTTAAGGAAACCGAAAATTTATTTGTCCGGTCAGTAGTATCAAAAAATATTTGTGAACTACGAAACATTATCAATGTAGGTTATTTGGTTATTAAGCAGGCAATGGAACGAAAAGAAAGTCGCGGATTGCATTATACTATTGACTACCCGGATAAAAATCCAATCGCTAAAAAATAATATAAATAAGTCGGATAACTATAATTAATAATCAACCTTCGGAATCATCGTAAAAGATCTTTCCGAAGGTTGAAAATATAGTAAGTGTTATTTAGTAAATTACTTTTATCTGTTTCGATCCGTTTACAATGATATAAATATCATGCTTGAACAATTCTACAAATAATTCGTTTTCGAAAGCCTTTTCTTTGCGTAATAGTTGTCCTTGCATATTATATATGTATATGATTTCGCCGGGAATAAGGTTGCGAATCAAAAGTCCATTGTCAACAATAACTGCTTGCAAATCATTGGAAGCGACATCTTTCAGAGCTACGCCATCATACAGCATTGCTGTTATTGTTCCTTGAAGGGGATCAGTCGAATCTGATTGATTTCCTTTGGAAAGATAAACGGTAAAATTGAAATAGCCGTTTATTCCTGAAGGTTCCTCTTTTGATCCGGCTACAGCAGCCACAAAACTATCGAGTATGATATCCGCTTCGGATAACAATATACCTGTTTCGGATAGAAGCAGATTGATTTTCGCAAGCAACCAGCTCCTCACTTCTTCTTCGGTATTTCCTTCCTTCTGTGTAAGGATAAAAGAGTTGCTTTCGATTGTTGTTTTGGCAATCACTACGGCTTCTGCATCTAAAGTGTCTTGTGTTTTTTTGAATGAAGCCGATATACTTACATGATGGTTTGGCATAGTAAAAGTACGGGCATTGCCATCTCCCATAAGAGGAATAAAAACCGAAGTATCGTTTGTTTTGCAGGCTGCGATACTATCCAACTCATAACCTTCGGCGGGAACTATGCTCAGTGTAATGTTAGTTCCTTCTAATGCTACTTCTTTATTTGAAGTGACTGAACCATTAGTTGTACTGTTTATATTTACACTGAAAGCGAACGGTGTAGCAATGATGCTGTTACCATCTTGGCTTGCCGAAGCAGTACTAACGCCCAAAGAAAGGATCACGGTAAAATTGTAACTTCCGTTCGTTCCCAAAGGATTATCTTCGTTTCCTGTTACGGCTGCCGTAAATCTATCGATAATAATATTATTTGCCATAACAATGATTCCCGTGCCCTCCAACAACAGGTTTAACTGCTCTACTAACCAAGCGGTAAGCTCTTCTTCGGTATTTCCTTCAGCCTGGCTAAGGTCGAAGGGTTGTTCTTCGATCAAGTCAACAGCAGCCATTACAGCTTCAGCGTCAAGCGTCGCCTGAGTCTTCTTAAATACCGTCGCTATACTTACATGATGGTTCGGCATGGTAAAAGTACGGGTATTGCCATCTCCCATAAGAGGGACAGAAATCGAAGTGTCGTTTGCCTTGCAGGCTGCGATACTATCCAACTCATAACCTTCGGCGGGAACTATACTCAGTGTAATTACTTCATATTGGAATGCGCTTTCTCTATCTGCCGAAACCATCCCATTATCCGTTTTCAAAAGCATAATGGAATATAACGGTTCGGTTATGATAGTAAACCGACAGGGGGCATTGATACCTATTCCATCACCGTATTGGAAGAGGGAAGATTCTACTATTTCATATTCTCCTCCATTCTCATGATCATAAACTTTCAGCGTTATCGATTTGCCGTTGTCGGTGGCGCTACCCCATATCGAAAGGAGACAAGGGTGCGAGTGTCCCAGATACATCTTCTCTTCCAGTCGATAAGTCCCTCGACATTCGTTGTCGATAAAGCATCCTACCTCGTATTGAGTACTTTCTAATTCGAAACCATTCATCTCTATATAACCAGTGATAGTCATATAATCTTCGAACGATTCTATGTTAGGAACCCAATGACTTTGAGCCCATAATGAACCTCCTGAAAAAAGAAGAATCAATAGTAATAATATTTTGTTCTTGGTATTTTCCATTATCGTTTCTGATTAAATAGCACATGGATAAATATCCATGTGCTATGCTTTTTAATCTTTACTTCTTGATAAATTTATGAACACTGTTGTATTCACCAGAGATGATCCGGACAAGATAGGTTCCCTTACTAAAAGATGATACATCTACAGATGGCTGATCGAAGTTATCTTTTATCAGCAGTTGTTTCCCGCTTATGTCGGAAATTTCTATTTTATCCAAAGTTCCTAAATTATGATTAATAAAGAGTTCTTTTTCCACCGGATTGGGATAAAGAGAAAGTACACTTGCTTGGCCCGAATTTATGCCTGTTGGAGTATAAACCGTCAAAGCAAAAAGTTCATCTGGTGTTCCATGAATAGCATCAGGAGTAAAAACGAGTACCTCTTTCGCTTTATGTATCTCTCCTGTGGCGTGGTTAAAGATACGAAATTCGATTCGTTCGCTCTTCTCTCCGTACACCATTAGGAAGTTCATAAACGGATGATCAAATCCTTCTACATATTCCATTATAGCACTACCACGACACTCATCTCCACTGAATGCAGCCACTTCGTAAAGTCCGCTTGTAATCTCTTCGTCCTCGATAAACAATGAAGCTGTCACCGTCATATTATAATCGAATCGGGAACAATCAACATTCCATCGGTATTCGTAAGGTTTATGAGTTGAGTTTTTCATCGGGCTTCTCAAAACAGCTGAAGTGGTTGGATAGTGAAATACAACTTCTTGATTGTTCCCTGATTTGTATTTATATCCTCTTCCCGGTTCCATGGAACTCAAACTACCTATCCACCCTTGCGACGACATGATCCGATAGCCTCGTTGCCCTTTGACCTGATCGTTCAGCATAGGATCGGATATTCCTGCCAATGCATCCTTTACTGGCAGTGTGAATTGAGGAGAATAAGCGATCCAACTCCATCTGTTTGGCAAGAGAGTAATAGAAGTTTCACCAGGTTTAACCGGTTGCCCTACTATTCGGATTGATTCATTTCCATCAGCTTTCAAGGTATACATGTGCTCAGTATCAATATCTGTTATCAAACCGATCCATTCGTCTTCTACATTATTGAGGAACTTACCGTCACCGGCTTTAATTTGTGATGCCAAATGGACAGTATTCTCTTTCAACTGATCGATCAGTGAGGGATTATTGTTCTGTACGTTCACAGATATCCAGTTCCAACCTTTGTTCAGAGCGATGCTTTGCTCAATCACATTCAAGGCATTGAAACAGATCGGTTGATCAGGGCTTCCTTGTACGTCGTCACCTGTAAAGAGAATATTTATCGGACTTCCTACTCGACTTTGCTCCAGTACTGGATAAGTATTTCCTGTACTTGCATCCCATAGTTTGAAAGAAATTTCCTTTCCGTCATGTTCATCGTCTCCTCCAATCATCATATAAACGAAGTATGAGTTGTAAGATGGTTCGTATTGGGGCGAAGCAATTCCTATGCATCGATCGTTAATGAAAGCAGCCAAAATATCGTCCTCGTCTTCTTGAACAACACCAGCTATTTGCACTTGTCCTGTTACGGTCATGGTTTGTTCAAAGTCGTTCAAATTAACCATCCAGTCGGGTTGTACACCGGTCACTTTCAAGGTAACAGGGAGTATTTTGGACACATTATTCACTCCGGTCAGACTTATTGCTGCTTCATAACTACCTATATTCACATCGGGAGCAACGGTGAATGTTAGTTCTTTGGTAGCCAATGGCTGTAAGCTTCCTGAAGTAGAAGATACTGTCAACCAGCTTGGTAATCCGTCGATATAGTAGTCGGTAATAGTTCCTGCATTATTGCTGATCATTGTCTTGAAGGAACGTATATCTCCATATTCCATGAGTATATCAACAGCATCGGCTCCCCAATTAAGCGGACTGCGATTAACATAGGCAGTCCATGCAAAAGCGTTTGAAGGGTTGTTGTTCATATCTAGAACCTTGTCGGCGGTGATTTTAAGAACCACATTGTCTATACGGTATTCTTCTTCCGTAATGGTGAGCACAACTTTACGTTCGGAAGCTGCAAAGGAGAACGGAACTTCTTTCACCGGGCGAGCATCTTTCATTGGAGCTGCTACATTGCTAGTACTAGTCATGTTTTCAACCTTATTGGTAGGAGTGACTACATCGTTTAGGCTCTCATACACTTCGATCAATTGGTCACGTTTTTGATATGATTCGAACGGATAATAAGCTTTAAGTCCGGCTTCGGTTCCACGTAGTTTGCTGTTCTTATCCAATAGGATGGCCTCAGTGGTGAGAGCAGCACCCCATACGCGTAGCTCATCGATATTTCCTTTGAAATATTCGCTTGTTTGCATAGTCATACCTTCGGGTTCAGTGTACTTAGCACCTAAGTAATAGTAGCCACCTCCTACAGATCCCTCGAAGAGGTTGCTACTGATGGATGCAGTTGCCGCGCCGTCAACCAACGCTCGCAACATACCGTTTCGTTTTACAGATAGGGCAAAGTGGTGCCATTGGTCATCCAAGAGATTATCGTTGCATAATACATAGGTATTTCCCTT
The DNA here is from genome assembly GCA_030265685.1 of Bacteroidales bacterium OttesenSCG-928-M11. GTDB lineage: Bacteria > Bacteroidota > Bacteroidia > Bacteroidales > Azobacteroidaceae > Azobacteroides. The sequence goes on from JAJDGO010000012.1 coordinate 35,007, forward strand.
GCCGGTAGTCAAGATAAGCTTATGATCATTATCGAAACCGATGTAAGCCGTCAATCCGCAGGAGAGTAAAGTAGCGGCGCCTTGTTGAGGTGCTTTGAACCAGAATTCCCAGGTAAAGTCATCGTAAGAACGGAATGGGAAGGTACCACTCGGGATCCGGGCATAGTCACTTGCTCCATTGAGTGTAAGTGACTTTCCTCTTGGGTAAATATACCAATCGGTGTTGAGTGTCAAGTGTCGTGAGCGTGCTTTATCTTTAGCAATCTTGCCTTCTCCTTCTTCCAGTTCCCAATGTCCGATCAAGTTAGGCTCGTTACCTGATTTGACTTCATATTTAGAAGCTTCGGCATCTGTTGACGTCCTATTGATATTGTAGAAATGCAATAGGGCTACCGACCCGATTAGACCGCTGTTGCCTGCGGAATTATTACCTATATACAGTTTCCCTTGCGTAGAAGGTTCTTGGGTAAAGGCCATATCGATAAACATATCAATCGTAGTGGGCTCTTCTATCACATATACGGATACGGTCCCGGCAGCACGATTGTATGAGAGTCCGGCATATTTCCAAACTTCGGAAGCTTGGATCGTTTTAGTGGAAGTTTTCACTTCATCGCCAATTTTGACAACGGCATGCCCGGCAGCATCGAAGCTCAAGGAGATGTGATTATTTCCTTCTCCATAAGAAAACAAGGTACCTGCGGTATTACCGGGTCGTCGGAACCAACTTTCGATAGTGAATGAACCTCCTGTATTGATAGGCAATTCGGTATGAGCATTTTCTATACCAGTAAATGCTAATCCCACGGTTGGCTCTATACGAATGTCCGCATTGAGGATACCAGTTATCGAAAATTTATCACTTGTTAGGAGTCCACTTTGGATATCTTCGCTGAAAGTGAGTGAAATCTCATCTCCAACAGCAAGTATGCCGTTTACGGGAGAGGCATTGCCCAGTAATTGGGGAGCGCGGACGTCTTTTACTACACGAATCTCATCGCTTGCAAAGCTAACTTCTTCGTATCCGATTTTACTTATTGATACTGCCCGGAAGAGATAAGTTCCGTCGGCCGGCTCAATTTCATTGTAATAATAATCATACGAGATCGTTGATCCGGTAATCAATTCCTGCTCGGAGGAAGTGATTGGAAACAAGGTATCGTCATTGACAAACTCCCGGATAGGGATCCAAATATCACTTGATTCCAGTTTGTATTCCAGTCGTATGCAACCAAAGTTCTTAAAATTGCGTTCATAGTCGGAGATAACAAAATTGATCTTTCCTCCTTCGTCCAGAGCCTTACGATTAGCCAATCGGGTACTGGCTGTCAGCGATACAGGCGAGGAAGAGGGAGTGAATTTGACGCCCAGACTGGCTTCGACATATGAATCGATATCGCACACCGAACCTAAGCGAATAACTACGCTGTCATACTCCAGTATATCCAGACTGCTTTGTCTTACCTTTAGGTTTTTTGTTACTTCTTCCCCATACTTGATACGTATCTGGCGATCGGTAACCAAAGGCTCTCCATCCATTTCCAGAATCAGACCATCGGGATTGGAAGCCGGATCAACATAGATCTTATAGGTAACATCCAGGTTGGCATCGCTGTTGTTCTGCAATTGCAAGGTGAAGGTTGCGGCGCGGCCGGCCGGGATATTTTCGGCTGTAGAGTGCTTTTTGTTGTCGATATACAACTCCGGTTTCTCGATTTGGAATGTTCCGTAATTCAATAAAAGCGGATCTCCCTGATCATCCATATAATAGAGTGTATGGTCGCCCGGCTCGTGAGGACAAGAGGTTTGTCCGGCACGGGTACGGAAAGTAAATCCGGAGAGGTGATGCAGTTCATTATTCGGATCGTTCACCAAGTTTCTCATGCGATCGTTGGAAGGACCGTACACATCGATAGTGAGAGCATCTTTTCCTGCAAACAACACACTTTCATCTTCCGAAAGAACATAGCCAAACTTCACCGATTCGCTTACACCACTACCTTCGCCATTCTCCTGATTGCGACCAACTTTTACTTCCGCTTCAAATACAAAGCCACACCTTGAAAGAAGAAATCCGGTATTTCCTCCTACTGATCCGCTGGCATCAACAGAAGAGGTTTTCATGTATACTTCTTCGTAGGCAACTTCCACATCTTTCTCAAGGGATGTCCCTGCATCGTAGGAGATGTTTTCAAATACCTTGGCATCTCTTTCGGTTTCCAGTCTATCGCGTTGAGCGAACAGGTCTACTTTGGCTTTCTCATTCTCTTCGATCCGTTTTTCCCATGTTTGGATAGAGGAATTATACAGTAGTATTTCGTCTATTTGTTTATTCTCTACAAGGTTCGGACGGAAGAAAATATGATATGTTTCAGGGTTTCCAAACTCGGGATCACTCTCAGGTAAGGTCGTATAATACAGGCGTTCTTTTGTTCCGAAGTTCAATGAACTTTCGGACGGAATGCTGCTTACCGTAATCAGGAGACTGTTGCGAAGTGAACGCAAGTTAGGTATCAAAGTATTGATAATGTATTCTTGAGTGAATATAAAGTTTGTATCAAACTCCATATTGGCTTGAGTAGTCTCTTTGGTGTAGAGGCTATAACCCGTATTGCCCAAAGGTATTCCTTGATTGGGATCAGGGAAGAAAGTCAAGTTACGAACTTTACCGAATGTAATGTTGGTGCTTTTTCCAATGAATACGTCGGCCATGCTGCCTACATAGTTGGGGTCTCCACTAGTTTGTATTCTCTGACTGAATGTAGTAGTATTGGTCCGTTCCCAGTTTTTCCCAGTTCTCTCTTCTATCTCAGTTCCAAGCTCAATATCTCCATAAACACTGGCATCCTCGATTAAGAAGACCCCAAATCCCGTCCCGGATGTCATTTTCTTGCAAGGCATGATGGTTGCTTTGAACGATTCCGTTGCATGCACTTCATCCGTTCGGGTCTGCGTAGTCGAGTACGAAGAGCCTTTTTCTATATAGGCATAACTATTGGATCCCGGAGGGTCATTCAGTACGATATCAACATAATCAGGCCCTTTGGTAACAAAGTTGTTACCGTCGCTAGGCACGAATCCCAACATATAGCCATCCATTTCCCAAGAGATTGTCTTTCCATTCTTCTCGAACGATAGTTTAGCAGCCAATTTATTATCTCCATTGATATTGGGGAATCCGGTCATAAAGCTGTACTTACTTTTCCCTTTTTCATCCAATAGGAGTACTTTCTGCGAAGCGGTTAGGGTAGTCGGATTATTAAGTTGTGTAGTGTCGATATCTACCCGCAGAGAAGAGAGGCCATTGTTGATATTGATCTCTACTTCTGCCAGAGGTACTGTTTCTTCCCAAGGATTCGCTTCGTCATCGTGGTTGACATACCTTTCGAAAGCAGATACTTCCCAATTGTACTGTCCTGCGTCCTGATTGAATACAGGAGCTCCCAAAGTGTAAGTGACCGTTCCATCGGGATTGATAGTGTAGAGTTCTAATTCTTCTTTCCTGCCAGTTCCCTCCTCGATATAGGTATAAGTCTTTTCTCCAAAGGCTCCATCGTTATTCTCCAAATCGCGAACAATGAGTTCGGGTTCATTATAGCGGGTGATACGCAGCGAGTCATGAGTCTGGAACCTATGGACAATACCCAAGCTGTCGGTGTATTCTATGGTTTGTTCCAATATAGGATTGATATCAAACGTGCGCTTACTGTAACTGAAGTCAACCACGTCGGTATCGGCTCCGGTATCTTCAAAGTCTTTGGTTTTCACACCCAACACATTGTATTGTACAGGCGGAAGATCTGTCACAAACTCACCAGTTATCGGATTAGTTTCAATCTCTATCTCGCTTCCTGCTAATGCCTGCTTGAAGGTTGTTATACTTTCTTTTCCATCGATGGTATTATAGATTACGGAGTCCTGATCGTTCATATTGAGTCGGTAGACATTATTTACCGTGCTGAGTTTGATCGTTGCTTTTCCGATATTTGATTCACTCAAACCGAATCCCAGCTCTTTGTCAGTTTGTGGCTGACCACCGACAACACGTCCGACGATACGAACAGTAGTTAAATCTTTGAAATTGATATTACTTAACGATGTCTGGAAGTTGTATTTTTCTAGCTCATTCGCCGGGAAACGACCTCCGTTGACAAAGCTGTGTCCAGATTTCTCAACACTGATAAAGTGACTTCCAATAGGTACATCTACGGTGTATTCACCCTGACTGTTGGTCATAACCATTTTACCATCTAAATTGGCCGGCATTCCGTCGACATATATCAGCACACTATCTACAGGAAAATTAGAGTTCTCATAAGTAATTCTTCCGCTCACCGGGAAC
>JAJDGO010000013.1 GCA_030265685.1 Bacteroidales bacterium OttesenSCG-928-M11
TTATCATCAACCCAAGGCACTTTAAATGTAAAAATACGATCCGGTTCTACGATTCTCTCAATGATTCCTGCTTTTTCAAACTCAGGATGCTGGTTATAGATTTCTTCAATTGAGTGAAGAACTTCTTTAACTGCTTGCAAGTACTCGTTTTCCCCTGGATGTTTAGCTTCTAAAGCTTGTAAAATAAGCTCTGTTTTCATGGTAGTTAATTTTTTTCTGTTGAAAGTTATTATAAACAGTTATTCTTTCTATATTTGTAAAGCAAAAGTATGTATCTTATATGAGAAAAACAAGTAATGGATAAACAAAATGATATAAAACAGTTGGTATTTAAAGATACGTCTTTTGCCAACTTGATGAACAAGCGGATTCTTAATGTATTACTAATTGCGACACGATATGATGCCTTTATGCTTGAAGACGATGGGCGAATTGACGAGCAAATATTTAATGAGTACACATCACTTTCACTACGTTATCCGCCCAGATTTACACAGGTTTCAACAAAGAAAGAGGCTTTGCAAACATTAGAGCAAAATAACTACGACTTGGTTATTTGTATGCCTAACATGGATGATTTGGATACTTTTGCTTCGGCTAATCATATTAAGTCGCTTTACCCGGAGATTCCAATCATTGTATTAACTCCTTTTTCGCAAGAGGTAACTAAACGGGTTTCGCAAGAAGATCTTTCGTCGATAGATTATGTATTTTCCTGGTTGGGTAATGCTGAATTGTTACTCGCTATAATTAAACTCTTGGAAGATAGAATGAATGTTGACGACGATACAAAGTCGGTCGGCGTTCAGACTATTTTATTAGTTGAAGATTCGATCCGTTTTTATTCCTCAGCTTTGCCTCTTCTTTATAAATTTGTTTTGAAACAATCGAAAGAGTTTTCAAAAGAAGCGTTGAATCCTCACCAACAAACTTTACGAATGCGTGGACGACCTAAGATCCTTTTGGCTCGTTCTTACGAAGAAGCCGAAATGCTTTACGAACGTTTCAAGAATAACATGCTTGGAATTGTTTGCGATATGAGTTTTCATCGCAACGGAAAAAAAGATTCTTTAGCAGGATATAAGTTTGCTTGTCGTGTAAGAAATGAAGATAGATTTGTTCCTATTATATTCGACTCGTCCGAATCGAGCAACAAAGTATATGCAGAGGAGTTGAAATGTAGTTTTGTTGATAAAAATTCTAAAACATTTCCTCAAGACTTACGAAGAGAGATCAGTAATAATTTTGGGTTTGGAGACTTTGTTATTGTAGATCCGATAACAAAAAAAGAGGTTATGCATATTACGTCTTTAAAAGACTTGCAACAAAAGATATTCTCTATTCCCGAAGATTCTTTGATTTATCACTTGTCTCATAATCACTTTTCCCGGTTTTTCTATTCTCGTGCCATGTTTCCGATTGCCGAGTTTTTGAAAGGAATTGATGTCTCTGACTATAAAGATATGAACGAAGCTCGAAAAGTAATATTTGATGCTATTGTTAGTTATCGAAAAATGAAAAATTCGGGTATTGTTGCTGTCTTTGAGAAAGATCGTTTCGACGAATATTCCAATTTTGCTCGTATCGGAGAAGATTCTCTTGGAGGAAAAGGTAGGGGATTGGCATTTATGGGGCAAATGATCAAGCGACAAGAAAGGGAATTAGAAGCCAAGTTTCCGGGTTCGATGGTAAGAATACCCAAGACCGTTGTTTTGGCAACCGATATTTTTGATGAGTTTATGGAATCAAACGATCTATATGATATTGCTCTTCAAGATCTTTCGGACGAAGAAATGTTGAAATACTTTTTAAGGGCAAGCCTCCCCAAAACTTTAGTAGAAGACTTGATTGCTTTTTTTGATGTAGTAAGAACACCTATCGCTATACGTTCTTCAAGTTTATTGGAAGACTCGCACTATCAACCTTTTGCCGGAATATATAATACCTACATGATACCTAAGGTTGACGACCAATACGAAATGCTTGAGAAGATAAGTAATGCTATAAAAGGGGTATACGCTTCGGTATTTTATAAAGATAGTAAAGCTTATATGACGGCTACACAAAATCTGATCGATCAAGAAAAGATGGCAATCGTTTTGCAGGAAGTAGTAGGTCAAGCTTGCGGAAAACGTTTTTACCCAACTTTTTCGGGTGTTGCCCGCTCTTTGAACTTTTATCCCGTAGGAGACGAAAAGCCGGAAGACGGAATAGCAAATATTGCTTTAGGACTTGGCAAATATATTGTCGACGGGGGAGTAACTCTTCGCTTTTCTCCGCTTCATCCTCACAATATTATCCAAACCAGTTCTTTGGATATGGCTCTGAAAGAAACACAAACAAAGTTTTATGCACTGAACTTAGAGTCATTATCTCTCGATAAATTTTCGGTTGATGAAACATATAATTTATATAAATTGCCGGTAAAAGACGCCGAAGAAGATGGAACTTTGCAATACATCACATCAACATACGATCCTTACGACCAAGTATTACTAGATGGATTTTATCCGGGAAAGAATCGCAAGGTAGTTACTTTTGCAGGTGTTTTAGAAAATGGTATTTTTCCTCTGGCGGGTATATTGGATTATGTATTAAAGTTGGGACAAAAAGAAATGGGGCGGTCTATCGAGATCGAGTTTGCCGTTAACTTAGAGAAACAATCAGACGGATCTATCTCCGGAACTTTCTATCTTTTACAAATACGACCTATTGTTGATAGCAAAGAAATGATGGAAGAAGATTTATCTAGTATTGATCCGGCAGATACATTGTTATACTCACCCAATGCACTTGGACATGGAATCACAAATGACGTATATGATATTATTTATGTCAAAACAGATTGCTTTTCTGCTGCTAATAATCAGGCAATAGCATACGAGATAGAAAAATGGAATAAGCAAATGGCCGAGCAAGATAGAGGATATATTCTCGTAGGTCCTGGTAGATGGGGATCAAGTGATGCTTGGTTAGGCATACCTGTTAAGTGGCCTTATATCTTTAATGCAAAACTTATTGTCGAGTCAGGACTAGAAAATTACCGGATTGAACCAAGTCAGGGAACCCACTTCTTTCAAAACCTGACCTCGTTTGGTGTCGGTTATTTTACAGTTAATTCGTACGTAAACGGAGAAGGTGTTTTTGATGAGGCATTTCTTAATACACAACCGGCATTGGCAGAAACAAAATATCTAAGACATGTTCGATTCGAGAAACCATTGACTATTAAGATCGAAGGAAAGAAGAATCTCGGTGTTGTCTTAAAGCCATAATCAGGTGAACTTCTTTTATTTCTTTCCAATAATATAAGCTGTTTAAAAACTTTTCTGTACAGAGAATATATATTTTCTGTACAGAAAACTTTCATTCTCTGTACAGAAAATAATCCAAGTTATTTGTTTTTCTTTTTATAAAATACAATCACTCCGGCAAGAACAATAAATAATCCGGTTACGATAAAAGCCCAAATGTTTGCTTTTCTTGTTTGTGCTTGTATGGTATAACTATCAGAAACCATTCTATATGCTGTAAGACGCCATATTAATGTGTCGTTTTGGTTGATAGCATTAGTAGCTTTTAGCGTTTTTCCAGGCATTAATAGTTTAAATGTAAAAGTCTCTTCCATGTATTTCATGAATTTTTGATTCCAAAAATCATCATCAAATTTCGTTATCGGACTATCTGCTGCTTCGAAAAATGAGGTGAATTTGTTGCTAACTAATAACTCATCCATTTTTTTTCCTATATATGCATTATTTTCTGTGTTGATAAGGTCTGAGAACTTAATTTTATGGAACAAAGAATCGCGCATCAAAACAAAATCTTCTTTAGAAACCGACAAATCAAATACCTCGTAATGATCGACAAGAATTTCGTACATCGCGATCCAATAGTTATAGGCCAGCCATTGATTGTATTTGTCTGATAGCTGTTCGGTATATTCTTTCATTTCTATACCATTCATTCCTGACGTTAAGTTGGGTTGTCCGTTGAACCAAAAATCAATATCATCATCTTCCATAAATTCATTCAAAGGACTAAAGCTTGTTTCTATCTTGGGATAAGTTTCGCTGTAATCATAATAAGTATAAAACCACCTGAAACTTTTATTAAATCGATATTCTATATTCAAATCGCTCCAACTGTGCGATGGTTTTAGCTTGAAAGTATTGGCTAATTCTTCTACTGATTGGTAATTGCGGCGAACAAATGCTTGCGATTCGTCGAAAGGGTAGGAGATGTTCCAAGTAGAGTCGATAATTATTGGAAAAGGATTGTGATTTTTGTCCATATTACCGGATTTAAAAACCGAATCGACACTTGAATAAAACTCACGACAACAAGAACCATCCGGATTTATTACGGTCAGCATTTCATGATTGTTGCTACAAGAAGTAACAAATAAGCTTATTATCAGTATTGCGGCAAATTTAATTATTGTTTTCATGACGAAAATGATTTATAAGTTGTTTGATGTTGTTTTTTTCTTGATATTTTGTGGAAATATAGCAATGATATATTTGGAGGTTGTTTTGATTTTCTTTTGCGCACTCGTATTGGTTTGCGTTTTCTATTTTTGTAAACATCCCGGAAGGTATATCTTCCGAGCGGGACAAAGCGATATATTCTTCGGCGAAGAATAGAGTTGGCAAACAAATAAGAGCTGCTGCCGCACATCGTTTTGTCCAGAGGTAAAGAAAGGATGTTTTTTTTCTTTCTATATGATGTATTTTTTGCATGATATGATCGATTTGCTCTTTGTTCTCGTTCATTACCGGCTGCTGTTTTTTTATTTTTTCGACTAAATGATCGAACTTTTCATCACTTATATTCATTGCGATATATTTTTTCGATTTTATTTTGAATATTTTTTTTAGCTAAAAACAAATTACTTTTTATTTTCTCGGACGACATTCCTGTTATTTGTTTGATTTCTTCTATCTCCAGCTCTTCTAAATAGCGCAATGTGAAAACTATCTTTTGTTTTGGAGTTAATTCTTGAGTAAAAGACGAAATCAAATCAAGCAGTTCTTGGTTGAGTATCTTCTCTTCCGTATCATCTTTAATGGCTATTGTTGTCAATATTGTTTCCGACATGTCGTTTTTCTGGAAATACTTTTGTCGCTTTAATTTATCAAGACACAGGTTTGTTGCGATTGTATAGAGCCAAGTCGAAAACTTTTGTTTCGAGTTATACTTATTCAGGTTAATCCAGACACGGATAAATGTTTCTTGCGTAATATCTTTTGCCTCGTCTTCGTTGCATAATAGTCGGAATGATATTGAATAAACTAAACTTTGAAACTCTTCTACGATCAATCGAAAAGCTTTTTCGTCTTTTTGTCTACTTGCAGTTATGAGTTTATTTAAACTTGATTTGTCAATCACGGTTGTTTTCGTTTATTACTATACGACAAAAGTAATGAAAAGTCGAAATTAATTTGAAAAAATAAGGGAAATGCGGGTTGTGTTTTTTTGTAAACAGACGGAGTAGTTGTATTGATTATTTAAAAAAGAAAAGGTTGTCATCCCGACAACCAATCTTCATTGTTAACCTTAAATCTAATACCATGAAAAACACAGTGCAAAGATATATGTTTTTATGTTATAAAACATACTTTTGTGGCATGTTTTTCTCATGTTTAACAAAGATTAACCAAATGTTATTCTACTTCCAGGATCAAACCCTTTAGGTATTCTCCTTCCGGATGGTATATATTTATAGGATGATCAGCCGGTTGAGACAACTGATGAAGTATTTTTACCTTTCTTCCCGATTGAGCTGCAGCAGAAAATACGGCTAATCTAAAACTTTCTTTGCTTACTACTTGCGAACAAGAAAATGTAAATACAATTCCTCCTTTATTTATTCTCTCAAAAGCCGCAGCATTTAGTTTTTTATAACCTTGTAATGCGTTTTTTAAAGCACTGCGGTGCTTAGCAAAAGCGGGTGGATCGAGAATGATTAAGTCGTATATGCTCTCGCCCTTTTCTATTTTGTTTAAAAACTTAAATGCGTCTTCCGTAAAAGATTGATGACGATTGTCGTTATTTGGGAAATTTGCCTCAATGTTTTTATCTGTTAATGCAATTGCTTTTGCCGAACTATCAACAGAGTGTACCAGTTTGGCGCCTCCTCGCATAGCATAGCAAGAAAATCCTCCTGTATAACAGAACATATTTAACACCGATCGGCCATTGGAGTATTTTTCCAGTAAACTGCGGTTATCTCTCTGGTCGATAAAAAAACCTGTTTTTTGTCCTTTAACCCAATCTACATGAAACTTAAAATCATTTTCGTAAGCATAATCAACTAAAGATTCACCTCCTACAAGATATTCGTTTTCTGCTCCTAAGTCTGCTTTGTAAGGAAGCGTTCCTTCTGATTTATAGTAAATGTTTTCGATCGAATTGCCCATAACTTCCTTCAAAGCGTTGGCTATTTCAATTCTTTGAACATGCATTCCGGGAGAGTGTGCTTGCATAACGGCTGTGTTGCCGTATATATCGACAATTAATCCGGGCAAACTGTCTCCTTCTCCATGAATCAATCGATACGTGTTGTTTGGATTGTTGGCCAAACCGATGCTTTTTCTTAGTTGATAAGCCGCATTGATTCGGTTTTCCCAAAAAGAAGTGTCGATTGTTTTTTGATTAAAGCTAAGGACTCTTACTGCAATTGAACCTATCTGACAGTGTCCTACGGCAATGTAATTGTTGTTCGAGTCGTATATTTCAACTATTTCTCCCTCTTCTAAAGGTTCACTTGTGTGATGGATTGCTCCGGAAAATACCCAAGGATGGAAACGTTTTAGCGATTCTTCCTTCTTTTTGTTCAAGAATACTTTTTTGTATGGCATAATGCATCATATATTTTCAAGCAAGCCCAAGCATCTAGGGCTGCATATTTTATTTGTGATTCGGTTAATACTTCGGCTTCCCAATTAGTTAGTCGTTGGTTCTTCGATATCTTTTTGTTAAATAACAAAGCATACATCTTTTGCAAACTAATATCGTCTATTCCGTGTTGAGGAGCCATAGTTTGTAGTTCAACAAATCCTTGCGGAGTAAAAGAAATACGTCTTCTTATGGTCGAAAAGTCGTCTTTTATGGATAAACCAATTTTTAAGATGTCGGGATTAGACAATAACTGATTCAATGAATTAGGGAAACCGATGGTGTTTAGTCTGAAAAGAAAACAAACTTCTTCGGTTGCCAATTGAATTAAAGCTACTTCGTTTGATTTCCCTTTCTTAAAAGTAGGCCGGGTTTCCGTATCAAATCCTAAACGAGGAAAGGTAGATAGGTAAACAACAGCATTATCTGCCTCTTCTTCTGATTCGACAACGATAATTTTACCGGAAAATTCTTCCAGTTCAAACTTGGATATTTCTTCTTTAGTTATAGTCTTTCCCACTAATGTTATTCTTCTATTTCTTTATATTTGATATGATGCAGAGCCCGAAGTGCATTAACAAGAAATTGCCCCCAGTATTGTTTGAAGTTCTCAATACATAATAGTAAAGCATCATTCATTGTTTCTTTATGTCCGTTCTTAAATATTCCGATAAAATTGCCTAAGTCTTGATAAATGTCGGCTAAATTTTCAGAAACTTTTACTGCTACGGGCGAATCGCTTAGTTTTATGTCGGGATGAAACGTTTCGAGATAAAGATCATCCTCTTTTAATAGTTCAGATATAGTATCTTGTACCTTACTATATAAGTCTTCTGTTACTTTTATTCCTAGATCCGATTCGAAGTCGTCTTTTATTTCGGGCATAACAGACGCTTTTAGATAAAGCAAAGGAAGTACTTTGGTCATATTATCGACAAAAGTTTTCTTATCTGTTTCTTTTACTTTTTCAACAAATACACAATACTCTAAAGCTACTCGTGCAAAGTCGATGGTATAATTTGAGTATACAATATCTTCCATATTATTTTCCGGATAAAACATCGCAAAGATAGTGAATTCCACTTAAAAAGCAATATAAACTATAAGCTTGTATTGGTAATTTATACAAGTCTTCTCAAGGCTTTGTCAACAAGCTTTAATATTGTGGTTGATTCTTTTTCCCAAGTTAAGTCTTTATTTGCTTGATGAAATCCTTCAAGCGGAGGAATGTTATTCATTAATTCTTTCACTTTCTCGGCTAAATATTCGCTTTCATAGTGATCGATGAGTATTCCTAAGTTATATTGTTGAACGATTCGTCTTACTTCCGGAAAATCTGTCGCTAATATGGGGATGCAGTTTCTTGTTAAGTCGAAAATGCGGTTAGGTAAAGAATAGTAATAATTCAAACCTTTATTTTCTAAAAGGTTAATACCTATATCTGCCATTGTAGTATATGACGAAAGTTCTTCGAAAGGGACGCGTCCGGTAAAGATAACTCGATCGTTTAGTTTTTGTTTGTCAACTTTTGCTTTTAGTTCTTCTAAAATATCTCCTCCTCCTACAACCAAGAATACGTAATCGTCTAAGTAAGTCATAGCATCAATCATCCATTCTATTCCTCTTCCTATGTTTACCGCACCTTGATAAAGTATTATTTTCTTGTTTTTTAGCTTCTCGTTTTCTGTTGGTTTTGCTATGGATTGTTTCTTTTTTTCGAAAGGAATGTTGCGAACAACCTCCATGTTTATTCCATACTTGGTTTTATATTCCTCTGCGATGGATTGACAAACGGTATAACTGTATTTTAATTTAGGGAAAATAAAGTCTTCTATACGTTCCCAAATGCGTTTTACTTTGGGTCGTCCGAAGAGTTCTGGTAATTCCGGAAACATTTCGTGGGCATCGAATAGCAAAGGTTTGTTTCTAATGCTCGAGGCCAAGTAATTAGCGAGTAAAGTATCCGTATCATTCGAGAGGAATAAATCAGCCTTTTTGAAAAGTAGATAAAAGAACAGACGTATGTTATACTCCGTAAAAAACAAAAAAGTCTTATTAAATAGTAAAGGCATACGGAAAGTTTTGTACTCTCTGCTTAGTTTTGATTTGTTTTCAAGCCTGCGACCCACAAGAGTTACTTCGTGTCCGGCTTGAAATAAGCTTGTACATACTTTATGTACTCTTTGGTCTGTCAACAAATCGTTTGTTACCGAAACTATTATTTTGGCCATTTCAGTTTAAACTAGTTTTTGTTTGTCTTTCCGTTTTGTAATTCTGTCGTAAGTAAACAAAGCGCATGCCGAAACAAGTCCTATTCCTACGAAGAAATACCATAAGTAGTGTGCATTTGCCGTAGCTGCTATATATTCGGAAGAAGAAGTATCCCCCATAAACCGTACGGAATTAGGATCCGGACAAAACTTTTCTAACAAAGCACCTCCTAAGATGAAGCCAAAGATAGAAGAAAAGAACGAATGTAGTTGGCTAAATCCGAGATAAAGTCCTTCTTCTCCCTTCGGGGATTGCAGAGAAAAGTATTCGAAATAACGAGGACTTATAAAACATTCGGCTAATGCTTGGAAAATAATACCCAATATCATCATAAATGCTACCGGATGTAGACCTAAGATATAGTCGTTTCCGATCAGATTACCTCCCGCCATGATTAAAGCAGAAAATGGGATGATAAACATTCCTATTGTCATGGAGGTAATAGCTCTTCTTTTTTTCATCAAACTGGTTACAAAATTCACACAAAACACGACAATCAGTGGATTTACATTAGCATACCACCCAGGAGAAGCATCTTCTCCTACCATTCGGATAACATATTTCGGCATCGAAGCATAAAGCTGTTGCTGTACTATCCAAAATCCGGTAACAATTAGTATAAGTACGAGCAATCGCCCATTGGTTACAACTTTTACTAAGCCATTCCAAATTTCTCCGAAACTTTTTCCTTTCCCTTGTTCTTTATTCGTTTTATAAAGAAAAAACACGGTGATCAAAGCAATCAAACAAACGATCCCGGAGAAGTACTGAACGTATATCAATCCGCTATCTCCTAATGATTTTCTCAAAGGATCTACTACGGTTTTTCCTGTAAATGCTCCGATATTGACCATCATATAGAAAATAGAAAAGCCTTTTGCCCGGTTTTCGGAGGATGTTTCTTTCGCTACTGTTCCTGATATGACCGATTTAATAAACGATCCTCCCAAAACTATTGAGAGCAGGGCGGGAATAAACGACCAACGTGCCACACTATTTTCTAATCCTGAAAAAATAGTCCTTGTATTGTCTCCGAATCCGTATGTAACTAAGCCCGAACTCTCCAAGAAAGTGGGAAGAAGAGCCAATCCTATGTATCCAACCGTAAGAAGACTGAAGGCAAATATAATAGAAATCCGAAAACCTATTTTATCTGCCAGCGCTCCCGAAAACATAGGTAACAAATATAATAGGGCGGAAAATGTTCCGGCTATTATTCCTGCTTGGAAGTCTCCAAATCCCCAAACATTGGATAAGTATAAAGTAAGTGAAATAAAGAAAGCATAGTATGCCATTCGTTCGAATAGTTCGACCGAGTTTGCTACCCAAAAGGCTTGGGAAAAGCCTTTTAGTGATCCGAAGATGCCTTTCCCTTTTTTGTTTATAGTATTCATTGATTTGTAGTTAGTAATTATTCAGAAGACAAAGGTACGAAAACTTAGATAAAGTTTGACTGCCTGTAAAACCTTTTAGTCAACATAGGCCGCTTTTGTTGGATCGTTTTTATATTCGAACATCAAATCGATCTGAGTTTGCAAAACTCTTTCTTCGGAAAGAGGCGGAAGCGAGTCTTGTTTGAAAAATCCTTTGTCGAGAATATCAAATGCTTCCCTCATTTGACCTCCTATTATTTCGCAAAGAATAAATATTTTGTAGGCATAATGGTTTGCCGGCGGATGATTATGACACTTTTTGTCCATAACTGCGAGTAGTCGGCCGGCTTTTACTTTTAGTCCGGTTTCTTCTTCTACTTCTTTTTCGGCCACTTCTTTGGGAGAAAAGCCCACATCTGCCCAACCTCCCGGCAAAGACCATAGTCCATCTGCCCGCTCTTTTACTAAAAGTATCTCGTCTTTTTCGTTAAAAATAACAGAACGGACGTCTACTTTCGGTGTCGTATACTCTTTTTCCAAGACATAAGTACTACGAATTGCTTCTTCGGTTTGATTAGTGACGAGAGCTGTTAGTCGATCATTGAGTTTTAATAGTTCTTCGTACCGCTCTTTGTCGTATTCGTTGTCGACATAAACAAGTCCGTTGCGCGACAAGGTTCTGATTTTTTGTGTGATAAGAAGTATTTCTTTATTTATATTCATCATCTCAATCTCAATCTTTGAATTATAGTTGGCGATTATAGTTTCAATTTTTTTATAGTTGCCATAACACCATCCATTTGTGCTAAGGCAAACATACGACCAACAAACGAGTATCCGGGATTATAAGCTTTGTTTCCGTCGTCTAACATCAAACGACCGTGATCAACTCGCATGGGTAAATTGGGATTTTCTTTTTCGAATATTTGAACAAGTTCAATAAGATGCCCACGCCCCTCAAGGTGAGAGGCCTCGATAAAGTTTCCATTTTCGAAAACATTAGTACTTCTTAGATGAACAAATTTGGTTCGGGAGGCAAACTTACGAGCCAAAGCGGGCACATCGTTGTGTATTCCGGCACTTAAAGAGCCTGCGCAAAACGTTAATCCATTATGAGTGTTGTCAACTGATTTTAGAAACCATTCAATATCTTCTTCGTTTGTAACAATTCGTGGTAATCCTAATAATTGATAAGGTGGATCATCGGGATGAACACACATGTCTATTTCGTACTGGTCGCATATAGGCATGATCTTTTCAAGAAAGTATTTCATATTATCACGCAATGCCTTCCGATCAATACCATCATATAGGGCAAGTAGTTGTTTGAATAAGGCAACCGGTTGTTTATCTTCTTCCGTAATATTGCCATTTACAAAACCTTGAGTTTTAATAATGATATTTTCGATTAGTTGTTCTTTCTCCGACTCGCTGATTGTTTTGTCCAAGTCTTTTGTTTTGTCGATGATTTCTTGGGAATAATCTTTTTCTGCGCCTTCTCGTTCGAGAATATACATATCAAAGTATGCAAATTGTACTCGATCGAAGTAAAGAGACGAACTTCCATCGCTCCAAATATGGTTTAAGTCTGTCCTCGCCCAGTCTAAAACGGGCATAAAGTTGTAACAAATGGTTTTGATTCCGGCTTTACCTAAATTTTCTAAGCTGATAATGTAGTTATCTATCAGTAGATCTCTGTCGGCTCCGGCGTATTTAATCGATTCACTAACAGGAAGACTTTCGACAACTGACCAACGCAATCCGGCCTCTTCTATGTAATTCTTCATGTCGAGAATAGCTTCTATCGGCCAAATTTCACCATTCGGTATATCATGTAATGCCGTAACAATGCCTTCTACTCCTATTTGTCGAAGCATCGGTAACGTTATTTTGTCTTTTTTGCCAAACCATCTCCAAGTCTTTTCCATTGTATTACCGTATTTAGTTGTTTATTTGTTATTGTTTTATAACGAAAGGATGCCTTAATAATTGTTTCCTTTGCCAAGTAATACTCAAACATCGCTTAAGTTCTAGTATAACTTGGGTGAAGTTCTAGTATAACTTGGGTGAAGTTCTAGTAAAACTTAGGCAAAGTTCTAGTAAAACTTGAGTAAAGTTCTAGTAAAACTTTCATTTTCTCTTTGACTATCGTTTCGTAGCCCACGAATTTATTATATCTTTGAAGCACAAATCGATTAATCAATAAATATAATTACATATGAGAACCCTTAAATTGTTGTTCGTATTTCTGCTTTTGTCAAGCAGCTTGTTTGCCAATCCTCTTTGGATGAGGTATCCTTCCATATCTCCCGACGGGAAAATGATTGCTTTTAGTTATAAAGGTGATATTTATACCGTATCAAGTGGGGGAGGAGATGCCCGGCAAATTACAATGCACGAAGCTCATGATTATATGCCGGTGTGGAGTCCCGACTCAAAACAAATTGTTTTTGCAAGCAATCGCTTTGGAAATTTCGATTTATTTTTGATTTCGGCAGAAGGAGGAAATGTTAGCCGGATAACTACTTTCTCCGGAAACGAATATCCTTACTCTTTCTCTCCCGATGGAAAATCTATTCTTTATGGTGCTAATATTCAATTGCCGGCAGAGAGTGCTGCTTTCCCGTACAGACCTTTTAACGAGCTGTATAAAATATCGATTCATGGCGGGCGTCCCGAACAACTTTTGGCAACTCATGCCGAAAACATCTCGATGTCTAAGGATGGAAATCGAATGATATACCAAAACAAAACCGGAATAGAAAACCAATGGCGCAAACATCATACTTCTTCTGTAACACGAGATATTATGATGTACGACTTTTCTCAAAACAAGTTTACTCATTTAATCAATAATCCGGGCGAAGATACAAACCCGGTTTGGAGTCCGGATAATACAACTGTGTATTTTTTGAGCGAACGTTCGGGATCGTTTAACGTATATTCTTTCCCAATTGAAAATCCTTTGGAGGTAAAACAAGAAACTAATTTCAAAACTCATCCTATTCGTTTCTTATCTATAGCACAAACCGGAACGCTTTGCTTTGGATACGACGGCGAGATATACGTAAAAGGTAATACATCTAAACCTAATAAAGTGAAAATAAATATTGCCGAAGAAAACAAAAAGAACGACTCTTCTCCAATAAGAGGAGGTGGAGCGTCGGCAGTTTCCGCAGATGGAAAACAAGTTGCTTCGGTTGTTCGGGGAGAAATATTTGTATCTTCGACAGAATATAAGTACACAAAACGAATTACTAACTCGGCCGAACAAGATAATTCTCCAAACTTTTCGCCCGATGGTAAAACATTGATCTATGCATCGGAAAAGTCGGGCATGTGGAACCTTTACAAAGCCACTATCGAAAGGGAAGAAGAAAACTATTTCTTTAATGCTACACTTGTAAAAGAAGAACTTCTTCTGAATGATGCCTCGAAAGAACGGATGTATCCTAAATATTCGCCCGATGGTAAAGAGATTGCTTTCATCGAAGACCGTAAAAAATTGATGGTATACAATCTTGAAACCAAGAAAACTCGAATGATCACCGACGGATCTTATCATCCGGGCACAACAGGGCGTATTTCTTATCAATGGTCGCCCGATAGCAAATGGTTTACCTTAACTTATACCGCAAACAAACACGATCCTTATACCGATATAGGCTTGGTTAGCGCAGAAGGTGGCGAAATTACAAATCTTACCAATAGTGGTTACACAGACAGAAACCCAAAGTTTGTCTTAGAAGGCAACGCAATTTTATTTTCTTCCGAACGATATGGTATGCGTAACCATGCTTCTTGGGGATCTCTCGATGATGTTATGATCGTTTTCTTAAATCAAAAAGCATACGACAAGTATCGTTTGAGCGAAGACGACTATAAGTTGCTTCAAGAAGAAGAGAAACTGAACAAAAAGAAAAACGACGACGCTAAAAAAGATAAAGAAGACGACAAGGATGATAAAGAAAAGAAAGACGAAAACAAAGACATTCTTGTTGAACTTAAAAATATTGAAGACCGGATTATTCGTATAACTCCACACTCTTCTAACTTAGGCGATGCCATGTTGAACAAAGACGGAGACAAGTTATACTATCTTGCCTCCTTTGAAAGTGGATATGATCTGTGGTCTATTAATACTCGTTCGCGCGAAACTAAGTTAGAAATTAAAAATGCAGGAAATGGATCGCTTCAATTAGACAAAGAAGGTAAGACGTTATTTATGTTAGGTGGAAATCCTCAGAAAATAACTTTGGCAGGAAACAAAAAAGAATCGATAGCAGTATCCGCACAATTTGATATGGATTTAGCATCCGAACGAAAATATATGTTCAATCATGTCTGGACAGAAGAACAAAAACGATTTTATGTAAAATCAATGCATGGGGTTGATTGGGATTTGATGAAGAAAACATATGAGAAATTTTTGCCATACATTAATAATAATTTCGACTTAGCAGAAATGTTGAGCGAAATGTTGGGCGAACTGAATGTATCTCATACCGGAAGTTCGTTTTCGGGAGGGCGAACTAATTCGGACGAAACGGCTTCTTTGGGTATTCTCTTTTCCTGGAAATACGAAAAAGACGGTTTGTTGATCGATGAAATACTAGAAAAAGGACCGCTTGATAAAGATAACAGCAAGGCAAAGAAAGGAATAATCATCGAAAAGATCAACGGAGAAAAAATAGAATTAGGAAAAGATTTCTTCCCTTTCCTTAATAAAGTGGCAGGAAAAAACACATTGCTTTCTTTTTTCGACCCCGAAACGGGCGAGAGATGGGAAGAAGTAATCAAACCAATTACTTATGGCGCACAAAATAGTTTGCTTTATAATCGCTGGATCAAACAACGTGAAGCAGAAGTTGAACGAGTTTCGAAAGGTCGTTTGGGTTACGTGCATATTCAAAGCATGAACGACCCAAGCTTTCGCACGGTCTATTCCGATATACTTGGGAAATACAACGATAAAGAAGGGATAGTTATCGACACTCGTTTTAATGGTGGAGGCCGATTACACGAAGACATTGAAACACTATTTAGCGGAAAAAAATATTTCACACAAGTAGTCCGTGATGTAGAAGCTTGCGATATGCCAAGTCGCCGTTGGAATAAAGCATCTATTATGATTATTGGGGAAGCAAATTACTCCAATGCACATGGAACTCCTTGGGTTTATAAACATAACGGAATAGGAAAACTTGTAGGAATGCCTGTTCCCGGTACAATGACTAGTGTAAATTGGGAAACATTACAAGACCCAACCATGCTTTTTGGTATTCCGGTTACCGGTTATAAACTATCAGATGGGTCATATTTAGAGAATAAACAGTTAGAACCAGACTATAAAATTGCCAACGATCCGCAGATTCTTACAAAAGGAAGGGATCAGCAGATCGAAAAAGCAGTAGAACTCTTGTTGAATGATCTATAATCTTTTTCATCTTGAACAAAATCATATCATTCTTGTTATATTACCGAACGCAACTAAAAGCATAAGTAAAAACAAATAAACACAATTAAACAAATAAAGAAGATGAAAAAAATGATGAGTCTCCTGTTAGTTGCAGGAATGTTATTCGCAATGAGTGCATGTAGTAAGGAAACTAAAAATGATCCTCGTCCGGATTTGCAAGATGCTAAAGAGTCTGTGGAAAAAGCAGCCGACAAAGCAGTCGAAAATGTAAAAGAATCATTAGACGAAACAAAAGAAACAACACAAATAGTTACTGAAACTGCAACCGAAAACGTAAAGGAAGCTTGGGAAGAAACAAAACAAGCGGCCCAAGAAGACGTTAAACAAATCAAAGAAGATGCTAAAGAATTGGGAGATGCAATCTCAAACAAAGCAAATGAAGTTGGAAACGATATAAAAGAATCGTTAGATAAAACAAAAAAAGACATAAACAAAGAAGTAGATAAACTACAAGGACAAAAATAAAAGAAAATAAAGAATTTAAGAAAAGAAGGGAGATGGACTGCTCGTGAGAGTAGTCCATCTCTTTTTAGGTATAACATTGAATCAATAAACAGGAATATCAATTATCCGCCTTTTTTGATTTGAAAAAATAAACTTACCTTTGTCGAAACTATAAATCCTTAAAATCATAAACTTATGAGATTAATATTGATTACGCTTTCTCTTTTATTTACAATTACTGCTTCTGCAAAAAAGAAAGAAGACTTAGTCCTTAAAAACGAACGTGTTATTGGAAAAACTGTTGACGGAACTCACATACTTGGTACGGAATATATTTTTCCCGAACGTGTTCATGAAGCTTTTCTTTATAAAGATGGAGGACTTTTAACTATTCAATCGCGCAACTTAAGGCAAAACGGAGTGGATTTAAGCAATGGCGGCAAAATTTTCCAGTATGATATAAATAATGATACACTACTTTGGTCTAAAAAAATATCGTATTCGAAAGAAAGTATTTTGCAATTCGATAATACATTAATCTTTAACTATGAAAGAAAAGTACAACGACTGGATGCCTATACTGGTAAAAAGATGTGGGAACTTAGGAGTAACATCAATTATATCGACCCTCATTATAATATAGGAATAGGATATAATTTGGAAAAACATGAGAAATACAACGAACTTCAAGGCGCCGATTTGAATCGAGGTAAATTAAGATGGACAAGGAGTTTGAATATCAACTATGGTTGGTCTGATACATTTTACATGAATGACTCTGTTTTGGTCGTCGTCTCAGATGGTTTGCATACAATAAACTTACGAAATGGAGAAGGTTGGGATTATAAAGTAAAAACCGGAGAAAGAAGTTACAAAAGATCTACTGCAATTAATGCAGCAGGAATTGCAACTGGTTTGTTGTTTGGCGTGTTTTTTTATTCAACAGGATATGATGTGATAAGTGATTTATCATCAAATGTCCTATTAGATGATAAATTTATTTATTTTGCTTCGAAAGAACAGATCGTTAGATTAGAGAAAAGCACCGGAGATATAGACTGGAGAAAACCATTACCCAATAAAGATACCAGCAAATCTTTTATTTTTATGAATGATAGTACGGTTTTTTTGATAAACGGAGGCTGGACTTATGTGGATGGAGTTCGTAAAGATATGGGAGTTCCCTTTATTACTGCCTATGATAAAAACTCAGGTTTCCAAAAATTCCTTGTTACTTTGGACAAAAAGGAAGATCCTATTTTTGATTATGAGCGATTAGGCGATAATATTTATCTTCTTTTCAAAAATAGAATGAGGAAATATTCTGCAAAAACAGGCGAATTGTTGCTCGATAAATTTTGTTCTGAGGAACAGTTTGGCGAAATAACCCACTTTGTTGATGATAAAGTTTTCATAGCTGGTCAAGATGAATTGATGTATCGTTTGATTGATTCGGATTTAAATAAAGTATTTGTGCACACAAAAGACGGTCATGTTTTAGCTATTGACGAAGACTTGAACGTTTCGGAAATAATCAATTCCTCCGAACTAAATGTAAATAAGCTATCTTCTGATGATTTTCTTTTCCTTTCCAGGAATCATTATACGGAAATATACAACCACGATGGAGAAAAAATAGCCGTATTGGACATTCCTTCCGATTCTTTCTTAATAGATGGTGTATTATATGCAAAAAAAGATAATAGCTTTTTTGCAATCGATTTGGATCAACTGAAAGAAAAGCAATAAAAGTCGTTATACTTACTTAATAATTCGAGCAGCCTCTTATTCCAAAGAGGCTGTTTTCTTGTCTCGAATGCGGAAGTATAAGAAATAGATAATAATAAAAACCATAGTTAATATCTCGGAGATAGGCAGGGCTAACCAAATACCCGGCTCGTTTAATAACTTTGGAGTTAAAAGGAAACAAGGTATTAGGAAAATAAATCCCCGCAAAAGGGCAAATCCGGTAGCCGGTTTTATCTTTTCCATACTTTGATAGTAGCCGATGATACATAAATTCATAATAAAGAAAATGAAACCAATAGCAAAATACGGAAAACCATTGATTGCTATCAGAGCTGCCGAATTATTTGTATCAAGAAATAAACTAACTAAGAATTTAGGGAAAAACAGAAAAACAACAGTTACAATAACTCCACAAATTATTGCGGTATAAAGAGATATTTTAATAGTAGAAGCAACCCGATGAGGCTTCTTTGCTCCGAAATTATAACTAATAATTGGCTGAGCCGATTGGGCAATCGAATTACCAATCATAAAAACAAAGGGCAAGTAATAGCATGCAATGCCAAAAGCACCCACTCCGTCGTCTCCTAAATAGTGCATAAATACCAAGTTTCCCATAAACATGAGCATAGCAAGCGTAGCTTCTCCTAAAAAAGAAGAAGAACCTATACGACATTGATAATAAATATTCCGCAAGGATAACAATAAACTCTTTCTACTTATTTTAATCGGATGCGGACGCAGACTATTAGCGAAGAACAAAAGATAAATAATTGCGATAAGTCCTCCTGTAACAATACTGATTGATGTTGCAAAAGCGGCTCCCATTACACCCCAACCTAATGGAAAAATAAATAGCCAATCGAGAACAACATTTACTACTGCCGAAATAAGACTGCAATACATCGCCAGTTTAGGAGCTCCGTCTAATCGGATAATAAACAAACTGACCGAAATCCACATCTGAAATGTCAAAGAAGGAATAAACCAAAGCAAATAATCTTTTACCATCGGTAAGAGTTGTTCGGAAGAACCAAGCAAAAAAGCGGTTTGCTCGGGAAAAATCATAATGAAGGCGGTAAAAGTTACAGTAACAATCGTTACGAACAATAAGGCTTGTGTTACGTTAAGTCTTGCTATTTTATATTTTTTCTTTGAAAGGTGTATCGATGTTACAACCGAACATCCCGAACCTATCATAAGTCCAAGACCGGTAAAAAGCATTAACAAGGGGACACAAATATTAACAGCTGCAATTCCATCACTACCAACTCCATGACCTACAAATATTCCATCGATAGCAGTTACTGCCGATATGCTAAGCATTCCCATTAAAGTGGGGAAAAACAATTTCCTAAATAGTTTAGAAACTTTTAATGTTTCGAAATCAATTGCATCACGTTCCATCTTTCGTTTATAATTAAAGGTTTTAAATACTATAAAAAAAAAGACGAATAAGTTGATTGGTTTTACCCAGTCATCTTATCCGGCATCTTTATTTGCCCTCCGATGAGGATTACAAAACGATCTTTTTGCAGAATCGAGTGCAAAGGTAGGACTTATATTTAGAGTTGCAAAAAAATATTTGCAAAACAAATGGCTTTATAAACAATAATTCCTGCATCTTTTGAAATGCAGGAATAGTTATTTGTGGAGCATATCGGACTCGAACCGATCACCTTTAGACTGCCAGTCTAACGCTCTAGCCAGATGAGCTAATGCCCCGTAGTTTCTTGATCTCTTTGTTGATGCGGGTTTTGAAGTTATTTCTATTTGCGTAAACCTGATTCAAGTTGTAGCTTTATCGCACCAACGGCGCAAAGGTAATATATTTATTGTAAATATACAAAGTCATAAAACCGCATTTGTGAAAAATCATTACCTTTGCCTTATGATCAAAGAAAAGATAATATTAGGAGTTGATCCGGGAACTGCGGTAATGGGATACGGATTGTTGAAAATTACAAACAATCAGCCGGAATTGATGGCAATGGGAATCTTGGAACTTAACAAATATGATGATCATTATCTTAAACTTCGTCGAATATTTGAACGTATTATTAGTTTGGTAGACGAGTTTCTTCCCGACGAATTAGCCATAGAATCTCCTTTTTTTGGAAAGAATGTACAAAGTATGCTAAAATTAGGACGAGCACAAGGAGTTGCAATGGCAGCCGCTTTGTCGCGAGATATTCCCATCTTCGAGTATGCTCCGTTAAAAATAAAAATGTCGATCACCGGAAATGGAAGAGCATCTAAGGAACAAGTAGCTAATATGTTGCAACGATACCTTAAAATTCCGGACGAACTAATGCTTCCTCAGTTAGATGCTACTGATGGTTTGGCGGCGGCACTTTGTCATCATTTCCAGTCGGGGCGTCCGCAATCGGCAAATAAGTATAACAGCTGGAAAGATTACGTCAATAAAAACGAAAAACGAGTCAGGAAATAGTATTCATCCTTAAAACCCTTTTCGTAACATTTAGTAGTTTAATAATTTGATAGTTCAAAAAAAGGATGTAATTTTGAACTCAGAAAGAAATATAAGCATTAGAGAACACTTACAGAGAATATTTTGTTTAAATCAATATTAGTATAAACCTATAAAAAATTAGCAATATGAAGAAAATATTTACTTTTCTATTAATGAGCTTGATTAGTTTTTCGGTAGCATACTCGCAAGTAACGTTAACGAAAGAATCTCATGGTTTTATTTCCGAACTTAATCACCAATCAATACATGTAGATTACGCAGATCCGGGTCAATCCGGTAGCAACCAAGTTTGGGACTTTAGCAATCTTGCTGTTTTAGAAGACGCAGAAGACGTATTATCTGAAATTGATCCGGTTGATTCGGACGGAATTATTAATGTAAACCGGAACGATGATCTTATTTTTCATTACGTAATAAACGATCAGTCCAACTCTTATTTAGGCTATACCGGCGAAAAGACCAAAGTAAGCTACACGAAACCTATTGTTAAAACACAATATCCTCAGTCGTTTGGCACTTATTTCGAAGGACAATTCTCGGGGAAAGTAGAATATGCCGGAAGCAAGCACGTTGTTCCTTTAAAAGGTACCTATTCTACTCACGCCGATGCTAGTGGAACTTTGATTCTTCCTAAAGGAATTAAACTATCTGTATTGCGAGTTCATACAATAGAAAGAATAGAATACAGCAATGTAACGCAAGTTACGGACAAGTATCTTTGGTATGCGCAAGAAATACGCTATCCTGTTTTGGTAACAACAGAAACTTATATGGAACAAAAGAATGGAAATGCAACATGTGCTAGTACAAAGTCTTTCATGAATGCCAACTTGTTCCAAAACAAATACGACTCTCCAACTTCACTTGAAGCCATTGTTGATGATATTGCTTATACAATTTCTCCCAATCCATTTCAAGACATTGTAGAAGTATCTTATTCTCTTCCCGAAACAACAAAAGTAACCGTAGCCCTTTATAACTCGAAAGGAGCAAAACTAACCGAATTAGTTTCCGGAGAAATGCAATCGGGTCATGTATCATTTACTAAAAATGTAGCAACATATACCCAAACTCCCGATGTTTACATCTTAAAACTATCTTTCGGAAATAAATCTTATTCGGAGAAATTAGTTAAAACAAGCAAATAATCAACTAACTAAGCTATACAAAGCGGAGGTGTTCGGGAAAGAACACCTCCGCTTTTTGTTTATAATACACAATAGACGCCTTACTTCTTGTCGTATTCGAAAAAAAGATACTATAACTTTCTCCAAGTTATACTAAAACTTTACCCAAGTTTTACAACAACTTCGTCTAAGTTTTACTAAAACTTCGCCCAAGTTATAGTCAAACTTAAAACAGAGGATTTAGAAGTTGCCTTTGCTTCCTTGAGCGATTTTTTAAGTAAAACGCCTCCTTCTCTTATCTATTATTGCTTATTCTACGAAAATAAAGGTATAATAATGAACAAATATTACCATTTTTATGGTCGATTGAGTTATTTTATATACTTTTGCGGGATCAAAACTGATAGTTTTTCTTTTAATGGAGAGTTATTTCGGGATTCGTTATTGTTTTGAAAAAGACAAAGTTCATTCGACCATAGAAAATATGGTAAATAGCCAAACCTCCGGTTATGTTTGTGTAGCAGATGGGGTAACTTTGGCAATGAGTTACAAAAATAGTGGCTTGAAAACCGTTTTAGATAACGCCAGTTTAATTACATGCGACAGTGGTTGGGTTCCACTATACTTAAAATCCTTATATTCGATAAATAAAGAGCAGTATTCGGGAAGTGATCTGATGATGGATCTAATAGAACAAAAGAAATATAATATTTTGTTTATAGGATCGTCGGATACAACTTTAGCAGCATTAAAGGAAGAGTTGACGAAAAAAGACGCTCGTATTGGTCAGATGGGTTTTATTTCGCTTCCATTTAGAGAAGTAGATAAGTTTGATTACGATCAAATTGCACAAACAATAGAGGTAAACAGTCCGGATATTATTTTTGTTTCGTTAGGTATGCCTAAGCAAGAATTTTTCATGAGCCGTTTAAAACCTTATATTACAAAAGGAGTTATGATAGGAGTTGGAGCAGCTTTCAAATTTCATTCAGGACTTCCTAACGAAAAAAGAGCTCCTCGATGGATGATTAAGTCTAAGATGGAGTGGGTTTACAGGATATTTAGCGAACCCAAAAAACAAATTAAACGATGCTCGTTGATACTTGTCACGATGCCTCGAATATACTGGAAAGAATATAGAAAAAAACAATAAAATGTTCTTACTTGACATACACCCAAATATTATCGTAGCTTTTTTATTAAGTCTTATCATCAGTATTTACATTACGCGCTCGGTTATTAGATACTCTCTTCGTGTCGGGCTTGGTGATAAACCCGGAGAATCGCGAAAGATTCATACCAAAAGAACTCCTAACATGGGAGGGATTGCCGTATTTATTGCAACTTTCGTGTCTTACTTCGCTTTTGTCGAATATCAAGATACTATCAGACCCGACAAAATTTTCTCGATTTGTATTTTACTCTTCTTTGTTGGTGTAAAAGATGACTTAGAACCTATTTCTCCCAAGTTCCGTTTGTTTGTAGAATTTGCTTTAGCATTCTTTGTTATTTATATATCCGACATACGTTTAGTTACACTTTGGGGGATATTCGGAATACAAATTTTACCACTTTGGGCAAGTTATATTTTATCTGCAACTTTTATCGTTGCTTGTATCAACGCTTATAACTTGATTGATGGTATTGATGGCTTATTGGGATCAATTTCTTTGTTGGGAGCTATCTGTTTCGGACTATTATTTAACTTTTTGGGCGACTGGTTATGGACTTTACTTTGTGTTTCTCTTACAGGTGCTTTGATTGGATTCCTGATTTTTAACTGGCATCCGGCAAAAGTATTTATGGGTAATGGAGGGGCTTTGTTTCTCGGCGCTATTTTTGCCTGTTTTTCTTTGCGACTTATGCAAATGACCGACCCGATTTATTACGAAACAATACAAATAACTGCGCCTCATACGCTGGCATTTAGTATAGTTGCAATCCCATTTGTTGACTTACTTTGTGTTTTCTCGTATCGGATACTGCATTGGTTACCACCATTTGCGGCAGATAATAGTCATATTCATCACAGAATGTTGAGAATAGGACTAAAGCACGACCGGGCAACCATCTCATTGATTGTATTAAATATCATAATTATAGCATTTGCATTTCTTATACAAGGAACAGGAGCTCTACGTTCGTTTATATTTACTGTCTGTTTTGCAGTTGCAGTAGATATAATCTTCTTCTACATCGAATGGCAAATAAAGATATATAAGAGAAGAAAGTCATTAAAGGCTTGAAAAAAGATTGTATAATGAAAAAAGTTAGTTAAAATGAAAGAAAAAATTGGAAATGATGCAGGACGCATCTGGAATTTATTGAACGAAAGCGACGCTAAGTCTGTAAAAGAATTAAAGAAAGCGTTGAAGATGAACGACAAAGAAATCTATGCTGCAATAGGTTGGTTGTCGAGAGAAGAAAAATTGGAATGTGAAAAGAAAGAAGATGACTTGTATATCTCTTTGATATAATTAGAAGTGTTGAGAATTTTGGTAAAGAGTCTTGCTGTTTAGTGAGACTCTTTCCATTTTGTAATCCACGAGTTTAGGCTATCTAATAAAATAGTCGACTCTTGTCTTACGGCCCAAGATTGAAGTTGGGTAAAACTTATATCCGTATTTATATCAATTTCGGGAAATTCTTCTATATTCTTTAAGGCAATTCCATAATCTACAACGGCATAATCAATGTCTTTGTAAACAACGCGATAAATTAATTGCTCGGCCGTATAATTAACTTCCTCTTCGATATAAATAGGCTCAGCTATTTCTTCGGAAAGATTTTTTAATCGAAGAATAGCCGACGCATCTTTGGGCACATATACTTGTTTGTTTCCCAAATGAATTTGATTATCTATATAAATATCCGGATTGTTTTCGTCAAACTTACGCTGTATCAGCACTTGTTTGTTGAGAGAGAGAGGAACAGTAAAGGATAAAAATTCTTTGTTATCGTTTGTTATCGGTATGTTTCGAGCGATAATATCGACTTCCCGGCTTAATAATTGCTCAATAGATTTGGCCAAATTATTTTCTAATATAATATTGACTTCGATGTTTGCTTGTTTGGCGATGTACTGACTTAATTCGTATTGCAAACCACTGATTGAGTCGCCGGAAACATAATATCCTAACGAATTGTACTCGGTAATTATGTTCAAAATACCGTTGTTTTTAATTTCATGATAGTCGCGAGGAGCATCGTTTGTTTCCGAACTCATTAATTTTCGCAAGTAAAACATAAATCCCAAGATTATAGCTAAAATAACTATCAGTAGAATTGTATATTTCCACAAAGGTTTCTTCATGGGGAAAATTAATTAATAAATTCGACAGAAACTCCAAGACGAAGAACTGTTGGGTTAAGAGGGTAGTGGGGTAGTGAAAAATATTCGGGAGGAGATATAAATTTAGCTCCCGCATTGTAATATTCCAAAAAGAATCGCGCTTGTTTCAAATGACAATTAACGAATCCTGAAACAACAGGGTAGTTTCCTACTTTTGTTTCTTCTTGAAGACGGAACTGTTGTGTTGCCGGTTCGTAAGTTGGCGAATAATATTCTGTCCAATAATGAACACTTCCCCCAATTTGTACGGTTAGAACTTTAGAAACAAGGAAATCTAAATATAAACTTGAATAAGCACAGAAATCGGGTAGTGGAATAATTTTATCTTTACTTGATACTTGATACACTAATCGGTTGTCCCAATGCAACAATCCTAATTTAAAGTTCTGTTCGAGCGAAGCTCCTATTATTTGAATATTATTACCGCATTGGGTTGGATTGCCGGTTTTGTCAAAGTATATATAGTTTGTTACATTTTCGACGCTTATTCCGAATTTAGTTTTTGTATGAGGTATGTTGATATTTCCTCCTAAATAAACTTTTTTTACTTTGCTAAAATCATTATCCCACTTGAAATACTTGCTTGTAAAGTGATTTTCGTAAAAAGTAGGCGCTAAGTTTTTTATTTTTGCATTGAGATTGATCGAAGCTGTATCTCCCCATACCGGAATTCGAGTTTCGATATGTCCGGAAATATCAAAATCTCCGATATTATATCCTACAACTCCGAAGCTCCCTTGTGCATCATAACGAAGTATCTTGCCGTTTCTTTTAGCTAATTCTCCACCGACGTAAGTAGAGTTTTGTCCTTTCGAGTTGTATTTAATGTATTTGGTATTGATAAGAGAGTCGTTCTCGAAAGACGTTTTTGTTTCTACCGTTTGTAAGGAATACTTTCGTGTATCGTTTGTAAGAAAAGCAGTTAAATCAAACTTTGCCCATTCGCTAAAGCCTTCTCGAAGCGAAAGTGCTAGGGTATTTTTGAACGACCAATAGGCGGTTGAATCATTCGAATAGTCAGAAGTATTCAAATAATTACGGTTATCATAAAATGCATTCAAAGTAGATGGGCTTTTTGTATAAAATCTTCTTGTCCGGTCTTGGTAATCTCCGGTGTAAATAATACTAGAAACGGGGATAAATTGTTTGATCGTATCGCCCTCTTCGTTTATTTCTTGAGTCTGTCGTTCGTATCCTAAATTATAGTGATAGTTCAAGTAGGCTCTTTTTCCTTTTATTTGATTCCATGTATTGTCTAAACGAACCGGAATTTCCCTACTTTGAAAATTTCTATTACCCATTAGTTCGGGATGAGTAATATAATTATCGTTTTGAATACCTCCGTTTTCTCCATTTACATAATCCATCGGACTAAAAAACGCATGAACTTTGTGCCTGTCGGAAATATAGTTGCCGAAGAATACCCATTCTAAATGCCGGGATTGTTGAGAAGTATAAAATCCGCGAGAGTAAAGGTAGTCAACATCTGCTCCTAAATTAAGTTTACTGTTTATGTTTACAGCTAATATAGCTTGAATCCGTTCTTCGCGTACGGTATTTCCTCCTGCTCTTTGGTAAGAAACGTTCGAA
Organism: Bacteroidales bacterium OttesenSCG-928-M11; assembly: GCA_030265685.1. Classification (GTDB taxonomy): domain Bacteria; phylum Bacteroidota; class Bacteroidia; order Bacteroidales; family Azobacteroidaceae; genus Azobacteroides. The sequence continues at coordinate 26,780 of JAJDGO010000013.1, forward strand.
TAGGGAACTTTTGTGTTGATAAAGTTAAAGTTTCCGGGCTTTTTCAAGTAAGGCCAATATCCATCCAAAAACATAAAATCACTTCTATCTTCTCTTTCGAAATAAATTCGTGATTCTGCCGGCAATCCTAAGTTACCTAAATAAGCAACAGATACGCCTTTTCCTTCCACTTTTGTTCGATTAAAATAATCGGTAATTAATGTGTCCGGATTTCCGGGAATGATTTCTCCTGTTCTTTCCGTAATGCGCCAAAAGGTTTTGACTTGTGTTGTGTCTATTTCAAGATGATAATCTTGAGATGCTTCATGATCGTGAACATGAGTATGTTCTCCTTCTTCATGTTCGTGTTTGCAATTTTCATCACAAACATGATCATCGTGATCATGTTTGTGATCGGTAATCTCTTTTTTAGGCTTTACATTTTTTTGTAAATCCTTTCCTTCACGAATATCCTGTCCAAAGATATGGCAAGGGATTAGTAATAAAAACAATATATACAGGATATTCTTAGGAAACATATATTATTGCTTGTGAATTATTTCCATTCCCCGAATAATGGCCTTTTCATTCATCGGCAATAGCTTATGATGTCTTTCGGGTAAGGATTTCTTCAATCCGGCCATAACACTTTCTAATTTTACAATAGGAGATACTTTTAATAATCCGCCTAAAACAATCATATTAAATGTTTTTGCCATTCCTTCTGTTGAAGCAATGTTCATGGCATCTATTTGATATATTTCAATGTCTTTTCTTTTGGGTGGATTATTAATACCATTTCCATCATAAATTAAAATACCACCAGGCTTAACTGTGTTTTCAAATTTATCTAAAGATGGTTGATTTAATACAATTGCTATGTCGAATTCGTTCAATACAGGAGATGAAACGCGCTGATCGCTTAATATAACTGTAACGTTTGCAGTTCCTCCCCGTTGTTCCGGCCCATAAGATGGAAACCAAGATACTTCTTTATCTTCCATAAGTCCTGCATAAGCAAGAATTTTTCCCATAGAAAGAACTCCTTGTCCTCCAAACCCGGCAATTATTATTTCGTGTTGCATGATTTTATGATTTATCTTTTAATACTCCTAAAGGATACATCGGCAGCATATTTTCTACCATCCATTTATTTGACTGATCTGGTGTCATCTTCCAACCAGAAGAACAGGTAGAAACAAATTCAATTACAGATGTTCCTTTTTTATTCATAGCATTTTCAAATGCTTTACGAAGCATTTTCTTTGCTTTTCGTATCGCAGCTGCAGTATGAACTGTTTCGCGAGTAATTAAACATGTACCTTCTAATTGGACTAATAGGTCAGATATTTTTAATGGGTATCCATTTAAAGCAACATTCCGTCCATAAGGACAAGTAGCTGTTTTCATGTCTAACAAGGTGGTGGGAGCCATCTGCCCTCCGGTCATTCCATAGATAGCATTATTGATAAAAACAATAACAATATTTTCGCCTCTATTACAAGCATGAATTGTTTCTGCAGTTCCGATTGCTGCTAAATCTCCATCTCCTTGATAAGTAAATACCATCTTGTCGGGATTTAGTCGCTTTGCTGCTGTAGCTACAGCGGGTGCACGGCCATGAGCGGCTTCTATCCAGTCTATGTCTAAGTAATTGTAAGCAAATACGGCGCATCCTACCGGTGCAACACCAATTGTTTTTTCGCTTAAACCCATTTCGTCAATTACTTCAGCTACTATCTTATGAACTACTCCATGCGAACATCCGGGACAATAATGCATAGGATTGTCATTCATTAAGCGAGGCTTTTGGTAAACCAAGTTTTCGGGTTTTATGATTTCTTTAGTATCCATATTACTATATCTGATTAAACTTGCAAAAACAAGCTTATTATTTTATAAATGTTGATTTAAAGGCCTCGAATACTTCTGTCGGACTCGGAACTATCCCTCCAAGACGTCCATAATGTTCAACCGGAACATTACATTCAACGGCTAACTTAACATCTTCGATCATTTGTCCGGCATTTAATTCCATAGTTAGAATACCTTTTACTTTATCTTTGTAAGTATTCAATCTTTTAGATGGGAATGGCCACAAGGTAACTGGGCGGAATAATCCTACTTTAATTCCTTCTGCACGTGCTAAATCTACAACTTTTTGGCTAATTCTGGCGGCAGAACCAAAAGCAACGATCAAATATTCTGCATCTTCGCAATTGATCTCTTCGTATATTACCTCATTTTCTTCAATCAATTTGTATTTTGCTTGAAAACGTTGGTTGTTTTTCTCCATAACTGAAGAATCCAATTCTAACGAAGTAATAATATTAGGCTTTCTGTTGTCCGGTTTTCCCAAAGTAGCCCATGTTTGTTCTTGGCGAACTTGGTCTTCAGTACGTCTGGCGCGTTGTTCCGGAAGCTTAACTTTTTCCATCATCTGTCCGATTACCCCATCTGATAAAATCATTGCGGGGTTTCTATACTTAAAAGACAAATCAAAAGCTAATGCTACGTGATCGGCCATTTCTTGAACCGAAGCCGGAGCAAGTGTTATTAACCGATAATCACCATGACCTCCTCCTTTTACTGTTTGAAAATAGTCGGCTTGGCTTGGTTGAATTGTTCCTAAACCTGGACCTCCTCGCATAACATTAACGATTAATCCCGGAAGTTCAGCTCCTGCCATATAGGATATTCCTTCTAATTTTAGACTAATACCAGGACTTGAAGAAGAAGTCATTACTGCCTTTCCACAAGCGGCTCCTCCATACACCATGTTAATTGCTGCAACTTCGCTTTCTGCTTGTAACACCACCATACCGGTTGTTTCCCATGGCATTTCATCCATTAATGTTTCCATGATTTCTGATTGAGGAGTGATAGGATATCCAAAATAACCATCAGCTCCGTAGCGAATAGCTGCATAAGCTATTGCTTCATTTCCTTTCATTAATTTTATTTCTTCCGGCATAGTTAGTTATAATTTTACTTTATATACAGTTATACATCCGTCAGGGCAGACAATTCCACAATTAGCACATCCGATACAGTCATCAGGATTAACTACTATTGCATAATTATATCCTTTGGCATTTACTTCAGGGCCTAATTTTAAAACATCACTTGGGCAAGCAACAACACATAGATCACAACCTTTGCATCTTTCTGTGTTTATTTCTACCGCTCCTTTGATTTTTGCCATAATATTTATTTATTACTTGTTGATATTACTCATTCGGAAAGGATTGATTCAATCGATTTAATTCTGCTAATAACAATTCGTCTGAATTATTCGAAGCTGAAATGCCATCCAATAACGTAGCTTTGGCTTTCTTTATTTCTCCTATTTTTAAAAGGTAAGAAGATTTGTAAAGATAAAGAGCTCCCATTTCCGGTTTTAATGCTATTACTTTGTCGATATATTCTATTGCGTCTCTCCATTCTTCCAATTCGGCAGACAATGTAGCTGCTGATATATTCACAAAGTAATTATCCGGATACAAATGTAAGAATTCTTTTGTTTTTTCCAAAGCCATACTTGGGTTGCCATTACTTTGATAGGCCTTGATCAATTCGTAAAGATTTTTCTTGGAGTCGGAAAAGTTTAAGTTCTGAGCAAACTCAAAGGCTTCTATTGCTCTTTCATATTCTTGAATTTCGCTATAATATAAGCCTAATCGATGCCATCCAAGAGAATCAAAAGGGGTTAATATTCCTATCTTATTTCCTAATTCAACAACCTTTTCTTTATCTCTTAAAGCAAGATAGCTTTCGAGTTGTAGCCAAAGAAATTCTACTTTCTCTCCTAATACTTTAATTCCTTCATCAAGCACAAGAACTGCGGCATCGTTGAGTCCTACTTCAATCAACGACTCGCCCATTGCTTGGTATAAGATGAATAAACTTTCTGATTTTTTAGTATAAGTTCTCTTTATTTCACTAAAGAAATGAAAAGCTTCCTCTTCCATTCCCAAATGGAGAAGCGCTTCCAATCGATGACCATCGATCCAAAATACGGAACTATTCCTATGTTTTTCGGTTAGAATAAAAAGATCATTCCAAAGAGCATAGTCGCTTAGGATTATCATTATTTCGTAAAGCAAATCATCATCGTTGGGATATTTTTCTAAAGAATAAAGAATTGTTTTACGAGCTTTTTCATTCTCATTCTCTTGAAAGTAAATCTCTACAATATGACTAAGTTGTTCCGATTCGAAATAACCGGGAGTTTTTCCTTCGGTCAATGAATTATCCCAATTATAAAAATATTCGGGATAATTTTCCTGGTGTTCTTCTTCTTGATTAAGTCCAAAAAAAATATCGTCCAGCATTATTTGTTTTTTATTTTACTCCAAGAATCTTTTAACGAAACGGTACGATTGAATATAAGTTTACCTGGTTTTGAATCCGGATCTACATTGAAATAACCAATCCGTTGAAATTGGAAATTTTCAAAAGCCTTTACGTCAGCTAGTACCTTTTCTACTCTCGCTTCTTTTTTGATGACAAGGGAGTTTGGATTTAATAGCTCACGAAAATCTTTATCTTTCTCTGCACTTGGATCTTCAACGTTGAATAAACGATCATAAAGTCGAACTTCAGCAGGCAAACTGTGGTCAACAGAAACCCAATGCAAAGTACCTTTTACTTTTCTATTGCTTTCCGGCATTCCGCTTTTTGTAGCAGGATCGTATTCTGCGTAGATTTCGACAATATTACCTTCGTCGTCTTTTTTAACACCTGTGCATCGAACAATATAAGCGTGTTTTAGACGAACTTCTTCTCCCGGAGTCATTCTGAAAAACTTCTTAGGTGCGTTTTCCATAAAGTCATCTTTCTCTATATATAATTCACGGGCAAATTCAATTTCGTGTGTTCCTGAATTTTCATCTTCCGGATTATCTATTGCTTCTAATTTTTCAACAACTCCTTCCGGGTAATTAGTAATGATTAATTTTACAGGATCAATAACTGCTGATACACGTTTTGCTTTAACATTAAGATCTTCTCTTATCGAATATTCCAATAAAGCAATATCGTTTAGTGCTTCGAACTTTGTATAGCCGATTTTATCAATAAACTTGTGAATTGATTCAGGTGTATATCCTCTTCTTCTTAGTCCGGAAATTGTTGGCATACGAGGATCATCCCATCCACTAACTATATTTTCGTTTACTAATTGAAGAAGCTTTCTCTTACTCATAACCGTATAAGTAAGATTTAGACGGTTAAATTCGATTTGTTGTGGTCGATATTCTCCATCTTCCGGCTTGAAAGTTTTAAGTTCGTCTATAAAGTAGTCGTATAATGGTCGGTGTACCACAAACTCTAAAGTACAAAGAGAATGAGTTACCCCTTCGAAATAATCACTTTGACCATGAGCAAAGTCATACATTGGGTAAGCTTTCCACTGAGTACCAGTACGGTGGTGAGGATGATGTATAACTCGATAGATAATAGGGTCGCGAAAATGCATGTTCGAATTTGCCATGTCAATTTTAGCTCTTAAAACCATAGCACCTTCAGGAACATTTCCGCTATTCATGCTTTCAAATAAACGAAGACTCTCTTCAACCGGACGATCTCTATAAGGTGAATCAATACCGGGTTGAGTAGGAGTTCCTTTTTGTTTTGCTATTTCTTCCGATGATTGTTCGTCAACATAAGCTTTGTTCGACTTGATTAATTCAACGGCGAAGTCATATAATTGTTGGAAATAATCTGAAGCATAGTATATATCTTTCCATTGGAAGCCCAACCATTGGATATTTTCCATGATAGAATCAACATATTCGACATCTTCTTTGCTTGGGTTTGTATCATCGAAGCGAAGGTTGCAAATTCCTCCGTATTGTTTTGCAATGCCAAAGTTCATACATATAGCTTTTGCGTGTCCAATGTGGAGATACCCGTTTGGTTCCGGCGGAAAACGAGTTTGTAACCGTCCGTCATTTTTACCTTCTGCTAAATCTTTTTCTATTATTTGTTCGACGAAATTAAGACTTTTTTTAATCTCTTCGTTTGAATGATTTTCTACTGACATATATATCTTTAATTTTACTATTGCAAAAGTACGAAAATATTTTGAGATACTTCTTTATCTTCTATGAAACTGTTTATTTTTTGAATGAATGTCTTATCTATGAACAATCACTTACTCTATTCTTTCAAATTTGACTTCTCTTTCGAGATTCTTTTTTATCTTTGTGGAAAATATTTCATTAGAAAATCGCATCATGGATAACTATATTGTATCTGCAAGAAAGTATAGACCCGATACTTTTCAATCTGTAATAGGACAACCTTCGTTAACTACTACTCTTAAAAATGCTATTGTTACTAATAAGTTGGCACATGCTTATTTATTTTGTGGACCTCGTGGGGTAGGGAAGACTACTTGTGCTCGTATTTTTGCAAAGTCTATTAATTGTATGAGCCCAAAGAATGATGGAGAGCCTTGCAATGAGTGTGAATCGTGCCGTTCTTTTAATGAAAATCGCTCGCTTAATATCCATGAACTCGATGCCGCCTCAAATAATAGTGTCGAAGATATTCGTTCTTTGGTAGATCAAGTACGTATTCCTCCTCAATTAGGAAAATATAAAGTCTATATTATTGATGAAGTTCATATGCTTTCTTCTTCGGCTTTTAATGCTTTCCTAAAAACATTGGAAGAGCCGCCGCATTATACCATTTTTATTTTAGCAACAACCGAAAAACATAAGATATTACCGACTATCCTTTCTCGTTGTCAAATCTATGATTTTAATAGAATAAATATCAATGATATTGTCAATTACCTGGAATATGTGTCTCAGTCGGAAAATATAACAGCAGAACGCGAAGCTTTGAATGTAATTGCTCAGAAAGCCGATGGCGGAATGCGCGATGCTTTATCTATATTTGACCAGGTAGTTAGTTTTTCTCAAGAGAAAGTTACTTATAAGTCGGTGATCGAAAACTTGAATGTATTGGATTATGAGTATTATTTCTCTCTGATAGATGCTTTCCTTAAGAATGATGTTTCTAAATCCTTGCTTCTTTTCGATGAAATATTAAGTAAAGGATTTGATGGGCAACATTTTATTTCAGGGCTTTCCGGATTTTTTCGCGATGTTTTGGTTTGTAAAGATCCACAAACAATCGTTTTATTTGAAGTAGGAGATGCAATCAAAGATAAATACATTGCAGTAGCAAGTCAATGTTCGAATTCTTTCTTGTATAAAGCATTAGAAATGGCTAACGAATGTGATCTTAATTATCGTGTAAGTAAGAATAAGCGCTTGTTGATTGAACTACTTCTAATTCGTTTGGCTCAGTTGACTCTTCCTGTTGATCCGGAAGAGAGTAAAAAAAAAACGATAATTAAGCCGCTTGAGGCTTCTATAACTAATTCGCCGCAAACAACTCCTGTTTCTTCGAATAAACCGATGGCTCAATCGGAAGAAGTTGTTGTGTCAATCTCTTCGCCGGTAGTAAAAAGAGAGTCAATTAGTAAGCCTATCGTTTCGAATGGAGAGGCTCCCATTTCGTTTTCGTTAAAAAACAGAGGGAAACAGATAGAATCTTCTGTTAGTGAAACTATAGACTATGGAAAAAAACAGGATATGAATAATGATTTTTCCGAAAATGACTTGCTTCGTTTTTGGAGAGTTTTTGCCGAAATGCAAGAAGATGTTCATTTGAAAAATACGATGCTTAACTCTCTTCCTAAGTTAGATTCCGATTATCTTATACAAATAAGTATCGCTAATCCGGCGCAAGAAACAATAATCAAAGAAACTTTACCGGAATTAAAAGCATATTTGTCTCGCGAACTAAGCAATACTTTTATCCAATTTAAAATAAAAATGAACGAATCTTCAGAGAAACGTCCATTTTTATCTCACGAAAAGCATCAACACATGGTTGAGAAAAATCCGGAATTACGTTTGCTTATTTCCGAATTTAATCTTCGCTTAGATTAATATACTATTTTATACCAATACGTTTTGTAGAATTCCTACTTTTTTCAAAACTTTTTCTATTTTGTTCATGGCAAAGTCGATCTGACTCTTTGTATGAGTTGCCATTAACGAAAAACGAATCAGTGTATCACTTGATGCAACTGCCGGAGCAACTACGGGATTTACAAAAATACCTTCGTCGAATAGCATTTTTGTTATCATAAAAGTCTTGTCATTATCCCTAATATAAATTGGAATAATAGGAGTTGATGTATTACCTATTTCACAACCCATCTCGCGGAAGCCATTTAATGCATAATGTGTCAGTTCCCAAAGGTTCTCAATCCTTTCCGGTTCTGAAATCATAATGTCTAATGCTGCATTTGCAGCCGCTGTAGCTGCCGGAGTACTACTTGCACTGAATATATATGTACGGGAATTGTGTCTTAAATAGTTGATGATAGGACTGGAAGATGCAATAAATCCGCCAATAGAGGCTAATGATTTACTAAAAGTTCCCATGATTAAGTCCACATCCGGAAGTAATCCGAAGTGATCTGCAGCACCACGACCCTGACGTCCTAAAACTCCTAGACCATGAGCTTCGTCTACCATGACATTGGCATTGTATTTCTTTGCCAAACGAACAATATCTGGTAGGTTGGCAACATCACCTTCCATACTAAATACTCCGTCAACAACGATCAACTTAACTCTGTCCGGTTCACACTTTTGCAATTGTTTCTCCAATGATGTCATATCATTGTGACGAAACTTTAACTTTTGCGAAAAAGATAGCCTATGACCTTCGATAATAGATGCGTGATCTAACTCGTCCCAAAGGATATAGTCTTCACGTCCTGTCATACAAGAAACAACACCTACGTTTACCATTAATCCGGTTGGAAAAACAATTGCATCGTCTTTTCCCAAAAAGTTGGCCAGTTTCTTTTCCAAATCCACATGAATATCTAACGTCCCATTCAAGAAACGGCTTCCGGCCATACCGGTTCCGTATTTCTTTGTCGCAGCCAAAGCTGCTTCTTTAACTTTTGGGTGATTCGTTAGTCCCAGATAAGCGTTGGAACCAAACATTAATACTTTCTTTCCGTTTATAATAACTTCGGTGTCTTGGTCGCTTTCTATAACTCTAAAATAAGGATAAATGCCAAGGGCTTTTGCTTTTTGAGGAGCATCATATTTGCTCAACTTATTCTCAAGAAGATTCATAATACAATGTGTTTGATAATATTTTTACTTTGTATTACTGCCTATTCATATATAAATGTACTCTTAATAAATGTACTTTTGAATAAAGCAGGCTGCAAAGGTAATAAAAAAACAATAACAGCAATTATAAATTGGAAAAAATATTTACTTTTGTTGATATTTTTTCATTGATATTATGCTAGAAAGATTGCAACGCGTTGAACTATTGATAGGTACAGAACGACTAAAGATGCTTTCTCAAAAACGAGTTATTGTATTTGGGGTAGGAGGTGTTGGTAGTTGGTGTGCCGAAAGCCTTATCAGATCGGGGATTAAGTACTTAACTATTGTTGATTTTGACCGTGTGGCGGAGTCGAATATCAACCGACAATTGCCGGCTAATACTCAAACAATCGGGCAATTAAAGGTAGATGTATTGAAGAAACACTTCGAGGCGATCAACCCTCAAGCAATAGTTACAACAATGGACAATTATTATAGTGCAGAGACTTCCGAAATTTTCCATTTGGAAAATTATGATTATATAATTGATGCTATCGATAGCGTAAAAGACAAGGCACACTTATTATATACAGCAAGCAAAACGCAGGCAAAAATATATTCTTCTATGGGAGCTGCTTTGAAAATGGATCCAACAAAGATTAAAACTGCTGAGTTTTGGAAAGTACAAGGAGATCCTTTAGCTCGTGCTTTGCGTCATTATTTTAAACAAAATGAAAAGCCTCTCCGTAAATTTCAGTGTGTATATAGCGAAGAACGATTAAAGAACCAAATAGAACACAAAGCCAATGGAACTCTCATGCACATAACGGCTTCTTTTGGTTTGATCTTAGCTTCTTTGGTAATAAAAGACATTGTATCATAGCGGTTCTTTTCTTGTCTTGATTTGATCGCTTCTTTGCCTATTGCGACAAGTCGAAAAGATTTATTTCTCGGGTAATCCTCCGAGTGATTCAACTTATAGTATCTTTTAAAACTTTTCTGTACAGAAAATGTCCTAAGTTCTACTATAACTTTGGTCAAGTTATACTAATACTTTGCAAAATTTTCCTATTAAATTTTTGCAAGAATAAGTTCTTTAGGAGAAATGTTTTTCTGACTCAATAGTTAAACTACGTTAATTAAGTAATAAAATCTACGTAAAGTTTGTAAGTTCTACGTAAAGTACGTAGATTTGCCCATCGATAATTTAATACAAAGTATATATATGGAACAATTAACCCCTCAAGAAGAACAGTTGATGCTTTATATTTGGAAACACGGAAAGGGTTTTGTGAAAGATTTTCGCGAAATGTATCCAAGT
>JAJDGO010000014.1 GCA_030265685.1 Bacteroidales bacterium OttesenSCG-928-M11
GCCAACGATCCATCATATCTGTAATTTCATTCCTTGTAGTGTTGTTTCCATCGTGTTGATACTGATAAGCTACATTGTCAAAAATTTTGTTTCCATACTGAAAGTAGAAGAATAAACTAAGATCAAAATCTTTATAGAAGAAAGTATTCGTTAATCCTCCTTGACCTTTAGGCGTTGCCGATCCAATACCTGTTGTAGCTTGTTCTGCATAACTTCGGGTAAATACTAATTCGCCATCTTTATCATACCACATCTGAGAACCATCTGCTGGGTTAACTCCGGCATATTTTACCAATTTGTATTGGAACATATCTTTACCTACTTGAATTAATTTACGACCAGATGAACCCCATGAAATCTCTTCATCTTCTTGACTCAAGCTTAATACTTTATTTTTATTTGCTGACCAATTAGCATCCAAGCGCCAAGTAAAGTCTTTTGTACTAATAACATCAAAATTCAAACTAACTTCAAGTCCTCGATTCTGCATGTCTCCTATATTTCTCAACTGTGATGTAAACCCAGTTGTTCTAGATAAAGGAACATTTAATAATAAATCTGTTGTCTTTTTATTGTAAAACTCGATAGTTCCACCAAGACGATTTTTCAAGAATCTAAAATCTAAACCAACATTAAAAGCATGAGTTTTTTCCCAAGTCAAATCAGGATTAGCTATTTGGCTTGGATAACTTGCACTTTGTCCGTTATAACTATCAAAGCTATACAATCCATAAGACTCATAATTACCTATATCTGAATTACCTGTTGTTCCATAACTTGAACGAAGTTTTAATTGATTCAACCATTCAATATCACTTAAGAAATATTCTTCCGAAACATTCCAAGCACCTCCTACCGACCAGAAAGGAGCAAAACGATTATTCAAACCAAATTTGGAAGAACCATCATAACGAAAACTTCCGCTTAAGAAATATTTCGACATATAATCATAGGATACTTGTCCAAAGAGAGAAACTAAACGAGAATTTGCAGGATAACCATACCAATTGGTTGCTTCAGAAGCCGCAGCCGGTTGTCTTAACTTATAAGAAGCGAAACCTTCGGTTTCTACTCCCATAAAATATAGATTACGGGCCGAAGCTTCTTGTCCTACCAATACATTTAGATTATGATCGTCGTTAAATGTTTCAAAATAATTTAAAGTATTAGTCCAGTTCCAAACTTGTATAGTACGATCGTAACGAGAAGCACGTCCGACATTATCGGCACTACTTCCTGTTGCACGTGGATCGTCATATTGTTCATCTTGAACTAACATCATATCGTATCCATACAAGGTTTTAAATTTCAAGTTTTTCATGAATGAAATCTCCCCGTACATAGAAGCGATCAAACGATGTGTAGTTAAAAGATTTGTATTATAATCATTTGCTTCAACAAAGTTTGTTGAATTATTTCCGATAGGAGAATGATTATATGTTCCATCTTGATTATAAACCGGATTAAGAGGATTCAATGTTAAAGAACCCGCTATCGGATTAACATAATAAGCAGCAGTTGTTAGTGGAGTATCTTGTTCTGAAAGAGAATAAGTAGAATTTACTCCAAAAGTCAACCAATTATTTGCTTTATGATTTAAGTTTAAGCGAGCCGAAGTCCGAGTCATGTCTCCCCATTTAAGAATTGCTTCCTGAGAATAGTGAGAGATAGATAAAAAATAGTTTGTTTTATCTGTACCACCCGTAGCAGAAAGTTCATAACTTTGAGTTATTGCATCTGATCTATAAGCTTCGTCCAACCAATTCGTATCATAGAAGTTACCATTTGCATCTTTTGGATATTTTGCAAATTCTTCACTGATTCTCTGTTGTGTCCAACCAGAATTAAGATAAGCTTCTGTCATCAACTCCATGTATTGGTTGCGATTGAGCATTTTCAAATCTGTGTTTGCCCGGTTCGAAACTCCCAACTGAGCACTTAAGTTAAACTGAGTTTTACCTTCTTTTCCTTGTTTTGTAGTAATAACAATAACACCATTTGCTGCGCGAGATCCATAAATTGCGGTAGCTGCAGCATCTTTCAACACTGTTACGGACTCAATATCATTCGGATTTAAATTAGCCATAGCTCCATAAGTAGAACCATTATAACTACCTGAGGCCGTTGCCGCCGACATATTACCAATAGTTATTGGAACTCCATCAACAACATACAACGGATCGGTTCCGGCATTAATAGAACCTACTCCACGAATAATAACTTTTGTATCAGCTCCCGGTTGTCCTGTTCCGGTACTTGCGGATAATCCGGCAATGTTTCCTTTCAAAGCTTCGTCTAAAGACGCAACAGGCAGTTTTTCTATTTTAGCTGATCCGATACTAGAAAGAGAACCTGTTAAGGAAGAACGTTTTTGAGTTACATAACCAACAACAACTACTTCATCCATAAGTTGATCGGCGGTTTTTAACACAACAAACACATTGGGAGCCACAGCAACTTCTTGTCTCTCTTTGCCAACATAGCTGACAAAAAGAGCTTGAACTGATTGAGGCAAGTCTAATAAAAATGTGCCTTCTACATTAGTAATAGCTCCTAACGAGGCGTGACCTTTGGCTTCTACAGAAGCTCCAATTATAGGTTCTCCGTATTCATCGACAACGGTTCCTTTAACTTGAACGTTCTGTGCTATTGCCAACCCATGCTTAAGAAAAAGCATGTCAACAACAAAGTCAGTCTTTTCATAAAATCTAAATTAAGTTAAAGATATATTGTATTTTAATCTCTGTGTGTGTCATAATACGTTTAGATATCACGTACTTACTACAAAAAGTTTCATTCGCAAAACTAACGAATTAATATAATAAATGCAAATATTATTGTGTTTTTTACAAAATTGAGGAATGTTTTTTTTGATTTAGTTCTAAAAAATCTAAAAACAAAACACTCAAAACGTCGATTTGATAAGGATATTTGGTTTTATAGAACACAAAAACAAATTTATTCTCTTTTTCTTACCACTTTGTGATAAAAATACATTTTTAAGATTCAAAAAGAATTTGAAAAGTTTAAGCAATAAATAATTCAACTTATATTTGTTTCTTAAAAAGAGACAAATAAACCGAATTATGTTTCCCAATAAAATAATCCAAGAGAATAAATAGCTTGACTTATTATCTGTACAGACAATATTTATTTTCTGTACAGATAATGAAAGTTTTCTGTACAGAAAACTTTCAAGAGATTTGTTTATTTGAAGAAAAGCGAGTTTGTTTTGTTCAAAAAGATTCGATCAGTTAATCGGCAAGAAGGTCGGGGCGGATGCGTTTAGTTCTTTCGATTGATTGCTGCAACTCCCAATCTCTAATTTTTGCTTCATGTCCGGAGAGAAGAATACCAGGAACTTCCCATCCTTTATAATTTGAAGGACGAGTATAAACAGGTGGAGCCAACAAGTTATCTTGAAAAGAATCAGAAAGAGCTGATTGTTCGTCGCCAATAGCGCCCGGAATCAGACGAACAATTGCATCTGTCATAATAGCAGCAGGCAATTCTCCCCCAGTTAATACATAATCTCCGATAGATATTTCACGAGTAATTAAATGTTCTCGAATACGATAGTCGATACCCTTGTAGTGTCCGCAAAGAATAATAATATTATTGTACAAAGAAAGTTGATTCGCTATGGATTGATTAAAAACATCTCCATCGGGCGAAGTATAAATCACCTCATCATAATCTCGTTCTTCTTTTAAAAAAGTTATTGCCCGATCAACTGGTTCGCATTGTAGAACCATTCCGGCTTGTCCTCCAAAAGGATAATCGTCAACTCTATGATGTTTATCAGTAGAATAATCACGTAGATTATGTACACAAATATCAACTAAACCTTTATCTCTGGCTCTTTTCAAGATAGAGTGACTCAACGGACTTTCCAATATTTCCGGCAATACAGTAATAATGTCTATTCTCATAATTATTTACAAAGGTAATTATTCATTAGTTTTAATAAATAGTATCTCGTAGTTTTTTTTTATCTTTGTGCTTTATTATAACTAATAGTACAATGAAAAGAGCACATTTATTTATTTTATTTATTTTACTTCCCTTACTATCATGGTCTCAGTTTCATGAGCCAACTAAATGGAAACTTTCCGTCAAAGGAAGCGAGATTTTATTTTCCGTAGAAGTCGAAGAAGGATGGCACTTGTATGACATGAACATGCCAACAGGAGGACCTATCCCAACTACCTTTGTTTTCGAGACAGTAAAAGGCGCCGAATTAATAAGTAAACCTTCAACTAAATCGGGAATACACACAGAATACGACGATTTATTTGGAATGAACGTCAGTTGGTACACTTCGAATCCGACTTTTGTGCAAAAGATAAAAATTACAGACCCCGAACTTTTTACTATTTCAGGATATGTTGAATACATGACTTGCGACGACGAAGGCTGTGTACCAGGAAAAGAAGAATTTGATTTTGGAAAGAAAGATCTTCCTGCGGAAATAACGGCAACAAAAACAGAGAAAGCCATCACTCCGAAAGAAGAACCTCAACCTATCGTTGAGCAAACAACAATTCCGGTTGAAGAAACAACAAAAATCTCAACACAAGCAATCGATGAATACGTCGGAACCGATTTATGGCAACCTGTAGTTGACCAACTAAATAGTAGCGGAACAGAAGATGGTACTACAAACAAATCGTTATGGGTTATATTTGGCATCTGTTTTGCAGGAGGATTTTTAGCTTTACTAACTCCTTGCGTCTGGCCAATCATACCAATGACTGTAAGTTTCTTCTTAAAACGATCCAAAAGTCAACGAAGCAAAGCAATAAAAGATGCCGTTATATACGGAATATCAATTGTTGTGATATACCTTATATTAGGACTTCTCGTAACGGGAATATTTGGTGCAAGCGCACTCAATGAATTATCCACAAGTGCTTTGTTCAATTTAATATTCTTCGCTCTATTGGTATTATTTGCTATCTCATTTTTTGGAGCATTCGAACTAACTCTCCCCCAGTCATGGACAAATAAGATGGATCAAAAGGCCGAATCAACCACCGGCTTGTTAAGTATATTTTTTATGGCCTTTACTTTGGTCTTAGTTTCTTTCTCTTGTACCGGACCTATTATCGGAGCTTTGTTAGTACAAGCCGCAAGTATGGGAAGTATCTTGGGACCGGCGGTAGGAATGCTTGGTTTCGGATTGGCTTTAGCAATACCTTTTGCTTTTTTCGCCATATTTCCATCTTTCTTAAAGGAGATGCCGAAATCCGGAGGCTGGCTTAATTCGGTAAAAGTAGTTCTTGGATTCTTAGAACTGGCATTAGCTCTGAAATTTTTATCAGTAGCTGACTTGGCTTATGGCTGGAGAATCTTAGACCGAGAAGTATTCTTAGTTCTTTGGATTGTTATTTTCGTTCTATTAGGAATGTACCTTTTAGGTAAAATACGATTTGCTCACGATAGCGAACTAAAACACGTATCAGTTACGCGACTTTTCTTATCCATTATCTCTTTTGCATTTGCAATTTATATGATTCCCGGGTTATGGGGAGCTCCGCTAAAAGCAATTAGTGCTTTTCCTTCTCCATTATATACCCAAGACTTCAACCTATACGACGGAGAAGTTCATCCGGATTTCAAAGATTATGAAGAAGGAATGGCTTATGCAGCCAAACATAATAAGCCGGTCTTGATAGATTTTACAGGATATGGCTGTGTTAATTGCCGAGAAATGGAAGCTTCTGTTTGGTCTGATCCACGAGTAAAAGGAATGATTGACAACGACTTTGTATTAATTTCTCTTTATGTAGACGACAAAGAGAAATTAGATGAAACAATCGAGATAGAAGAATACGGAAAAAAACGAAAACTAAGAACAATTGGAGACAAATGGAGTTATTTGCAACGACACAAATTTGGTGCAAATGCCCAACCATTCTATGTTATTCTCGACAAAAACGGTCACCCTTTAGCACCATCACGTGCTTATGATAAAAACATAGAAGCATACATCGAATTTTTGAAAGAAGGTCTATCCAATTATAAGCAAAAATGATCAAAAAAGTATTTGTATCGGGATGCTATGACTTATTACACAGCGGACACATTGCTTTTTTTAAGGAAGCATCCCAATATGGTGACTTACATGTAGGTATCGGATCGGACGCAACAATTCGGGAGTTGAAAGGGAGAGACACTATTAATAGCGAACAAGAAAGACTTTACATGGTAAAGGCTGTCCGATACGTTAAAGATGCTTGGATAAACAAAGGATCCGGGATGCTTGATTTCGAAGAAAGTTTGACTTCTTTCCTACCTGATATTTTTATTGTGAACGAAGATGGACATTCTCCGGCAAAAGAAAGCCTATGCAAGCACTTAAAAATAGAATATAAAGTTTTAAAACGTATTCCGGAAGAAAATTTACCGGCACGTTCTACCACATCAATCCGTACAGAAGTAAGATCCCGGCTTCCATTTAGAATTGATTTGGCAGGAACTTGGATCGATCAGCCTTATGTTTCAAAATTTCATCCGGGATGGGCAATCACAGTTTCAATAGAACCTACGATCGATTTTAATGAAAGATGCGGCATGTCTACGTCAACCCGGAATGCGGCGGCAAAACTTTGGCCCTATGAATTACCATTAATGCACCCGGAAAAGTTGGCTCAACTTATTTTTCATTTTGAAAACGAACCGGGAAGAAAGCAAATATCCGGAGCACAAGACGCAATTGGTATTTGTATGCCCGGTATAAATCGACATTATTATAATAATACTTATTGGCCGGAAAAGATAGAAACAATCCTCGACGAAGACATTATTGTATGGTTAGAAAAACATCTCTCTCTAATTCTTTTATGGCCTCGTCCGGCAGGAACCGATCTTTTGAAAGAGACCAATATTAATGCAGACAATGTAAAAGCACTTACCCAAGCTGCAAGTAAAGCATGGGAAGGAATTACCAACAAAGACATCAAAACATTTTCCGAAGCGTTCAGAGAATCATTCGAAGCCCAAGTCAGTATGTTTCCGGCAATGGTTCCTACTGAGGTTAAATCGGCCATCGATGAGTATAAAGATAAAGCTTTAGCTTGGAAATTAGCCGGAGCAGGAGGAGGAGGTTACCTCGTTTTGCTTAGCGAACAACCAATAAAGAACGCTATTAAAATCAAAATCAGAAGAAACAATGGATTATAACCCACATACTCGACAAGAAAAATTAGATGCTTTCTCCCGAGTTTTAGATGTACTTGACGAACTTCGTGAAAAATGCCCTTGGGATCGCAAACAAACCAACGAAAGTCTTCGTACCAATACGATAGAAGAAACGTACGAGCTATGCGAAGCTATTGTTCGAAACGACACATCCGACATAAAAAAAGAATTGGGAGACGTATTACTTCATATAGCTTTCTATGCTAAAATAGGAGAAGAAAAGGAACAATTCGATATTGCAGATGTTTGTCATGCATTGTGCGACAAGCTTATATTCAGACATCCTCATGTTTTTGGAGACGTCGTTGCTAAAACGGCCGGAGAAGTAGAAGAAAACTGGGAACAGATCAAACTAAAAGAAAAAGAAGGCAACCGTTCTGTGCTCGAAGGAGTTCCGGCATCGCTACCTTCTATTGCAAAAGCGCACCGGATTCAAGATAAAGCGCGCAATTCCGGATTTGACTGGAACAAAAAAGAAGATGTTTGGGAAAAAGTACAAGAAGAAATCGGCGAACTAAAAGAAGAAATCGCATGCCTGGATAAGGATAAAATGGAAGCCGAATTTGGAGACTTGTTCTTTAGCCTTATTAATGCTGCCAGACTATACAAAATAAATCCCGACAATGCCCTTGAAAGAACAAACCAAAAGTTTATTTACCGGTTCAACCATATGGAGAAAAGGGCTAAAGAAATGGGGAAAAGTCTAAACGAAATGACTTTAGACGAGATGGAAGAACTTTGGCAAGAAGCCAAGTAATCGTTATACTTATGCCTTTATATATTCCAAACAAACTACCGGCTATCGAGTTATTAAAAAAAGAAGGGATTACTGTGTTGAGTAATACCGAGAAAGCATCGTCGGAGATACGTCCTTTGCGTATTCTTCTACTTAATCTGATGCCGACTAAAATAACAACCGAGACCGACTTTATTCGTTTGTTGGCCGGAACAACGCTTCCTGTCGAGTTAATTCTTTTGAGAATGGCTACTCATACAAGTAAAAACACGCCCGCCGAACACTTGAACGAGTTCTATAAAACCTTTGAAGATATTCGTTTCAGTGATTATGACGGGATGATTATTACAGGAGCTCCGGTAGAGTTGCTTGCTTTCGAAGAAGTAAGTTACTGGAAAGAGCTAGTAGAGATTTTTGATTGGGCGAAAGAACATGTAAAAAGTACATTATATATATGTTGGGCAGCACAAGCCGGACTTTATTATTTTCACGGAATACCCAAGTATCCGCTAAAAAACAAAATGTTTGGTATATTTCCCCACCAATTAGTAAACCGAAAAGAACTTCCTCTTTTTCGAGGTTTCGATGATACTTTCTTCGTTCCTCACAGTAGACACACCGAAGTTAGAGAATCAGATGTCCGAAAAGTTCCTGAATTAACGCTATTGTCCGAGTCGGAACAAGCCGGAGTCTACATAGTTATGTCGAGAGAAGGACGCGAATTTTATATTACCGGACACTCAGAATACTCTCCCGAAGCTTTACATAACGAATATATCCGCGATCTTAACAAAGGATTGCCTATTAATGTTCCCTACAATTACTATTACAACGACGATCCGAAAGGAAACATTTGTGTCCGATGGAAGAGTCATGCCCATCTTCTATTCAACAATTGGTTGAATCATTATGTCTATCCAATAAAAACATCCTATTGAAAAACGTTCGCAAAATAGAATTATTAGCACCTGCTAAAGATACTGAGATAGGAATAGCGGCAATCGATCACGGAGCAGACGCTATTTATATCGGAGCAAAAGGATTTAGTGCCCGTTCGGCAGCAGGAAATTCGATCGAAGATATAAAAAGATTGGTCGACTATGCGCATCTTTTCCACGCAAAGGTGTATGTTGCGCTCAATACAATAATCAAAAACGATGAAGTTGCCGCAGTAGAAGACTTAATTTGGAGTATTTATCGGGCAAACGCAGACGCTATTATCATTCAAGATATGGGAATACTTGAAATGAATCTTCCCCCGATTGCTCTCCATGCAAGCACCCAGATGGACAATAGAAGTGTTGCGAAAGTTCATCTTCTAGAACAACTGGGATTCGCTCAAGCAGTATTAGCACGCGAGTTAAGCTTGAACGAGATCAGGGAAATAGCCAATCATACCCAAATCCCATTAGAAGTTTTCGTACACGGCTCTTTATGTACCTCCTATAGTGGTCAGTGTTATATATCTCAAGCTTTGTCCGAACGAAGTGCTAATAGAGGCGAGTGCGCTCAATACTGTCGATTGCCTTATAATCTATCCACATCTTCCGGAAAGATACTTGCAACAAACAAGCATTTACTATCTTTGAAAGACTTAAATTTATCAAATCATCTCGAAGAACTATTAGATGCAGGCGTATCTTCGCTTAAAATAGAAGGAAGACTTAAAGACTTGGCTTACGTCAAAAACATTACGGCCTATTATCGTAGGCGATTGGACGAAGTATTCGAACAAAGACCGGAATATTGTGCTTCTTCTTCGGGAAAGAGTACCCCATTCTTTCTTCCCAATCCCGAAAAAAGTTTCAATAGAGGTTTTACTTCTTATTTTTTACATGGTAGAAACCGGGAGATAGCTTCCATACATACTCCCAAATCGTTGGGCGAACCCATCGGTAATATACGGGATCTCGGCTCACGTTATTTTACAATTCAAGGAAGAAAAATTATTAACAACGGCGATGGCTTGTGTTATATCAACGAAAAGAAAGAATTAGAAGGATTCCGGGTAAATAAAGTTGAAGGAGATAAAGTATTTCCTGTAGAAATGACTCGTTTGGAACGAGGCATAACACTTTATCGCAACCACGATCAGATATTTGAAAAAGAATTATCTAAAAAATCAGCCGAGAGGAAAATTACTATCGATTTAGTCATGTCGGAAAATGTTTTCGGCTATACATTGTCTGCCATCGACGAAGATTTCAATGAAGTTGCCGTAAGTCTCGAATTAAACAAAGAACTTGCTCAAAAAAATCAATACGAAAACATTCGTACTCAATTAGGGAAATTAGGAAATACCCCTTTTGTTTTATCCAAACTCAAGCTGGATTTTACCGGCAATTGGTTTATCCCCTCCTCTCTCTTGGGCGACTTAAGGCGTAAGATGGTAGATGCTCTTTTATCTGTTCGCAAAATTAAGTGTTCCCGTTTTCAAACTAAAAAAGATATTATCTACCCTTCTTTAGGAAACAATACCCTTTCTTACTTAGCAAACATATCGAATGATGCTTCTATTTCGCTATACAAAAAGCTGGGGGTAAACAAAACAGAGCCTGCCTTCGAAATCGAAAGCAAGAAAAACGTACCTCTTATGTACACCAAGTACTGTCTTCGCTACCAACTTGGACTATGTTCTCAAGGGAAAGACAATACTCCGTTTTTCTTGACAACAGGAAGTCATAAACTCCTTGTCGAGTTCGATTGCGACATTTGTCAGAATACCATTACAAAGCAATCTTTTTCCTAACAAACTGTCCGGGTAAAGAGCAAACCAAAACAGGATTCGTCCCGAACCCTATCCGGTTCTTTTACTTCTTTATTTGTATTTCCCAACTCGTTTTTTAAGTCATCAAACAACTTGATTTATTTTCTGTACAGATAATATATATTTTCTGTACAGAAAAGTTTAAAAAGACACGGAAACTTTACCCAAGTTATACTAATACTTTATCCAAGTCATTTAATAAAATGATGTAAATTTAGTACTTTGTATTGCATAGTATTATTTTTATTCATATCTTTGCCGTGTAATAATAAATAATTATGAACGCAGACAATGTAAAATCTCAAATGCGGAAGGGAATATTAGAGTATTGTATCTTACTTATTCTCAATCAAAAACCGGCTTACTCCAATGACATTATCCAAGTATTAAAAGAAGCCAAGTTGATTGTAGTTGAAGGTACGTTATATCCCCTACTCTCTCGACTGAAGAACATGAAATTACTCAACTATCAATGGATAGAATCTACTCAAGGTCCTCCTCGTAAATATTATTCACTTACAGAAGAAGGCGAAAACTTTCTAAAAGACTTGAGCGAAGCTTGGAACGATATTGATCAAACAATAAACCATTTAAAAAATTTATAAAACATATATCATATGAAAAAGACAGTTACTGTGAATCTAAATCGGCAGGCTTTCACGATGGACGAAGATGCTTATCAATTATTGGATAACTATCTGAAAAATCTTCGTATTTATTTCCGAAAAGAAGAAGACTCTAACGAGATTCTTGCCGACTTTGAAGCACGGATCGAAGAGTTGTTGAGCAACAAACTCGGTCAAGGTTCGGAAGTAATTACAATAAAAGATGTAGAAGAAGTTATTTCTCTTATGGGAAATCCGTCCGACTTCGATCCGAACAAAGAATCTTTCGGCGAAGAATACAAATCTTCGGACGAAAGTAATCCTTATGTCGAAACAAAAAAGAAACTTTTCCGCAATCCGGACGATAAGATGTTGGGCGGAATATGCTCGGGGTTTGCTACTTATTTTGGCTGGGAAGTCAGCTTTGTTCGTATTACATTCATTTTACTTCTTTTTGTTTCGCTGGGTTGGTTTTCTTTAGCTTATCTTATTTTATGGCTGATCTTACCATTAGCCAATACAGCCGAAGAAAAACTACAAATGCGAGGCAAACCGGTTACTATAAAAAATATTGGTAAAATGGTAGCCAAAGAAATAGAGCCTGTCAAAGAAACAAGCAAAGGATGCATTGGCGGATTGATAGAAGCTTTTGTCGGAATACTCAAGGTAGGAATAACAGCTATCGGTATAGTCTTTGGCGTTTTCTTGTTATTCATCGCCATAGTTATTATTTCTTCTCTATGTAGTAACCTTTTTGGCACAGGAGGTATTCATACAAATTGGGAAGGAAATTGGATCTTTAGCCCTCTTAATCTTTCTCCCCTTGCCATTATATCGTTGTCTTTAGTTATCTTGATCCCTATTATCTCTCTTATTTATGCTATTATTTCTGCAATCGCGAAATTCAAACCGCTTCATAAGAGTATAAAATGGATAACGTTTATCATCTGGTTGGCTGCATTTATTATATCTGTTTCTTGGGGAATAAAATCAGGAACCGACTGGGCGGCTAGTCATTGGTTAAGTGAAAGTAATGTTCAAGTGAAAAAGACTATGACTTTTTATGATATATCTTCCGTCGAGATAGATGAAAGACTAAAAGCGAATCTGGAAATAGAACAAATCGAAGGAGAAAAAAGCATCTTACACATTACTGCCGACTCAAACTTCATGGATAAAATAGAAGTCTATCGCTCCAATAATAATAAACTCGTGTTAGGTTTTAAGAAAAAATACCGGATGAGAGACAACAACCGGATCAAATTCCGTTTACAAACTCCGGATATAAGAAAAGTAAAACTCGAAGGTAGTGGTAGTCTTTCATTCAACGGAGCTTTCAACAGCGACAATCTTGCAGTAAAAATCGAAGGAATCGGAAATATAAAAGCCGATAGTTTATTTGTAAAAAAGTTAGATGTAAAGTTAGAAGGAAAAGGAGATGCTGATATATCGGGAACAGCAGGGCAAGTTCATCTTGGAATAGACGGTATAGGAGATATAAACGCCTTAAACATGAAAGCAGATTCGGTTTATGTTCAGATCAACGGAACGGGAGATGTAGACTGTTATCCTATTGTTTTGCTCGATGCAAAAATCAACGGAGCAGGAGATATTAGATACAAAGGAGAACCACAGTATAAAAACAGCGGCATAATAGGAGCCGGTTTAATTAAAGCAATAAAATAATTTAATATGTCACTAATAAAATCAGTCAGAGGTTTTACTCCTCAGATAGGAAAGAATGTATTTTTGGCCGACAATGCAACTATTATCGGCGATGTTATAATGGGAGATGATTGCAGTGTTTGGTTTAATACCGTATTACGAGGAGATGTTAACTCGATTCGAATTGGTAATCGGGTAAACATACAAGACGGTTCGGTCATTCATACCTTATATGAGAAATCTATTGCCGAGATAGGCGACGATGTTTCCATAGGACATAACGTGGTTATCCATGGAGCAAAAATAAATCAAGGCGCTCTTATCGGCATGGGATCAATAGTTTTAGATCATGCTGTAATAGGAGAAGGCGCACTTATTGCGGCAGGTTCGGTAGTTTTAAGTGGAACTATTGTCGAACCGGGAAGTATTTATGCCGGAACACCCGCTAAATTTGTTAAAAAACTTGATCCTGAGCAGTCAAAAGAAATTAATCAAAAGATAGCAAAAAACTATCTTATGTATTCCGATTGGTATAAGTAGAAAAAAAGATACAACTATTTTGTACGAGATCAAGTCTCTACATTCTAAGTTTCAGTCCGGCTAAGATGGTATCTGGTTTAAGGTTGAAGACCGAAGTCATTTCTCCAGCCATAGATAATCCACATTGGTCACAAATACCGGCAGTTTTGCCCGCACATTCTGTTAAACGGGTACCATCAGCCAAAATAAAATTGCTCACCCAGCAATGTTTTTTGAAATTATTATGCTTCATTAATTTCAAGCCGGAAACTGAATTCATAATAGGATAGCCTTGTTTTTTCTTCTTTATAATCAAATCTATCACATCTTTCCTTTTTTCCAGATCTAATCGTAAGCTTTCTGTTCCGGGATAAGGCGTATGAAAGTTCAAAGAAATGGATTGTATGGCCGGGTTGTTTTTTGCGTATTCGATAGTTTCTTCTACGGAAGGATAATTATTGGCATTAATCACCATATTTACACTTAATTGCGGATGTTTAGAGCCTGCAATATTTTTTTCCAAACGATCAAATGCCCCCTTTCCTCGTACTTGATCGTGATAATCTCCTAAACCATCGAGACTAACCCAAATAGAGTCGGCCTCACTTCCAGTAAAAGGTAGTTGAGCATTCGTAGTAATTGTGGTCGAATAATAGCCTATTTTTTTCGCCAAACGAATCAAGCTGTTCAAATCTTTATCACCTTCTCGCCACAAAGTAGGTTCTCCTCCTTCGAAATCTACAAAGCGAGAGCCTTGCTTATAGGAACACTCCAACTCTTCGCGAATCTTTTCGTACGACTTTACAATAGGATTCTTTATTCTATATACTGTACAATGCTTGCAAGCCAAGTTGCACTTGTCGGAAATAAAGAGGACTGTTTGTAATGGTTTTTTATAACCTAAGAAACGAGATTTAAAGAACCAGAAAGGAAGATAAAATAAAGATTTCATAAAAAACAAGCAACAACGATCATTAAACAAAAAAACGAGAGCAAGTTACGCGCAGAAAGCCATCGAATCATAAACCAATCTAATCCGGCAGCTTGATAACCTTTCCAATTTCCCATTGGCCCCATCCACCATTTAGGCGTGAATATTTTATTCGGATAGTAAACAAATGCCCGCATCATACTATGTTGATAGACAGCTAATGGTATAGTAAGAAAAACAAGTGAATAATAAATAGATAAATATCCTATTACTTGCCCTACAATAATACAGGCATATGCCAAAGTAATTAAAAGAGCATGAAAAATCAACATGTTTTTTTGAGTTTTCAGCAAGATAGCAAAGGTCATTTTCCCAACTTCTTTATCAGGTTCGCAATCCATAATTGCATGTGAGTAAACAATATTCATCACTAATATTCCTACCGGTACAAAAACAAAAAGTAAACGATAATCTATATGCCCGCAAGTGGCGTAATAAACTCCCGCCATCAACAAAGGACCAAAGATAATTCCGATAAATAGTTCTCCTAATCCTCGATACGACAAACTAAGTGGAGGACCTGAATAAGAAACTCCCAAAACTGCAGTAATTAAAGCTAAATATAAAATAAAGTTACCACGAAAATACCAAATCACTGCACCTATTGCAAACGCTACTACGCCAAAAGAAATACAAGCAATGAGCAATTGCTTAAGGTTAGCTTCTCCGGAAGTCAAATAAGTACACTTGGAAATACGAGCTCGAAATCCTTTTCTATTAAGAGTATCCCGATGTCCGGATTCTTTTACTCGATAGTCGAAGTAATCGTCGAAAAGATTCATGCCTAAATGGCCTGCCGCAACTCCTAATATGGCCAACAAACCCAACCAAACATTAAAACCATCGACTTGAGATGCCATACAAAATGCTAAAATTGCAGGCAACTGACTTTGTGGCAAAGCTATATAGCGAGCATTATTTATCCACGTACCAATTATATTCATACGTTTTTGATTTATTCTTTTATTGTTGTACGTAACTTATTAAATAAAGAACAAAGGTAGTCAATTCAAATGAAAACAGAAAAATAAAAAGAATGAAGCATTGCCTCATTCTTGAAAAAAGAAAAGAATATTAATGTGGTTGAATTTGGGAACGGAGAAGCTCTGCCTCTTCCAAGTCATAGCCCAACTCAACGGCTTTATCTATATCTTGCAGAGCCGCTTCTTTTTCGTAAAGCAGAAGTTTAGCTTTACTTCTTATGATATAATGATATGGGTTGGGATTATCGACAAGACTAATCACTTTATTTATATCATTTGCCGCCTTACTTCCTTTTTCCAAAAGGAGATAAAGTTCGGCTCTTCCGGCAAGCAACATGGGATTTTCGAGGTCTCTTTCAATTAAACGATTGTAAAGTTTCTCGGCTTCATCATAATTTCCGGTTATCTTATAATAAGAAGCATAACCAATCCGGGCATAAACATTGTCCGGATGCAATAGCAAGATTTGTGCAAAATCTTTTTCGGCCGAATCAAAATCTTTTGTACTTAGTAAAAGTAAGCCTCGTTGGTAAAGATACTCTATATTATTCGGAAATCTTTCCAGCAAACGATTATAATCTAACAGGGCATTTTGAAACTGTCCTACTTCAGCAAATAAGGCAGCGCGGGAAGATAAAAAGGTTTCGTTCTCCGGGTATCTGTTAAGCGCCAACGAATAAGAAAGCAAAGCGTCTTCCTTTTTACCAAGAGTTCGTTGGATAGATCCTAAATTATTTAGGAGAAGAGCATTGATTGGGTTAGCCGGATCTTGTATTAAAGCAGACTGCAAAGCAATTTCGGCCGAATCCAATTGATTGTTTTCGATATATTCGAACGAATAATTTATCCATTCCTCATAAGATTGCGCATGTAACCTTAGAGAAATGGATAATATTACTACAATAACAAAAATTAATCTGTTAGTTCTTCTTAACATTGGTGTCGTAAGGAATTATTAACTTGTATCCTTTGCCATGAATATTCATGATTTCGACATCCGGATCGTCTTTTAATAGCTTTCTTAGTTTAGTAATATAAACATCCATACTACGAGCATTGAAATAATCTACTTTTCCCCAGATTTTTTTCAAAGCATAGTTACGCTCTAAAACTTGATTTACGTTTCCACATAACTGACTTAACAACTCACTTTCCTTTGTTGTTAGTTTTGTTTGCTTATCTCCGATTGTCAATGTTTGTTTTTGTGTATCAAAAGCGTATTTACCAATATGATAAACTAATACTTCTTGAGGTTTAGCTCCTTTTACCCGGCGAAGGATTGCTTCGATACGAAGAAGGAGTTCTTCCATACTGAACGGTTTAGTTAAGTAGTCGTCTGCACCGATCTTAAAACCTTCCAATATATCCTCTTTCATTGTTTTAGCCGTCAAGAAAAGAATTGGAATATCACTATTTGTTGCCCGAATTTCTCGAGCAAGTTCAAAACCATCTTTCTTTGGCATCATAACATCTAAAATACAGATACTATACTTGTCGTTAGGAAATGCTTGAGAACCTGCTTCTCCGTCGGCAAATAAATCTACATCATAACCTTTTACTTGCAAATATTCGCTAAGTAACATTCCTAAATTTTCATCATCTTCGCACATGAAGATTTTTGCTCTTTCTTCCATAATCTATAATATATATTGTTTTAAATTTTCACACTTGGCAATGAGATTATAAAGCGTGTAAATTCGCCATAATCGCTTTCGGCCTTAATAGTTCCATTTAATTCGTTTACAATTCGTTTTACATAGGCCAAGCCTAATCCAAATCCTTTTACGTCGTGCCTGTTTCCCGTAGGAACTCTATAAAATCTATCGAATATCTTTTTAATATTTTCTTTCTTGATACCTATTCCGTTATCTTGAATTGTTATTTGAACCCGATCTCCTACATTGGCTGTTTTAATAATTAGCTCCAATGATTTGTTGGGGTTTCTGTATTTGATTGCATTTTCCATTAAATTAAACAACACGTTTGTAAAATGCATTTTATCAATCATTATTGTTGATTCGAGCGCTTCTAACTCAATATCGAGTGTTCCTCCTGCTTTTTCTACCCGAAGAACAAAGGTATTTGCGATACTTGCTATTAAATCATTTACGTCTACATCAACCATTTTGAACTGAGTTGCACCATCTTCGAACAAAGACATTTGTAGAACTTTTTCGACCAAGAAGCCCAATCGTTTGCTTTCATCTCCAATTACGGCGCGGGCAGACTCCATTAGGCGTGGAGAGTTTTTCAAACCCGGGTCGTTTAGTGTTTGCGCTGCCAACGAAATACTTGCTACCGGCGTTTTCAGCTCATGAGTCATGTTATTAACGAAGTCGTTTTTCATTTCAGACAAACGTTTTTGTCTAAAGATTACGTATAAAGTGGATATAAATATCAACAACAGTACCACAGTAAATACTAAAGACGGGACAATAAAGCTAACCGAATTTAGAACATATTTCCTTTCGGTAGGGAAAACAACCTTTAAGGTGTATACCTTATTGTCGGAACTTTTGGGAAATAGCACTTGTGAATAAATTCTTTTCCCATGACATGAGTTAATATCTTCGTTCCCGAATATGATATTCTTGTTATTGTCTACCAAAACAAACGTAAAAGGCAGCTCCAAGTTGTTGTTTTGCAATTCGGTTTTTATATAATTATTCAATTTATCAAAATCAAGTCGTTCCTCAATCGGTTTATCCGAAGCTTTCATCAAATTACGAATCACTTGATCTAATAAGTTTTGGTTATATAAATACCTTTCTTGCCACGATTCTTGAATTGCTTGTGATTGCAAACTTAAATCTTTCTTTTCAGAAAGAGTCGATTTATTTCCTCCCAACGACAACCTTTGTTGTTCTCCTTGCATAATACGGGAAGAAGATCGGGTCGATTTTTTACCTAAATATCTTTTGTTCGAGGCAATGATTTGATCGTCCAAAAACTTAGCCGTTTCTTCCAGCTCTATATCATTAGAAACTTGGTAAAGACTACGCTTAACTGCCTCTTCGAATTGATCTTCTTGATTGGAAATAATAGCATGGATATAATTTGCTTGTAGATATAGCAATCCAAAGAAAGCAAAAAGCATAACTGCTCCTAATAACCATATTGTTGATTTCCTCATTTATCTGACTTTCTTTTAACTAACAACAAAATAACTGATTATTTGTTTATCTATTTCTTAAAATAAAATAAAAGATTTTTCTTAAAGAATAAATCTATTTAACAAATCGACTAAACTTCTCTTCTTTGGAGAAATTATGTTAATTTTAACATTTCAGCTTCTTTTTTTTATTCAAAATTAAACCCATCCAACAGCTTAAAGTATAGCTCGATTGCTTCTCTAATCTCTGTTGAATAAATAAATTCGTCGGCAGTATGAGACCGGGAAGATTCTCCCGGACCGATCTTAATAGAGGGAAAAGACATCAAGGATTGGTCGGAAAGGGTTGGAGAACCAAAAGGTTTTAAACCCAATAGTTTTATTCTTGACAGGATCGGATGATTTGATGGCAGTCCGGATGAATTTAGTCGGAACGAACGAGCTTCGATTTTGCAATTTTCCATGCTTTCTACAATGGAGTTATAAAGTTCTTGATTCGAATATAGCTCGTTTGTTCTTACATCAACCGTAAAAGTACATTTATCCGGAATAACATTATGCTGAGTTCCTGAATTTATCATCGTAACTGTCATCTTAACTTCGCCAAGCAAATCGCTTTTTCGAGGAAACTGCTTTGTCCGGAACCAGTCGATAATAGGAAAAGTTTTATAGATTGCGTTCTCTCCTTCGTTCCGGGCAGCATGTCCCGACCGACCTTCTACTACACAATCCAAGACCATTAAGCCTCTTTCTGCAATAGCAGGCTGCATTGCTGTCGGTTCTCCAACGATTGCGAAAGAAACAGGAGGCAAATCGACCAAAGCAAGTTCAATACCTTCTTTCCCTGATACTTCTTCTTCGGCAGAAGCTAAGAAGATTAGGTTATAATCTTGTTCTTTGCTTGTCAACAATAAGAAAACAGACAACAAAGATACCAACGAAGCTCCGGCGTCATTACTACCTAATCCGTAAAGTTTCCCTTCTATTTCTTCGGGGACATAGGGATTTTTCGTCCATCCGGCAACCGGTTTTACGGTATCTATATGAGAGTTGAGCAAAATAACCGGTTTTCCTTCTTTCCATTCACGAGAAGATATCCAAAGATTGTTTCCTTTTCTTGACGGAACAAAGTTCATTTTTTTCAAGTGATCTTCTAACATGTCTGCCAAAAGTGTTTCTTCCCGGCTAACAGATCGTATAGCAATCATTTTTTTCAATAAATCAATTGCATTGTAGTAGTATTCGTCAATCTTCATCCTCTTCTATTTTCTTTTTTACAAAGGTATAAAATCTAAAGAAAAGGCATCCTATTTTCAAAATTTATTTTGTTACAAAACGAAGACCGAATCTAACAAAAAGAAAGATAATACAACTCAAATCAAGTTATAGTAAAACTTAGTCAAAGTTGTAGTAAAACTTGATCGAAGTTATAGTAAAACTTAGTCAAAGTTATTAGGAAACTTTGCACAAGTCTTGATATAAGTTTATTTATTTGTTTATCAATGATTTGAGATTTGTTAATTTTTTCTAAAACGATCATTTTACAACATCGTCCCAAACAAAGCGTAAGCAAAACAGCCCGAACAATGACATTTTCGGTATAGACAAATATCAAAAGAAAAGATTAAATAACACATTTATAACATTTCAAATTGTATTATTCCAAAAATATAATGTATTTTTGTCGTTTAAATTTACAAGTAAAGCATGAAATACTATCACTTGGCGCATGTTGTTCATGAAAATGCAAAAAAATATGCAGAAGATGAAGCAATAAAAGTTAGAAACGAATCTACCGGGCTTTGGCATTCAATATCTTGGAACGAGTTTTCCAACAAAGTTATGATGATAGCCGGGGCGATGTGCCATATCGGAATTAAATATAAAGATAATATCGGGATTTATTCCCAAAACATGGCAGAATGTTTATACGTAGACTTCGGAGCGTTCGCCAATCGGGCAGTCATGGTTCCCATGTATGCCACCTCTTCTATCCCACAAATATCGTACATTATTAATGAAACTGAGATAGAACTTTTGTTTGTAGGAGAACAATGGCAGTATGATAATGCCTATCTTGTACAACAAGAAAGCCGATTTTTGAAACAAATCGTTATCTTCGACAGTAAAGTAATCAAAAACGAAAAGGATAGAACAAGCCTCTACTTTGATGAGTTTTGCTCACCTAAGATGAGAAATTCGGAAGATATGCTAACTGTTGAAAAACGGATGAAAGAAGTGAAGGAAACTGATCTTGCGCATATAATATATACTTCGGGAACAACCGGAGAATCGAAAGGAGTAATGCTATCCCATAACAATTACTTGAAAGTTTGTCACACGCACGATGTCCGATTAAACTATTTACCGAAGCGATTTCTTTCGATTTGTTTTCTTCCGATGACTCATATTTTCGAAAAAGCATGGTCTATCTATTGCATCCACAAAGGATGTACGTTGGCAATCAGCTTCGATCCAAGAGAAATACAAACCTACTTGAAAGAAGTACGACCGGAAGCCATGTGCAGTGTACCTCGTTTTTGGGAAAAAGTATATGCCGGAGTACAAGAAAAAATAGACTCTTACCCCTCTTTGTTGAAAAACATTTTCCTTGATGCATTAAAAACCGGAAAAAAACACAACTTAGACTACCGGAATAAAAGTAAAAAAGCACCTTGGGGAACAAGAATAAAATTCCATTTATACAATGCCACCGTATACAAAATACTAAAAAAGCAAATAGGTATAGAAAGAGGTCTGATTTTTCCTACAGCAGGTGCGGCCTTGTCTGAAAGAATAAATGTCTTTCTTCAATCCGTAAATATTCCAATAATATACGGATATGGGCTAACAGAAACAACAGCAACGGTCAGTTGTTTTCCTCAAATCGGATTCGAGATGGGAACAGTTGGCAAAATAATGCCTGAAACAGAGGTTCGAATAGGAGAAAACAACGAAATATTAGTTCGCGGCGAAAGCGTAACACAAGGTTATTACAAAAAACCGGAAGCAACTAAAGAAGCTTTTACGGAAGACGGATATTTCCGAACAGGAGATGCCGGCAAGTTAACCGAAGAAAATGGAATTATACTAACCGAACGAATCAAAGATCTATATAAAACTTCGAACGGAAAATATATTGCTCCGCAACAACTTGAGGGAAGATTGACAGACGATAAGTATATAGACAACGCAATCATTATAGCCGATCAGCGAAAATATGTTTCAGCTTTAATAATTCCCGCTTTCGAAGAATTAAAAACATTTGCCGATCAGAACAACATTAGCTACGACTCTATCGAAGAATTGATTCAAAAAGATCAAATAATAGAATTATTCAATACAAGAATCAAAGCAATGCAAAACGAGTTTGCCACTTACGAGCAAATAAAACGCTTCGAATTGCTCTCCGAACCCTTTACAATTCAATCGGGAGAACTTACAAATACCCTCAAGATGAAAAGAGCTTTCATCACAAATAAATATCAAGAGATCATTAATAAAATGTATACCGATTAAACAATCTATACAAGTTCAAGTCTAACACTATATTAAATAAAAAATTATGTTGAGAACATCGTTAATTATTATCGCCACCTTGTTATGCTCGATTTGTGTATCAGCACAACAAATCCCTTCTATTTCATTAAAAACAGTTGAGGGAAAAACAATCAATACCGCAGAGTTGGATAATGAAGGCAAACCAATTATCATTAGTTTTTGGGCAACTTGGTGTAAACCTTGTTTGCGGGAACTAAATGCTATTCATGAAATGTACGAAGAATGGCAAGAAGAAACAGGATTAAAGCTTGTTGCCGTATCAACAGACGAGGCCCAAAACGTAAATAGAGTTAAACCTTTAGTAGATCGTTTCGGATGGGAATACGAAGTTTGGTTAGATCCTAACGGAGATTTTAAGAGAGCGATGAATGCTCATACTATGCCAACAGTTATTATTATTGACGGGAAGGGAAATATTGTAGAAACTCGTTATGGATATACTGATGGTTCCGAAACTCATTTGATAGAAAAGGTAAGAGAATTGATAGAGCAAGAAGATTAATTTCAAGAAGATTAATTAATGACAAGAAACATAAAATTCGCACTGCTATTTATTTGTACCTTTAGTTTAATCAACTTAAATGCACAAATCGATTTAGGCAAAGGAGCTTTTATAACCGGAAGCCTACAAAGCGACAACTTGATAGAAAAAAACGGATCCGACTTAGATATGATGGACAACTCGTACCTAAATGTCAACTTATCCGCAGGAAGTATCTATGCAGGTGTTCGATTAGATTTTACCGAGTATCCCCTACCCGGATATGAAAACGACTTTAAAGGATATGGCTTAGGAAATATCTTTTTAACTTGGAAGAAAAACAACTTAGAACTTACAGCAGGTAGTATTTACGATCAATTCGGAAGTGGCTTTATTTTGAGAACATACGAAGAGCGAAATCTCGGAATAGACAACTCTCTTATGGGAGGAAGAATAAAATATCAACCGTTTAAAGGTGTTGATTTGAAAGTATTAGGAGGAAGCCAGAAAAATTATTACGACTATAACAAAGGATTTGTTGGAGGAGCTGACGTTGAATTAAGCTTAGATCAGTGGATTAATAAACTTCAAGAAAATAATACATATTGGTCGTTCGGAGCTTCTTATGTAACAAAATACGAAAAAGACGAAGTTCTGTTGGTTTACGACAACTCTCCCGAATACGAATGGTATAAACGAATGAACTTACCTGAATATGTAGGAGCTTTTGATGTAAGAACCAAGTATCAGAAAGGCAATATCAGCGTATTAGGAGAATATGCTTTAAAAGCAAACGATCCGTCGGCAGACAATGGATATATCTATCATTGGGGAAATGCGGCTTTGTTATCATTAACATATTCTCAAAAAGGAATGACTGCTTTAGTACAAGCCAAAAGAAGCGACAATATGGCTTTTAGAAGCAAGAGAAGCGTACAAGGAACTTCTTCGTTCATCAATCATCTTCCCGCCTTTACTCAACAACACACCTATGCTTTAGCAACTATTTATCCATATGCCACTCAACCAAATGGAGAATGGGCATTTCAAGGAGAATTTAGTTACAATTTCAAAAAAAATACTCCATTAGGAGGTAAATACGGAACAAAGGTAAGAGTAAATGCATCGCATATTCGCGACATTGATCGAGAAGAAAAGCCAGAAACCGGTTATATGGGAACTAACGAGTACAAATCCTCTTTCTTTAAAGTAGGAGATGAAGTTTATTACCAAGATATAAACGTTGATATTGACAAACGGATAACCAAAGATTTCAAGTTAAATTTGATGTATATGAATCAACGGTATAATCCTATAATAGTTGGTCATCCGGAAGACATGATTACTTCTAATATATTTATTGCAGAAGGGAAATATCAGGTCAATAAAAAAATGACATTAAGAGCAGAAGCCCAATATTTGTATGCAAGCGACTATAAAGGAAGCAAAGATATTGACCCACACGACCGATCAAATCAAGGAGATTGGATATTTGGACTTGTAGAGTTATCACTTGCTCCCGGTTGGATGTTTGCAGTTCAAGACAACTACAATTTAGGAAGCTTGAAAGAACATTATTATATGCTTTCTGCTGTTTGGAATATCAAATCACATCGGATACAACTCGGTTATGGAAAAACACGAGCCGGTTATGATTGTTCCGGAGGAGTGTGTCGTTTGGTTCCGGAAACAGAAGGAGTTCGAATCAATTATAACTTTACTTTCTAAGCAATTAACGTATGGAAACATTAAAATATAATCTAAGAAAAAGCATTTCTCTTTTACTTTTTGTTTTTTTCATTGCTTCTTTTGTGGCATGCGATGTAATTGACGATGAAGACAAATTGATTGTTGATGATAAAATCCCTTCTAAAAACATAAAAAATACAGTATTATTAGAAGACTTTACCGGAGTTTTGTGCAAAAACTGCCCAGATGCAGCCAGCGTAGCTCATGATATACAAGACAAATTAGGAAGTCAATTAATTATTGTAAGTATTCATGCCGGACCTTACTCTTCATCAGCACCTGAGTATCAGTCAGAAGCAGGAAATTCTTATTTGAACAAGTTCTATCCAGCAGCCAATGAATTTCCAGCAGGAATAATTAGTAGAAAACAAGTAGACGGATCTCTTGTACATACTAATTTCAAAAAATGGGAAACATATATCATGGAACGCCTAAATTCAGATATTATGGGCAACCGCTTGTTCGATTTTGATATGTTCCCGCAATTCTCAGAAGAAACAAATGAAATTCGGATCGAATCAACAATCAAAGCTTACAATAATCTATCCGGAGTTCATTTGCAATTATGGATTACCGAGAGTGGAGTCGTAGGAAATCAACTAACTAACACTGAATTCAAAAACGATTATATTCATAATCACATGCTTCGCGATGCTATCAATGGCATATGGGGAGAGGAAATTGAATCAATGGAGGAAGATAGTGAGAAACTACTAAGTAATACCTACTCATTAAATGATAAAGAATGGGATACAAATAATTTACACATCGTGGGATTTATCTATGACTCAAAGACAATGGAAGTATTACAAGTTTTAGAAAAATCACTAATCGAGGTAGAAGAATAATTAATAAAATAAATGAATATGAAAAAAACAGTTTTACTCTTACTTACATTTTTAACTTATACCGGAATTTGTTTTTCTCAAGATTTGGTATTTAAACAAAATGGAACAGTCATAAAAGACGGTTCTACTATAACTATATCTGATCCTGAGGTTCTTGCCAAAGGAATGATAATCCCTCATATAATTGTAGAAAACACAACCAACGAAAATATTACTGCGACATTGATTTTATCTGCTGTCTCTGCTCCTAAAAACGGAATGCTTTCTTATTGTGGATGGGGAACTGATATTTGTAAAATCATAGGATTTGGAATGGCAGAAGCAAGAACTACTTCGGTTTTAGCAAATTCGACGGAAGATCCGGCAGTTGATGTTTTGGCTACCGACCCTACAAACGTGGATGTTCTTGCTGAATATTTATTGTCATACAATGGAGTTCAACAGAAGATTTATCTTCACGTAACTTCTACCCCATCAAGCTTGGATCAAGTAAATTCAATTAATACGGAACTTTATCAAACAGATGGATTTACTTTCTTAAATTATGATTTCGGCACTACAAACACACGCTACTTAAATATTTATGACATCACAGGAAAAAAAGTAGTTGAACTTTTGTTGTCAAATGATAAAGGAACAATTCAATTACCTACTCCATATAAAGGAATCTATATTTACTCTATCGTAGAAAGTGGCCGAATAATTACAAGCAAAAAATATACTGTTACCCGTTAATCTTTATACATTATGAAATACTTATCTTTACTTATTTTATCTCTTGCATTCTCGTTAGGAATGAATGCACAGATTACTGTTGCCCCTATGGATAACTCCATAGAACTTCAAGCAAGTATGGCTGCTTCGGGGTCAATTGATGTAGGACATTGTGGTCACTCAATAGACGCAAGCTTTGGCATTGGCTCCCCATCTATAAAAGTAGGAACTGTTCTTTCTTCTGAAACCATTTCAAAATACGCAGGAAATAGTATTACCAAGTTGAAGATTGGTACAGGGGCTGCAACTTTTACTAATTCAAAATTATTTATTAGTAAATCAATCGGTGGAGAAGAAATATATGTTCAAGATATTTCATTATCTGCTAGCTCTTGGAATGAAGTAGATCTCACAACTCCCTATTTAATTAAAGAAGGAGAAAGCCTTTTTATTGGTTATGAATCAACTGCTCCAGAACGCTACCCAATAGGTTATAGCAATATTACTCATCCTGATTGCGGCTATGTGCTATTTCAAGGAAACTGGATGTCTCTTTTAGAAGGCTTAGGGGATAACAATACTTTATCTTTACTAGCCGTTGTAGAAGGAGATAAGCTTCCGGAAAATGAAATTACACTAAGTTCTATTTCTGCTCCAAATAAAATCGAAATCAATGATGAATTTACTTTTTTTGGAATTGTTCAAAATCAAGGAATAGAACCTATTAATTCCTTTGAGTTTTCCTATGCTATTGGAGATGGAGAGTTTGTAACAAAAAAGATAGAAAACATCACAATCCAAAAGAAAGGAAAATATGAGTTTTCTACAAAAGTTAAAGGTTTGGAAATAGGAGCAAATACACTTACAATGAAGGTATCTAATCCAAACGATGTAGCCGATTTTTATTCGAAAGATAACGAATTAACATATAAAGTTACCGGATATGACGCTTCAAATAACAAAGAAACTCGAAAAGTATTATTAGAATATTTTACTACGACTCATTGCGGAAACTGTCCTCCTGCTCAAACCAGATGGAAAAGTGCTTTATCCGGATTGGAAGATAATGTAATTTGGGTATCTCATCATGCAGGATTTTATACAGATACGTATACTATTAGTGCTAGCGAAGATTATCTTTGGTTCTTCAACGGAGGAGCGTACGCTCCAGCGTCAATGCTAGACAGAACAAATTTGTATGCGTATGGATCAGGAGCAGAAAAAACTCCAGTATTCTTTCCTTCCGGAGTATCTCTTCAAAAATCTTTAGTAAATCAACAACTAAACACTCCCCCTTTTGTTAAAATTG
Organism: Bacteroidales bacterium OttesenSCG-928-M11; assembly: GCA_030265685.1. Lineage (GTDB taxonomy): Bacteria > Bacteroidota > Bacteroidia > Bacteroidales > Azobacteroidaceae > Azobacteroides. The sequence continues at coordinate 27,244 of JAJDGO010000014.1, forward strand.
CGATTACTGGAGAATATAATGTTGAAAGTAAAAGTCTTTCTTTAACTATTAATTCAAATAAGATCGAAGGAATGCCTTTAGGAAATAATCCGGTATTAAATATCTTTTTAACCGAAGATGGATTAGTTGGAACTCAAACAGGAGCATCCGGAAAATATACCCACGATCATGTTATAAGAAAAGTAGTCACTCCTGCTTGGGGAGAAAAAGTTTCTTTCAGTGAAGATGGATCACATACGAAAAGTTATACTACTGCCATCCCATCTGATTGGAAAGTAGAGAACATGAAAGTTGTTGCATTCATCTCTAATTATGACTCTACAGATCCGAATAACTGTGAAGTATATAATGCCGAATTTGTTACTTTCGGGAATATAACTTCTTTAGAGGACATTAACAACGAATCTCTTTATGATAATATTTATACCAACAATGGTACAATATATATCACGACAGATCAGATAGGAAAAGCAACTATTGAACTTTACGACTCAACAGGAAAGTTAGTACAAAACCTAAATACTGTCCTTAATTCAGAAGAAATATCTATTCAAACTTCAGGACTGAATGGGGTATATATTTTGAAAATCTGTACAGGAAACGGAAATGTTATCAAAAAAATCGTTTTATAAAGTACGTATAAACTCATATAACTCTAAAACTTAAAAAGATGAAGAAGTATTTATTTATCCTTTTAATTGGATTGTTGTTTACAAACGGAAATGTTTGTAAAGCAGATACTACGTTCACCCGTAAAGTAGTAGTAGAGGAAGGCACAGGAACTTGGTGTGCTTGGTGTGTTAGAGGAATAGTTGGGATGGCTGATATGAAAACAAAATATCCAAATACTTTTATTGGGATAGCTGTTCACAATGGAGACGACATGGCTCTTAGTTCATATTCCAGTTCATTAGGACTTAGTGGTTATCCTCAATGTAATATCAATAGGAAACATAAACAAGCAAATCCAGAGTTTAGCTCTTTAGAATCATTTTATAAAACACTGGTTGCAACAGAAGCTCCTGCAAAAGTTGAATTATCGGCAACTTATAATATTGAAAAAGATCAAATTGAAGTAGAAACAACTACAACTTTTGGTTATACATCATCTAATGTGAACTGCCGATTAACTTATGCTGTTGTTGAAAACAAGGTAACGAGTGCAAATAAACAAAGTAATGCTTATTCCGGAGGTTATTATGGAAAAATGGGAGGATGGGAGAATTTAGGTTCTAGCGTAGAGACTCTATTTGATGATGTAGCTCGTTCAATATCTCCGTCTTATACAGGATTATCAAACAGTATTCCTGCATCAGTAACCGAGAATACCCCACTAACTCATAATTATTCTTTTGCAATGCCTTCGATGATACAAAATGTAAGTCAAGTAGAAGTAATTGTTATGCTTTTAGATGTTGCCACAGGAGAAATTATCAATGCCGACAAAACGCATCTTTTAGTTGAAGGAACGATTCCAGCCAAAGGCATTACTTTTGAGGATAAAAACAAAACATTCTCTTTATCTTTTAATAAAGGAGAAACTATGCAATTAAAAGCAACAACTTTGCCTTTATTTTCCACAGAAGTTATTAACTGGACCTCTTCAAATCCTGGAGTAGCTAAAGTAAGCGCAGCTGGATTAGTAACAGCCCTTTCAGAAGGAGAAGCAATTATTCAAGCAACAACATCAAGTGGTAGTTTTTCTGCTTCTTGTACAATTAATTCTATTCTTTATGTAGATGTAGAATCGGTTAGTTTGGACGCAACAGAATTGGAGTTGGAATTAAACAAGCAGTATAAATTCAAAACAACAGTTCTTCCTGAAAATGCGAGCAACAAAAAACTTACAGCTACAAGTAGCAATGAGGATATTGTTGGATTTATTACCTCCGGATCTATTATTATTAGAGCCAAGAAAACAGGGAAAGCAACCATTACCGTTAGATCTCAAGACAAATCATCGGTATATACTACTTGTAAAGTTACGGTTGTTGAACCTGGATCAGCTATTGGTGATATAAATAATGAAGATGTAATGACTCATGTTTTCGTAAAAGACAATACTATTTATTTCACTCTTAATCAAGCAGGAAAAGGAGTAGTAGAACTTTATGATACAACAGGGAAACAACTATACAATGCAAATTTCAACTCTCTTGAAGGCGAGGAATTAAACATTCCTTTCTATGGACAAAAAGGGATCTATATTTTGAAAATAAATACAGATAAAGGAAATTTTGTAAAGAAAGTGATTCTCTAATAGAAAATAAATTCTACGGGCTGTTCCTTTTTTATAAGAAACAGCCCGTTTTCTATATCAATAAGCTTTCTTTTGCATAAATAAAACATCTTCGTAATAATCTCCCATTTTTAACCAATTTTCCAAAAGACCGGTTTGCTTGTATCCACATTTAGAAAAAAGTTTAGAACTTGCTTTATTCATTATCGGAATTTGAGCATAAAGCTGCTTCAAGAAAAGAAATCGAAAAGCATATTCTTCAATCAGTCCTAAAAGTTCTACACCTAATCCTTTATTTCTATAATTAGAATCCAAAAGAAGACCAATACCCGCTCGCTCATTAATAGGATCATAATCATATAAATCAGCAGTTCCTATAGTTTGTTCGGTAGAATTATCAACCACCATTAAACGCACTTGCCGCATCTGAAAAATATCTCCGGAATTTTCAATATATTCTTTAAGAGTAAACTTGGAATAAGGAGATAAAGAATTACCGTATTTCCACAATTCAGTATCATTCTCCCATTTATAAAGAATATCTAAATCCTCTGGTTCTAACGCTCGTAAAGAAAGGTTTTTTCCTTTTAAAAACATGGATTATTTTATTTTATTGAATATCAACTTAGTATTATCTATTTTTATTTTTCGCGAATCCAAGAGATAACGCAACACATCCATGACTTGTTTTTCCGTATAATCAAATTGTTTTAGAAGAGAAGCTAACTCCCAGTCCTTATCTTTTAAAAGAGAAAGGATTGAATCAGCTATTGCATCACAATTGTTGTCAGGATTTGCTTTTCGTTTATTTTCAAGGCATATATCACAAATCCCACAAGGCTCTATTTCTTTCTCTCCAAAGTAAGCCGTAAGGATATTGCTTCTACATTGCGATTGATTATCTCTATAATACAAAACATTCTCAATACGATGCACTAATCTTTCTTTACGATTCTCGTAAACAGAAGTGGGTAAGTTCAGATACTTTAATTCTTCGCGCGGAAGAGAGTAACGAATGAGCGGTTTGTTTTTAGCCGGGATATAATCTATGACTTTAAGTTCGGAAAGAAAACAAAGTGACTCGTATACTTTTTGTTGACTTAGACCGGAACGTTGAACAAGAAGATTTTCATCAATATATCGATATTCTGAAAATAATCCGGTATAGGTACGCATCAGAACATTAATCAGATCGTCTATATCCTTTTGAAATCTAGAATAAAGAGATTCTCTCGAAACTAAAAAGAGTAAACGCGAGCGACGTTCCGTTTCTTCTATATATTCAATATAACCCGAGAGGTCAAGTATCTTAAGAGCATTATAAACATGTGTCATATTATAGTGATAGATTCGGCAAAAGTCACCTAAGTCAAACATATGACTCGTATGAAGACCCATATTTATGCCAATTTCATAATAATATGCCAACTTTTCATAAACATCTTTGACAAAATCTTTCTCTGGAAAAGAGTCTTTAATTCGCCGTTTCATAACAACACGATCAGTAGGAGTTGTAAGTGCTACGGCATAAGATTTGAGACCATCACGACCGGCACGGCCAGCTTCTTGAAAATATTCCTCCAAAGAAGAAGGAAATTCATAATGGATTACTAACCTTACGTCCGGCTTGTCTATTCCCATACCGAAAGCATTTGTCGCAACCATAACACGACACTGATCATTTTTCCAACGATCTTGTTTTTTTATCTTTTCATCAGAAGAAATTCCTGCATGATAAAACTCTGCTGAAATACCTATACGTTGTAAATCTTGAGCTATTTCTTGTGTTTTGCTACGACTACGAACATAAATAATAGCCGATCCGGATACTCGATCTAAGATACGTACTATCTCCGGCAATTTATCAAAAGCTTCCCGCACTACATAAGCTAAATTGTTCCGTTTGAAACTCTTTTTCAATACATTTCTTTCCCGAAACTTTAACTTATCTTGTATATCTTCTATAACCGAAGTCGTTGCTGTTGCCGTTAAAGCAAGAATTGGAACATTTGGACAATAATCGCGTAAAGATGAGACATGAAGATAGGCTGGGCGAAAATCATATCCCCACTGAGAAATACAATGTGACTCATCAACAGTGATAAGACAAACTTTCATATGTGCCAAACGGCTAAGAAATAAATCAGAGTTTAATCTTTCCGGGGAAATATAGAGAAACTTATAATCGCCGAAGATGCAGTTTTCTAACGTTGTAATAATTTCTTGAGTTCCCATACCCGAATGAACACATGCTGCCTTTATACCAAGTTGGTGTAAATTATCCACTTGGTCTTTCATTAGGGAAATAAGAGGAGTAACTACCAAACAAAGACCTTCCATTAACATTGTAGGAACCTGAAAAGTCAAAGACTTTCCACCTCCAGTCGGCATAAGTCCAAGCGTATCTTTACCTTCGTACACCGAAAGAATTATTTCTTCCTGTAGAGAACGGAAAGAATCATATCCCCAATACTTTCGTAGTACCTCGTAAAAGCGGTTCATAAGAGTTTAGAAATTCTCCTTTACTGGGCTGGTCTGATATCTTTTATCAAAAGCTGGATTGTATTGGAGTTGTTATAATTGTTTTCTTCTATCGTATAGCAAATATCAAAAGGTTTTTTGGATGATATATATTCAAAATGTTCATACATTCCAAAAGCAATAGCCTGTATTATTTGCTCCGACGAGTCATCAATCAATTCTAATTTAATATGTTCAAGTTCTTTGCCTACAAGTTTACTAGTTCCATAGTCTTTTACGCCAAAAGAACAAAAGACTGGTTTTGTATTTTCGGGCCCAAAAGGGTTCATTTTTTTGAGATCAGCCATTAACGTAGGCGTAATATCTTTGAAAGAAGCTTCTATATCAATATCTAAGGTTTGTGTCATTTGCTCTTCATTCATAAATTCATCAGCAAATGTTTCGAGGCGTTGTTTGAATTCGTCAAGTTGTTCTTCCCGCAAAGTAACTCCAGCTGCAAAAGTATGTCCGCCAAAATTCTCTAACATATCTTTGCAAGATTCTATTGCACGATATATATCAAATCCGGTTACCGAACGCGCCGAACCGGAAATAAAACCATTTGATTCGGTCAATACGATAGCAGGCTTATAATACTTTTCCGTCAAACGGGATGCAACTATCCCAATAACTCCCTTATGCCAATCACGATTATACGTAATAATAATTTTACCGCTATTCAGTTCGGGATTATTTTCAATCATTTGATAAGCCTCTTCTGTCGTCTTTTTATCCAATTCCCGGCGATCATCATTATATTGATTGATATTTTCGCTCTTTTCTTTAGCCGACTGGAAATCTTTCGACAAAAGCAAGTCTACTGCTTCTTTCCCATTCATCATACGTCCTGAAGCATTGATACGAGGACCTATCTTGAATACAATATCACTGATACCAATTTCTTTTCCGGTCAATCCACAAACATCAATAATTCCCTTCAATCCTTTGGTCGGATTTTGATTTAATTGCTTCAAACCATAATGAGCCAAAATACGGTTCTCTCCAGTAATAGGAACAATATCAGAAGCAATACTTACAGCCGTCAAATCCAATAAATTATTTAATCGAGAGAAGCCCAAACCATTGCTTAAAGCAAAAGCCTGCATAAATTTATATCCTACTCCGCATCCGGAAAGATGTTCATACGGGTAAGTAGAGTCTATTCTTTTTGCATCAAGAATAGCTACTGCATCAGGCAATACTTCATCCGGCATATGATGATCGCAGATAATAAAATCAATTCCAATAGACTTAGCATAAGCTACCTTTTCAATTGCTTTTATTCCACAATCTAATGCAATAATTAATGTTACATCTTGCTCTTTTGCATGGGCAATTCCTCTTTCGGAAATGCCGTATCCTTCGTCATATCTATCCGGAATATAATATTCTAAGTTAGCTTTCCAGCTATTTTGTTCCAGAAATTTGTACACTAAAGACACTGCAGTCGTACCATCTACATCGTAATCCCCGTAAATCATGATTCTTTCTTTATTTCCCAAAGCTTTGTTCAATCGATCAACAGCTTTTTTCATATCCGGGAACAAAAAAGGATCAAGTAAGTCTTTCAAACTGGGATTCAAAAACTTTTCTACTTGTTCATCAGAGACAATCCCCCTTTTTATCATCAGTAAACAAACGGCAGGAGATAGTCTGTATTTCAGAGAAATCTCTTCCTGTCTAAGTATCTGTTCTTTTGTAGGGGGTTGATAATTCCATTTGTCTGTCATTTATATATTGTTTTATTTTCTTTCTATCTCTCTGGGTTCTTGATACAAGAACCGAATTGAATTGAACTAATCATCTGGATGAGAACAACTCTAAGATACATCTTAGTAAAATCCAAATAATTTCCTATCAATTTAACTCGTAAAAGTACAACTTTTATATGAGAAACCAAAGTAATTAATATATTTTATCGACGTACTGATTTTAAATATTGCTTTTGTAGAATTATACGAAAAGAGGTTACTCGTTTCCGAATAACCTCTTCAAATTTCTATCTGATCGTATTTTATTGCTTTCCTGATGTTATTGCTTCTTTATTAATTTTCTTTATAAGCCCTTGCAATACCGCGCCCGGACCTAACTCAGTAAATTCTACAACTCCGTCGGCAATCATATGTTGAACCGATTGAGTCCATTTTACCGGAGCAGTTAACTGTGCAATTAGATTTTCTTTTATAACAACCGGATCCGTTTCTCCTTTTGTGCTCACGTTTTGATACACAGGACATACCGGAGTACTAAACTCAGTTGAATTAATAGCTTCTGCTAATTCAGCACGAGCAGGCTCCATCAGAGGAGAATGAAAAGCACCTCCAACTTTTAATTTGAGAGCTCGCTTAGCTCCTGCTATTAATAATTGTTCGCAAGCTTTATCTACACCCGATTCACTTCCTGAAATTACAATCTGACCCGGACAATTATAATTTGCCGGAACTACTATATCATCAATTCCAGCACAAACTTCTTCCACTTTCTCGTCCGGCAAGTTCAAAATAGCAGCCATTGTACCCGGCTGAGCCTCACAAGCTTTTTGCATAGCCAAAGCTCTTTTGTAAACCAAGCGCAAACCATCTTCGAAAGATAAAGCTCCGGCAGCAACTAAAGCCGAAAATTCGCCCAAAGAATGTCCTGCCGTCATATCCGGAGCAAATTCATTCCCCAATGTTTTAGCTAAAATAACCGAATGAAGAAAGATTGCCGGCTGAGTAACCTTTGTTTGACGAAGATCTTCATCTGTTCCTTCGAACATAAGATCCGTTATTCTGAAACCTAATATTTCATTTGCTTGTTCAAATAATTCTTTTGCTAAAGGAGAGTTGTCGTACAAATCTTTACCCATCCCTACAAACTGTGCTCCCTGA
>JAJDGO010000015.1 GCA_030265685.1 Bacteroidales bacterium OttesenSCG-928-M11
GCCGCCAGTAAAAACTTTGATTTCAAGTTCAGCGATGAGCAACGCCAGCAGTTCAACCAAGAGCGACGAGCCAAGCAGGGCGAGGGACAGGCGGAAGGTCAGGAACAGAAAATGCCTAAAGCCCGCAAGCTCGGTGAGATTTGGGTCTATTCCAAACAGGGCGGCGTACAACTTTCCCGTGAGGATTTCGACAAGCTGTGCAACAAAGAGCCTATCCATGTTAAGGATATGGAAGCACAGAAGCCCAAACAACAGGCGGATGCTTCGGGAGCGCAAAAGGTGGAAGCGACCGACCAGAAAGGGCAGAAGTACAATGCGTGGGTATGGATTGACGAAAACAGGGGTAAAGTTCGCCATACCACTAAACACCCCGATCAGATACGGGCTATCGAGGCAAAGCAGGCGGCGCAGAATACACAAAACATCAAACCCGCTACAGAGAGCAAAACACAGGTCGCCGTCAATAACGAAGGTAAGACCAACGAAGCGACCAAACATTCTACTGAACCGCTAAAGAAAGGGCAGTCGCAGCCTACCGAAAAGCAGGCGGAGAAAAAAGAGCAGAAGCAGGAACAGAAACAATCCCCTGCTGCTCCGAAGAAAGGGAAAGGGCGCAAGATGTAATCCATTATTCAAACCACTAAAAAATCAATGTTAAAATGAAAATTATAATTGCAGAAAAACCGTCTGTGGCTAAGAGTATAGCAGCCATAGTCGGCGCAAACAATAAAAAAGATGGCTATATAGAGGGTAACGGCTATGCCGTTACATGGGCTTTCGGGCATTTGGTCGGACTTGCCATGCCGGAGCATTACGGCATCGAGGGCTTTAAGCGTGAGAACCTGCCGATACTCCCGAAAGAATTTAAGCTGTTGCTCCGTCAGGTAAAAGAGGGCAAAGAGTATAAGAACGATCCGGGTGTAATGAAACAACTTAAAGTAATCAAAGAGTTGTTTAATAGCGGGGATGAAATAATTGTAGCCACCGATGCCGGACGAGAAGGAGAACTCATATTCCGCTATATATTTGAATATGTAGGCAGTTCACTTCCGTTCCGCCGTTTGTGGATAAGCTCACTTACCGACAGAGCAATCAAAGACGGTTTCCAAACCCTACGTCCCGGACGTGATTACGATAACCTCTATGCTTCGGCGAAAGCCCGCAGTACCGCCGATTGGCTTGTCGGCATTAACGCAAGTCAGGCACTTTCTATCTCCGCAGGCTATGGTGTCTGGTCACTCGGCAGGGTGCAGACCCCGACACTGGCGATTATTTGCAGCCGATACCTTGAAAATAAGGATTTCAAGCCGCAAACTTATTTCCGTCTGAAGCTGCATACGGCGAAAGATGCTGTGGTATTTCCTGCCCTTTCGGTGGATAAATTCGTTACCCGAACCATCGCCGAAGAAGTAACGGCACAGGTCAAAGCTGCCGGAGCGGTTAAGGTTACAGGCGTAGAGCGTAAGGAGGTCAAACAGGAGCCGCCTTTGCTTTACGACCTTACCACCCTTCAAAAAGAAGCCAACAGCAAGCATGGTTTTTCGGCAGATAAGACCCTGACGATAGCGCAAGCATTATACGAAGCAAAAAAGATTTCGTACCCACGAACAGGCAGCCGTTATATCTCCGAAGATGTACTGGAGGAAATACCGCACCTGATCGCCATGCTTCGCTCGCATCCTCTTTTTGGTGCGTATATTGACAGCAGGTTCGATACAACACTCAATACCCGTTCGGTGGACGATACGAAAGTTACCGACCACCATGCGCTGATTATTACGGAAGATCCGGCTACCGGATTATCCAAAGACGAACAGCTTATCTACGATATGGTTGCCGGGCGTATGCTTGAAGCCTTCGGCGAACGTTGCATCAAAGAGAACACCACCGTTTCGCTTGACGCGGGCGGCGTACACTTCTCCTGCAAAGGCAGCGTTACGCTCGTCCCTGGTTGGAGGTCAGTGTTTAACTTTAAGGACGAGTCAAACGATGAGGACGGTACGACAGTTCTGCCCGCCCTCATTGAAGACGATAGCCTGTCTATCCGCGATTGTGAAATACAGGAGAAGCAGACTAAGCCCCGACCGCTTCACACGGAGAGTTCATTGCTGGCGGCGATGGAGAGCGCAGGTAAGGAAGTAGAGAACGAAGAAGAACGCGAAGCGATGAAAGACTGCGGTATCGGAACACCCGCTACCCGCGCTGCCATTATTGAAACCCTGTTTTCCCGCGAGTATATCACCCGTGAAAAGAAATCCCTTGTCCCGACAAATAAAGGGCTGGTGGTCTATCTGGCGGTAAAGGATAAGAAGATTGCGGACGTTGCCATGACCGGGCAATGGGAGCAAGCCCTCAATAAAATTGCATCGGGTGAAATGGATGCCGCTACATTCCATAAGGGGATAGAGGTTTATGCTTCGCAGATAACAACGGAGTTGCTGGATATGACTTTTGAGCAGCGGGATAACCGCCAGTCATGCCCTTGTCCGAAATGCAAGAGCGGGAATATGGTTATCTATAATAAAGTCGCCAAATGCCAGAATGAAAGCTGCGGGCTTACCGTATGGCGTTCCATTGCTAAAAAGGAACTGACGGACGGACAACTGACAGACCTTTTAATGAACGGCAAGACCGCCTTTATTAAAGGTTTCGTAAGCAGTAAGACCGGAAGCACTTTCGAGGCAGCAATCAAATTCGATGCGGACTATAAAACAGTCTTTGAGTTCCCGCAGAATAAAGGAGGTAGCAAAAAACGACGTTCTAAGTAAAATCTTCATTATCTTTTCATAAGATACTCACGCTCGACAATGCTAAAATGAATTTTGCACTGTTCTCGCTTAATCGTATCTTTGCCACTGAAAGACTTTGTTTTACGATTCGGAATAGTCGTTTAACATTGATCTTTTAGTGGTGGGCATCCGGGGCAAGGCTTCGGATGCCTTTTTTGTATTTGCTACCTTGAAAGTTTCAGAATACGGACAGCACCGCGTATCACTATCAGAAATATTATTATACCAATAATCAAGTCAGGTAGATTGCTCCCAAACCACCAAACGAGTAACCCGGCAACGATAACCCCAATATTTATAATAACATCGTTTGCCGAGAAAATAATACTTGCTTTCATGTGTGCATCTTTACTTTGGGTGCGTTGTAACAACCAAAGACATACGGAGTTTGCCGCTAAAGCCAATAGCGAAATTCCAATCATGGCTTGAAACTCCGGTATAACTTCCAAACCTACAAATCGCCGGATAACCTCCGATAAACCGAGCAAAGCGAGGATTATTTGTAGAATCCCACTCCACAATGCCACCCGTTTTTTCTTCGCAATTGCAGCGCCGACTACCATTAGGCTCATACCATAGACCAACGCATCAGCTAACATATCGAGGCTGTCGGCAACCAAGCCCATAGACCGGGAAATAAGCCCGGTTGTCATTTCTATAAGAAAGAAACCGAAATTAATAGCAAGGACTATCCATAGGACTTTTCGTTGCCGGGAATCATCTTCTGCTATAACTTCTCCTTTTCCCTCAACGGAAACAACAAGGTGCGATCCTAAATTAAGTGAATCGAGTTCTGCCGAAATCGGTTCTACTGCCCCAGTATGCCATACATCGAGCGTTCGCCCGGATAGGTTAAACTCCAATTTCTCAATCGTAGTTATTTCCGCCAATTTCATGCGGATAAGATTTTCCTCACAAGGACAATCCATTTTATCTATACGAAAGGTCGTTTGTTGCATATTAATCATATAATTGCGGCCTACAAAGATACCACTTTTAGTCCATATCATAAGCTCGCATTTATAAATAAAAGCGACATCGTTTTCCCTCTATAAACCAGGTATTCCCAATCTTTTACTATTAACGGTTCTTCTTTCGTTCGGTTGAAACGGCAGCATCTTTTATCTTCCTTATCGGTTAAGACAGGAAACCACATCATTAAATAAAAACCATCATTCATAGGCGTAAGCATTAAAAATCCGGCTTCTTTCATTTTCCACCTTAATGCATACGGCAACTGCCTGACAGGTTATTTTCTATCATGGCGCAAAGGTGTTTACGGAATCTTAACGGGCAGTAAAGTACAAGCCTTGCAGGTTCTCGGAAAAATCTCCACGCTTGCAGGTTGTATTTTGTCCGTGAATACTTGACAGCCCTAATTCCTACACCGGATATGCACCTGAATAAAAAATCAACCCGGCAGATGCCGATTAAAAATTAAGGTTATGGAAAATATATCAGAAGCACGGATTTATGTAGGAACTTACGCTAAGTATAATGAAGGTTCAATTTTCGGTAAGTGGTTAGACCTTTCGGATTATTCCGATAAAGAAGAGTTTTACGAGGCTTGCCGCGAGTTACACAAAGACGAGGAAGACCCGGAATTAATGTTTCAGGACTGGGAATATATACCCTCCGGGTTGATAGGTGAAAGCTGGCTGTCCGATAACATATTTGAAATTATCGAAGCCATAGACGATATGGACGATGATAAAAAAGCAGCATTCGAGGTCTGGCTGAACCACGAAAGCTACGATCTTAGTTCCAAAGATATAAACGACCTGATTTCCTCCTTCGAGGATGACTTTCAGGGTGCGTATAGAGATGAGGAAGATTATGCTTACGAAGTCGTTGAAGAATGCTACGACCTGCCGGAATTTGCGAAAACTTACTTTGACTATGAAAAGTTCGCCCGCGATTTGTTTATGACCGACTACTGGTTCGATGACGGTTATGTTTTCCGGCGTTCATAATACTTACCGGAAACGGTTTCAAGGCGGAGCAATCTGCCTTTTTTAGTGTCTGTCAGAAACAGCAAACCCCGCTCTATCTCACGACTGAACGGGGTTTCAACAATGGATAAATCAGAAAAACTAACCGGATGGTTCAGGTTCAAGTTCCGTTTCGCTGTCATTATCACCTTTGGAAAAATGATCGCGGATGAATTTTTCTACGTTTTTCTCTGTGTAGAAAATCTTATGATGAATAGTTATGTAAGTCAGTTCGCCCGCAGAGCGGTAACGTTGCAAAGTCCGTTTGCTCACGTTCAGCAGTTGGCACAAGTCCTGATTATCCAAAAGCCGCTCGCCGTTCAGAACATTATGCCGCCCACTCATTATATCCATAAATTTATCCAGTCGGTCAAAACGCCCCATAAATTGTTCGAACCATTCCCGCATCCAATCTTTTAATCCTTCGTCCTCACTCATGGCTTGCCTCCTTCCTGTTTATCGTTTCTTACTACACGACCGGATAATAGACGTTTAACCTCCGCCAGTGTATACCATGCTTTACCACCCCGAATGGAATATGTTATTTTCCTATTGCTGCGTAACCGCTGCATGGTACGTTTACTTACCCGCAGTATGGCAACCGCATCTTCATCGTTTAGCCAAACCTCCAAGGGGTCGGGTTCTTGTATGATGGTGTTCTTTTTCTCCTGCTTTTTCACATAGGTATGAATCCAGTCGATTTTTTGAACCAATCTTTTATAGGCTTCCGATTCTATGACTATTACTTTCATATTCGTAACTTATTAATTTGCTGCAAAGTTCGGGCGTTTCTCAATAGTCGCTAACGAGGTCGGTATGATATTTCTTGAAAATATTTTCCAATTCGCTTATTAACAGTGAATTAAAAATGATTTATTCGTCAAAAAGCAGGGACAGAAAAGTTAGAAAAGGTCGGTATAATGCGGATTATACGTTAAAACACCCGATTTTGACCTAAATCAGCATCAAAATCGGGTGTTCTACTAAAAATACCGACATCGGTATTGGCTATTTTCTGCCCATACGCCGCAATAAAGCGTTTTTTAGTTTATCAAGAAATGGTGTAGGGGTATTCCGTATTTTCAGGTCATCGAAACTTCGTGAGAGGTTACGGTCTAATTGAATGTTGAATACATTTTGGATATAATCGAATAGTTGTGTTTGCGGTACTTTTCCGAATATTCCCGCACAATCCCATGAGAAAATTTGTTCTTGCAATTCCGCCTTACTTCCCATCCATGTTATTTTGGTGGCGGGAAAACCATTAGTGAAAATTTTAATCCCATTGTCTTTCAGTAGTTCTATTTCGTCCATTAAATAAGCAGAAAGCATATCATTCGCTAGAATCTTTCCTACTTTGAAATCGCAGTTGGTAGAAAAGTTTTGGTCAAATTCATGGCGAAACGTTTCCATATATTGTTCTGCATTTGTCTGACCACGTAGGAAATAAAGTGAATCCAAATGTGATGAACTTGACCGGTAGTAGCGTATAAAATCGAGCCGCTTGCAGTTGTATCTGTTTATATCATTTAGCATTTCACATAGATATTCCCGTTGCTTTTCTATACCCGCAGGACGGTTTATCTCAATGTTATAGATCTTTCGATAGTATATCAAGCGGGAACAAAATCGGGGTTTTATTTCTTTGAAAAATAATACTTCTTCTTCCTCATCTTTAAAAGTGTATGACAGGATAAATATTTTCAACTGATTGAATACTTCAGTAAGGATATGAGAAGCCTCCAAAGATTTGTTAATCATACTGATTTCAGAGCATTCTATTTGCTCAATCTTGGCATCTATTTCTTTTTTAAGCTGGGAAGTAAAATGAATCATAATTTCGTACTTTATTTTGTAAAGACAGGGCTTCAATCGTAATTTCTCTGATAAAACATATTTCCATTACTTATTGAACTGCTTTGGATAATATTTATATTCTATACAATATTTCTTAGAATTTCATTTTTAAAATTCTAACAGCATTAAGGATTGCTAAAAGTGATACACCTACGTCTGCAAACACCGCCTCCCACAATGTCGCTAAGCCGCCCGCTCCTAAAATCAACACAATCAGTTTTACCCCGAATGCAAGGCTTATATTTTGAATGACAATTCGGCGTGTTGCTTTACCTATTTCAATAGCAGTAGCAATTAGGCTCGGTTGATCGGTTTGTATAATAACATCGGCTGTTTCAATGGCAACATCACTACCCAATCCGCCCATTGCAATACCCACATTACTTAATGCAAGAACAGGGGCATCATTTATTCCATCCCCTACAAATGCAATATTGTTTGAAGGATCAGCTTTCAACTGCTCTATATACTCTACCTTCCCTTCTGGAAGCAAATCTCCGTGAGCATGATGTATGCTTAATTCTGTCGCCAATTTTGAAACGATAGCTTGCTTATCTCCGGACAGCATCACTATATTTTTGATACCAAATTCTCTTAAAGCATTAACCGCAGTGGCTGCATCTGCTTTAGGTGCATCCGCTACGAGAATATAACCTGCATATAAACCGTTGATGGCACAAACGACAATCGTTTCGGGTATGACAGTTATCTCCGGTGGAAATGCAATTCCGTTTTTATTTAATAATTTGGGATTGCCTACTAATATTGCTTTATTGTCGATTGATGCCTGTAATCCGTGTCCCGCTATTTCATTTACAATTTCCGGCTTAATAATTTCGATATTCTGCTGCTTTGCATATTCAACAATCGCTTTAGCAATCGGATGTGTACTTTGAGTTTCCACTGAAGCAACTATGTTTACTAAATCTGTTTCAAGTAAATGGTTTGCAGGAACAATCTTTTGTACTTTGAAAACACCCTGTGTCAGTGTTCCTGTTTTGTCCATTACTACTGTATTAACTTTTGTAATAGCTTCCAGATAGTTACTTCCTTTGAATAATATACCGTTTCTTGAAGCGGCTCCTATACCTCCAAAATAGCCAAGCGGAATACTTATTACCAATGCACATGGACAAGATATTACTAAAAATACAAGTCCCCGATAAATCCAGTCATAGAAAACATAATCAAATGCGGGATTGATAGCTGAATATGCCAATGGCAGCAATACAATCAGTGCTGCCAATACGACCACTATCGGGGTGTATATCCGGGCAAACTTGCGAATAAACTGTTCGGCAGGAGCCTTTTTCTCTGTCGCATTCTGAACGAGGTCGAGAATGCGAGCCAAAGCACTCATGCCGAATGGTTTTGTTACTTCAATTCTTGAAACATTGTCGGTTAATATCATACCAGCGAATACTTCTTCATCTTTCCGTATCGTTCTGGGAACGCTTTCGCCAGTCAATGCCGAAGTATTAAAAGATGCCGATTCATTCAGTAAAATCCCATCAAGAGGAACTCTTTCGCCAACTTTGACTTCAACAATATCACCCACATTTACATCCTCCGGCGAAACTGTTTCTGTTCTATTTGTCTTGATAACTGTTGCCGTTTCAGGACGCACATCAAGTAATGCGCTGATACTTCTTTTTGCACGGTTTACCGCACTGTCCTGAAACAATTCTCCCACAGCATAGAACAGCATCACAGCAACTCCTTCGGGGTATTCTCCGATGAAGAATGCCCCGATAGTTGCGATACTCATTAATGTATATTCGCTGAATACATCTTTCTGACGAATACTTTCCCATGCTTCCATTATTACCGGTATTCCGACCGGAATGTAAGCAATGATATACCATGCCAGCCTTATCCAGTTGTTAGAAAAAAAAGATAGGTCTGTGGCAGAAAAGATTATGCCTGCTATGAGCATGATAAATGAAATGGATGCTCTTATATACGCCTTCTTTTGAGAGAAATTTTCTTCTTTTCCGGTAGTGTTTATTGAACAACTACCACCACTACAATTACTCATAATTATGATTATTTTACTAAGTAATATATCTTAAATGCTTTCCCATTTTTTTAATTATTCTTCTTCCTCTTCCCCGCCACTTATTTTAGACATAATGTAAAATGCTCCTTTTGAAATAATTTCCGCATTTTCGGGAATCGTTTCTAAGGGTGTGATTTCCACAAAACCTAATTCCGATGTACCGGTTATTACTTCCACTTTATTGAATTGGAAAACTTTACCGTCCTCATCACATTCTTCTTTGCAATCGGGGTCATTGCATCCTTCTTCTATACCAGTAAACAAAAAGATGAACTGTTTGCCTTCTGCATGGGCGATAGCATTGGCAGGTACAGCTCTTACAAGTTGATTGCCAACGTTAATCAGAGCCGAAACGTACATGCCGGGAAGCAATTTCGCACCGTCAGGATTGTTCACTTTTACGTGTACGGTAATGGATTTGCTGTCGTTCTCGAACGACTGGTTGATACTGTGAACTTTTCCCGAAATAGGTTTATTCTCCATATTGGTGAGGACGATCTCTACCTGCTGCCCTGTTTTTACTTTGGGGAAATCTTTCTCAAATACCTGTATATTGCATTGTATCTGCGAATTATCTGTAATTTCCATCAGCGGAGTTTGCATATCGGCATAGCTTCCCGTTTTGATGTGAATCTCGCCAACCACTCCGTTAATGGGGGCTAAGATGGGAATTTGCGTAACAAAATTTCCCGCTGCTGCCATTGCCGGGTTTATATTCAGTTGGCGTAGCTGGGTTTCAAGTCCTGCAAGCCGAGCCTTATCCGTTTCATACTTGGATGTAGCCTGTTGAAACACTTTGCCCGTTCCTGCATTTTGGTTACTCAATTCCTGCTGGCGTTCGTATTCCTGATAGCTGAAAGCCAGTTCTTGCTTTTGGGCGAGATAAGCCTCTTGCAGTTTCACAATTTCGAGGTTTTCCAATAGGGCAACGGTCTGTCCTTTTTTCACAGCAGTTCCTTCAATAACCATAATCTGCTTGATAATTCCTGCCGCCAGTGATGTAACATCAGCTTTATTTTGAGGGAGCAAAGCCATTTGCCCGCTTGCTTTAACCACACTGTTGAGGTTTTTCATTTCTACCGTCCCTAACTCTATACCAACGGCTTTCATCTGTTCTTCGGACACTTCAATGGCTTCCGAATGGCTCTCTTCTGTCGCGGTTTCTTCCTGCTTTTTTCCACTTTCAGTACACGAAGAAAATCCGATTGCACCTGCCAGCAAAAGGAGTGCTGTGATTGATTTTATTGTTGTTTTCATTTTACTGATTCCCTTTTAAATAGTTTAACAAAATAATTGACTGGTTGAAACGGTTCATTGCTCCGGCATACTGTAATTTGATACCGATAGCTGTTTGCAGGTTTTGAATGTACTCCATGTAGCCTATTTCTCCGAGTTGATAGGATGCATTAGCGACCCGCACAATATCATTGGCCTGTGCCACGCCTGCGGTTTCATAATACGTCAAACTTTCTTTGGCTTTGAGATATTCGTTGTATTGCACGGAATAAGCATTTTGCAGAGATTGCAGGGCTTGTTGTTTTTCCATGCCGATTTGTGTGCTCCTTATGTTGGCTGCTTTGATTTTCGAGCGTTGTGCCCCGAAAAATAAGGGTACGCTGATTCCTATCTGAAAGCTCGGAACTTTAGCATCCGTAAAGTTGTATCCACCAAAAATATCGGGTAGCAGTTTATTCTTTTCTACACTTGCCTGTGCCATACTGACGTTCAGTTGTTGATCGAAGTAACCCATCAACGGATTAACAGATACCGATTCTACATCCAACGAAACCAAGTCGGGAAGTTTTTGCAACTCGTTTTCCAGCGGCAAAATAGATTCTCCGGTATTGAGCAGCGTTTGCATTTCCAATTGACGGCTTGCCAACGTTGAAATAGCTTGATTTAGCTGCAAGCGGTTTTCCTGATACCTGTTTTCTGCATTCATTTTTTCCAGTTGGCTGCTTTCGCCCGTATTATAACGAACAGTTGCCTTCTGCAAAAAATCGGCATAAATGCTGTCCTGCTGCTGTAAAAGATTGACCGTTTGTAATGCGTGAAGCATGTTGTAATAAGTTTCAGACACTTCCCGCACGATTTCATTCTGCGTAATACTTTTCGATCTTTCGGCCAACAGGGTCTCCTGTTTCAGCATCTTCCCTTGACTTATATATACAGTCGGGAACTCGAATGTTTGCGTGATGCCGATTTTTTTATCAATCAAACCGGGCATTATGGGGTCTTGGGCGTATTCAATGCTTGTTTTTTCAGGGTTGAATGCCGTTCCCTGCAAGGCTTCCGCCTGTTCTATTCCTAAATCTGCCGAACGGATTTGCAGGTTTCCCCTCAAGGCTATATCAATACATTCCTGCAAAGACTTACGGTTGCTTTGAGCGTTGGCGTTTTCGGCAGAAAACAGAGAAAATGCAATTAGCAGACCGACTATTGGCAATGTTGTTGATTTTCCTATTTTCATTATCCTATGCTTTAAGTTGATTTTCGAGTTGAATATAATGTAGAGTGCAGGCAATACCAATAAGGTAAGTATGGTTGCCGTTATCAATCCACCGATAACTACCGTTGCCAGTGGTTTTTGCACTTCGCTTCCCGCACTCGTAGAAAGAGCCATAGGCAAGAAACCGAGCGAAGCCACCAATGCTGTCATGATTACAGGACGCAATCGAATGTCGGTTCCTGTTCGTACCCGTTCGTAAATATCATCCATGCCTTCTTCCTTCAATTGCTTGAATTGTCCGATCAGCACAATGCCGTTGAGTACGGAAACCCCAAACAGGGCAATAAATCCAACGCCCGCAGATATGCTGAACGGCATATCCCGCAACCACAGGGCAAATATTCCACCGATAGCTGAAAGAGGGATGGCAGTAAAAATAAGCAGGGCTAATTTTACATTACGGAACGTAAAGAACAGCAATACAAAAATAAGCAACAACGCGGCAGGAACGGCTATCATCAGTCGGTCTTTAGCTTCATTTAGATTTTGAAACTGCCCTCCATAGGTGTAATAATAACCAGCCGGAAGTTTCAACTTATTATCTAATATTTGTTGAATTTCTTCTACTGTGCTTTCCACGTCACGACCGCGAACGTTAAATCCGACGTATATTCTGCGCTGTCCCTCTTCGTGACTGATTTGTGCAGGGGCGGTTTTATAGGATATTTCGGCTACTTGGTTAAGCGGAATGCGGTTGCCTGACGGTAGCATTACAAATAAGTTTTCAAGGTTAGCCAAATCGCTCCGTAAATCGTCTTTCAAGCGGACAACCATTTCAAAACGTCTGTCGCCTTCAAAAACCACGCCTGCCACCTCTCCGGCAAAAGCGGTTCTTAGTACAGTGTTTACATCGCTTATGGTAAGCCCGTAAGCCGCTATCCTGTCGCGATTATATTCCACTTGTATTTGCGGTAATCCTGTTACTTTCTCCACAAATGGTTCGCTAACTCCCTCCACGTTTTTAATATAGCCAGCCACTTTCTCCGCCTGTGCGGTAAGAACTTCTAAATCTTCGCCATAAATTTTAATGGCTACATCCTGACGAATACCTGTTATCAATTCGTTGAAACGCATTTGCATCGGTTGTGTTATTTCCACATATATACCCGGAATTACTTCCAATGCTTCTTCCATTGCCTCCATCATTTCTTCGCGGCTTTTGGCTGTTGTCCATTCTTTCTTTGGTATCATGGATAACATCATATCGCCTCGTTCGATAGGCATCGGGTCAGTAGGGATTTCTGCGCTACCGATACGGGTAACAGCTTGCTTTACTTCGGGAAATTTGTCTTTCAATATTTTTTCAGCCATGCCGAAGGTTTCGATTACCTGTGTAAGCGATGTGCCCTGTACCATGCTGATTTCAACAGTCAAGTCTCCTTCTTCCAATGTGGGGATAAATTCGCCGCCTAAACGGTTGAATACGCCGAGGCTGAAGATAAACAGAACGACCATTGACAGAATAACCGTTTTTTTCCAACGCAGGCTAAAATCCAACGCAGGACGATACCAACGTTTGAGGGTATTGATGATGCGGTCGGAAAAATTTTCTTTATGAAAGGTTTTCTTACTTAAAAACAGTGCGCTCATCATCGGCACATAGGTCAGCGACAGGATGAATGCACCGAGTATGGCAAACGATACCGTTTGAGCCATCGGTTTGAACATCTTGCCCTCGATGCCTACTAACGATAAGATGGGAAGGTAAACAATAAGGATGATTATTTCCCCGAACATCGCAGTGTTTCGGATTTTTGAAGCGGCAGTGTAGACCTCCTTGTTCATCTCGGCCTGGGTAAGCAGGGGTTTGTCTTTAAATAATAGGCTCTGTCCTGTAATGCGGTGGACAATGGCCTCGACTATGATAACAGCCCCGTCCACAATCAACCCGAAATCAATAGCCCCCAAGCTCATCAGGTTACCACTCACGCCGAACATATTCATCATACTAACGGCAAAGAGCATGGAAAGAGGAATGACAGAGGCGACAATCAGTCCTGCTCTGAAATTTCCCAATAATAAGACCAGAACAAAAATAACAATTAACCCTCCTTCGAGCAAGTTCCTTTCAACAGTACCCATAGCCCGACCTACGAGTTCTGTACGGTCAATAAAGGGTTCAATGATTACGCCTTCGGGAAGGCTCTTTTGGATTTGCTCCATCCGCTCTTTGACATTAGCTATCACTTGCGAGAAATTTTCGCCTTTCAACATCAATGTGATGCCTGCAACCACTTCGCCTTCACCGTTACGGGTAACGGCTCCGTAGCGGGTAGCCGTTCCAAAACGAACTTCGGCTACATCCCTGATCAATATGGGTGTACCATTAGTATTTTTAATAACAATCCGTTCAATATCAGATAAGGTTTTTACCAAACCAATACCACGGATAAAGTTGTAGTTACTGCCTTGTTCTATATAGCTGCCACCTGTATTTTCATTGTTCTTTTCTAAGGCTTCGTAAATTTCAGCAATGCTGACATTCATTGAAGCCAGCTTATCATTATCTAATGCTATTTCGTATTGTTTCACATAACCGCCCCAGCCACTTACTTCGGCTAAACCTTCAGTTCCGGCGAGTTGACGTTTTACAATCCAATCCTGTATGGTACGCAGGTCGGTACTGCTGTACTTGTCTTCATATCCCTCTTTTGTGTGGATCACATAATGGTATATCTCGCCTAACCCCGTGGAAATAGGGGCTAAAGTCGGTTCACCCAACCCTTGCGGAATCTGTGATTCCGCTTCTTTCAATTGCTGGCTTATCTGTTGCCGTGCCCAATAGATGTCGGCGTCATCTTTAAATACGATGGTAATAACGGAAATACCGCTACGGCTAATGCTCCTTTTTTCAATCACATCGGGTATGTTAGCCATAGCCAGTTCGATGGGCGTAGTAATAAACTGCTCCACCTCTTGTGCACCCAATGTAGGGGCTTGCGTGATGATTTGTACCTGATTGTTGGTAATGTCGGGAGTAGCATCCACTGGTAGCCGTACCACGGATATGATTCCCCAAATAACCAGTGCCAGTGTTAGGACACCAATTATGAGTTTGTTCTCTATTGAGAACTTTATGATTTTATCGAACATATTATTCGGTTTAATTATTGACAACTTTATTGAATACAAAAATTACCTCGCTGAACAGCAATAAATGTGTTCAACGTAAAGTCTGTCCCTTAAGTAAGGTGTTAAATTAACCGATTTTTGGCGGCTGCCAGATGTTTACGCAGAAAGCGGAAATGAATTGTTGAGCGTGGAAAATTGGTGTCGAAAGCCTGTTATTCAATACAGGTTTCGCAATATGAGAAACCGGAGATATTGTAAACCCCGAACAGGTGTGGCACGCATGAAAAGGGGAGCAACCCTCTGCACAACCATCATCACTGCTTTGCGAGTTTCCGTCCATATTCGCCGTAATCTCATATTTATCGCACAAACATCCGATCTCACCAAAGGCGTTAACCGAAAGTGAAAAAATGAATAATGCAAATATGAGAGCGAATATTTTCATGCTGCAAAGATAGCGATTATATTTTGCAACTAAGTTGCAAACTTAGTGCAATTTTCACAGAAGCCCTTAATTACGAGATTTATACTTACTGGAATTAACTTATCGGGAATGTTTATATCAGGAACGGCAACTTTTTCCAAACAAAAGGTTTTGTGGCAATGTAAACAGTAAAAATGAGCATGTGTATCGTCGATACTACAATAGCAATTACTGTTACAGACGGAATATTTCACCGCTCCTGACCCGTCATCAATACTGTGAATTAACTGTTTTTCGTGAAAAAGGGTAATGGTACGAAAAATGGTTGATTTATCAGCAGTTTCCATCACTGCTTCCAAATCAGCTAAACTGAATGCCCGCGAAAAATCAAGCATATTCTTTAAAATAAGCATACGCATGGCAGTAGGTTTTATACCTCTTGCTTGTAATAACGATTCTATATTTTCAGACATTCAGCCAAATTTTTCATGCTGTAAAATTACAAATTTGCCATGAAATTATTCGTTTTTACCTACCCTTAAATTTACGATTATATTTCAGTTATCGTTTTTTCAATTTCTGCGAAGGCTTCACTCATTACTTCTTCTACCAGCCCACCAATTTGTGCAGCCATTGCAGCCGAGTTCATACGCGAAATATGAGTTACACCGTCAGAAGTTTGATATATAGATATGCGACATGGAAGTAACGATGAATAGAGACGTTCCGCATCGCGCTCCAATATCCTTCCGGAATATTTAGGGCTGCACAATTCTATAACTTTTATAGGCAGTACTTCTTTCCCATTTTTACGAAGCGTTTCCTGCATATCATGAATATGCTGTATTTTCCAATTACCTATGGACAGGATTTTTTCTGACAATTTTTCAAAAGTCTCGTCAAAACTGTAGCGGCTTACGTTTTCTAAGAACATGGTGTTTGCTTGCTGTTTAGTTGATTCCATAATGATGTTTTTTAATATTACTTAATGTTTTGGCGAGTGAACAATTCCCTAATTTTTAGTGGAAACTCGCCTTTATGTATTCTTATATATTTTATAAACAATTTTATTGCCAAAAAGGTTACATAATACGCATTAATATGTACTTTAATTTATTAGTATCTTGTATGAAGATACTAATATTTTAAATGATACTGTAATATTTTTTGATAATCAACTTTTAGCATACCTGAATTGTAAACATTAGTACCTGTTATTTTCCATTTTGATCCCTTATCTTGTCCGGGAAATAAGAGTATACCATTTCCTAAAATTAAAGGGACGTAGCAAATTTGCATTTCATCAATTAAATCCGCAGCAAGCAACATTGAAACCAATTTGCCACCTCCGACCAACCAAATATCTTTCCCGTCCTGATTGCGAAGTTCAGAAATTGTTTCAATAATATTCTCTGTAATGAAACGTATATTTCCCTTTGCTTCCCATTCATGGTGGGAAACAACATAAGCCGTTTGCTCTGAATACGGCCAGATTACATCCATATTCAGAATTTCACGGTAAGTCCGACCACCCATAATAACCGTGTCTACCGAAGCTGATAGTTCTTTGTAGCCGTAATCTGCCTTTTCGGGATTTGAGAATCCGGTAAGCCAGTCCAATTCACCGCCCGGTTCTGCAATGCGTTGGTCGAGTGATGCAGCAATGTAAAGAATAATCTTTTTCATGTTACTAATATTTACGTATTATTAAGTCCTTAACTTAATTCGCTGTAACACGCAAAAAAAAGCGTGGAACTCACACAGTTCCAATGTAGAGGTACTGGTATACCCTTTGAAAGAAACAGGCAAGCCCACGCCATACTTTCGTATAGCATGAACATTGCGCTATTAGTCTCTTTCAAATGAAAATTACCAGTTTTCTACATTGAGACGTTCAGCGAACGTTATGTTATATCTAAACGGATTTAACCCGTTAAAATTCTATATTTCTGATACAAAGATAGTGATTCTTTGAGAATAGTAGAAATTTCAAAATCACATATTTACACGTACATTGTGCCAATATGTTGAATGGCTGAACGGAAGAAATAGCAGAGAAAGGGATTAAGAATATATATTGAAAATGTTGGCAATATGGAGATTATTCCGTATCTTTACACCAAGTTAAGTCGCTCTTTATTTTATGCAAGAACTAAGCGAATCAATGAAGTTCGCTCGTTTCTAAATCGTTACCTATCAAGAAATTATTTTCTGTAACTTGCTTATTTATAGCGCAAAAGATACAACTCTGTGTCTTGCTCGATATGTCGTTAAATCGATAGGTAATTCTAACTCTTTACCAATCTCTTTTAAGTACTTATTGATTGTTCTAAGTATTTTACTTAACCTATTTGCTTTTTGAATTTCTGTCTGATGGAACGATGATAGAATAGGGAAGAGATAGATTTGATTTGGGTGCTCATACTTCTTTATGATGTTCATTGCTTCATTATGGATAGGTATCTTTATCAACTTCTTTGTTTTCTTCCTGTAATACACAAGCCTATTGTCAATGATGTTGTTCTTTGTTAGATACGCTATATCTTTGAAGTTTATACCCGCACAAAGATAGGAGAAATAAAATAAATCAACAGATAGTCGTTTGTATTTACCCTCACATTTGTAAGTTATTATCTGTTCTATATCATTCTTTGTTATAGACCTTTTGGCTGTCTCCTCGTGTAACTTGGAAACTTTATATACCTTAAACGGATAGTCATCTTGTCTGACCATATTCTCATCAAGAGCCTTATTGTATAGTACTCTTAAAGTCCTAAATCTGACCCCAATCGAATTGAGTGATAGTCCCTTCAATTTAAGCCAAGCTTCATAACCTTTCAGCCATTGTACGTCAATATCTGAAAAATAAATATCCAAATCTTTACAGTAATCTATCATTGACGCTTTCAGTTCTTTGAATGTAGATGCATATTTTAATCTACCGTCTTTTTCTAACTGTTTGATTTGTTTATCAAATAGCTCATGAACCGTACATCTTATAATATTATTCTTTGAACTCTTTAATAATTTGGAAGCTGTAAAATCTTTGCCAATGACTTTCATCTCCAATATCTGCGCAGAATATTCACTTACTTTGTCATTGATAAATTTCTGTATCAACTCTTTATTGGGGCTATTTCTCTTTGGTCTGTTCTTCTCAAAATCCCAATGTTGTGGTAAAACGGAGATGCCAAGACTTTGATATTTTCTTTTGCCATCTTTGGAGATACAAATCATTAAAGGATGTTCTCCGTTTGAAAGTGTTTTTGATTTGTAACATAATATGTTAACTGTACAACTCATTTTGATTTATGGTTTACAGTTTGGTTTACATAACACTGTTGAAATCAAGAAAAACAATCAACATCCCTAAAACAAAAAGAGACTCACAATCTCTTGTAAGTCTCTCTGTTTTAAGTGGTCCCACTTGGGCTTGAACCAAGGACTCCCTGATTATGAGTCAGGTGCTCTAACCAACTGAGCTATGGGACCTGCTTTATCGAAAGCGCTTGCAAAGTTACTACTTTTTCCGAATAATACAAATAAATTCAAGAAAAATACGTAAAACTATTAAATTTCCTCGCCTCCAAACTCCATTAAATAGGCTTTAATAAAATTATCTATGTCCCCATCCATAACAGATCCAACGTTAGATGTCTGGTAATCTGTCCGATGATCTTTGACTCTACGATCATCAAATACATAAGAACGAATTTGAGACCCCCATTCTATTTTTTTCTTTCCTGCTTCTATCTTCGCACTCGCCCGCCGTCTGCGTTCAAGCTCAAGATCATATAATTGTGACTTCAATAGACGAATCGCGTTATCTTTGTTTCCAAACTGAGAGCGAGACTCTGTATTTTCTATAACTATCTCTTTGAGTTCTCCGGTATCTGGATCCTTATATTTATAATGCAAACGAACTCCTGTCTCCACTTTATTTACATTCTGTCCACCCGCTCCACTCGAACGAAATGTATCCCATGTAATATCTCCTTGATTTACTTCAATCTCGATTGTATCGTCAACTAAAGGAACGACAGAAACAGAAGAGAAAGACGTCATTCGCTTCCCTTGAGCATTATAAGGGGAAACTCGCACCAAACGATGCACCCCACTCTCGCTTTTAAGATAGCCAAAAGCATAATCACCTTCAATTTGAATTGTGACCGACTTTATTCCCGCATCATCTCCATCAAGCCAGTTCGTAACTGTTACTTTATATCCTTTTCCTTCGCACCAACGGCTATACATACGATAAAGCATTTCAGCCCAATCTTGAGCTTCCGTACCACCTGCCCCAGCATTAATTTTTAAGACTGCACCTAAATGGTCTTCTTCGGAGCGAAGCATATTCTTCAACTCCAAGTTTTCTAACAACTCTATCGATTTTTTGTAAATTTCATCAACCTCTTCTTCCGAAGTGATCCCCTCTTTAACAAAGTCATAGGCCAGTTGAAGTTCTTCATTGGCAACCTTTACTTCATTGTAAGCAATAATCCAGGATTTTATTCCGCGAACTTTTTTCATTTGTTCTTCGGCTCTTTTCGGATCTTCCCAAAAGTCGGGGGCTTGAGTTCTTAATTCTTCTTCTTCTAATTGGATAGTTTTGGCATCAATGTCAAAGATACCCCCTCAGCGCTTTCTCGCGCTCCAATACTTCACGTAATTGGTCTGTCGTTATCATAATTTGAATGGATATTTATTAAAAAACACGCAAAGGTAGTTATTTTATTTCGATATTAAAAACAGCAAATTCTGAATCTGCCATCAATTTAAGAGGAAGTCCACTTAAACCCATACCGGAAGTAACATAAGAGCATGTATTTTCCTCTTGATGAAATCCATAGAAATGATCTTTTATATAGACACCCCAATTAAATGGGAATACATGCCCATTATGAGTATGCCCGGAAATAGTTAATGGAATATTCAAACGATATGCCTCCGAAATATCTTCCGGTTGATGTGTAAATAGGATACTTGTTTGTAAAGATGGTGTTTTTTCAATCAAACTCACCAAGTCTGTACGATGAGAAATATTTATTCGATCATCCCAACCAATCAGATATAGCTCGTTGTCTATATTAGCGATAGAATCTTTTAGGATTGTAAAGCCAGCATCGTGAATCCAATTTAAGTTTTCGTCGATATTTGTTTTATATTCGTGGTTACCGGGAATAAAATAAACACCTTTAGGAGGATCCAAAAGCCTCAAAACTTCATCGCATCCCTCTTCTTTCAGAGGTTCTAAATAATAATCGATTAAGTCTCCTACCACAACAACAATATCCGGAGCTTGCTCATTAATAACTTCAACATACTTTTCCAACACTTTTCTATTAATAATGTAGCCTAAGTGCAGATCTGAAGCAACCAATAACTTATATTTTTTAGGTTCGGACAAAATAGAATCACTATCTAATGAAACTGTAAACTCTTTTGTTATGGGCTTAATATAATTATCTTTTGCTATTTGTAATTTCATTCCAAAAAAAGAAAAGAAGGCAATTAAAACAAAGCTATAAAAGGTAAACAAAGTACCATTTTTGAAACGAATATGAAACACCCATTTTTTATTAAGGAAAGAAATGAGATCAAATAACAAGAAGAAAAGAAGAAAATAAAGCAACGAAATCACCCAAAAAGCATTAAGTTTTTGGATTAATGCGAAAAATTCGAAAGATAAATAATTCCGAAAGAAGTATCCGGTAAAATAAATAAGAATCTCAACAAGAAAGAGAGCAACAAGAAAATACTTCAAGTATTTAGGCATCGTTTTTTTCTTTCCAATACGTAATAAATAATAACCGTTTAAGAAAATTTGCGCATATATGGAATTAAAGAAAAATACCATGATCAGTCCTTAAATTTAAGGTTAAAAACAACTGCTTCCGAACGAGTTCCAACTCGAAAAGGAGGGCCCCACAAAGCTAAACCGGAGGATACATAATAATGTGTATTTCCCTTTTTCTTATATCCACTACCTACTTCGTATATTTTCTTTACAAGCAAATTAAGAGGCCACAATTGTCCGTTATGAGTATGTCCTGAAAATTGCAAATCGACTCCATTTATCTCAGCTTCACTCAAATTATACGGTTGATGATCAAGCAATATAAGTGGCTGATTGGAGTCGGTCTTCTCAATTAATTGCTTCAACGAAACTCTATTCGCTACGCTTCTATCATCTCTTCCAATAATCCAGAAGCTATCGCCTACCCTAACCACAGAATCTTTTAAGACTTGTATTTTAGTCTTAGCTATAAAATTTAGACTTGCATCAATCCCACTTATATATTCGTGATTGCCCGGACAAAAATAAATTCCTAAAGGAGCTATTAATTGATCTAATTCTTCGTTTATTCTTTCTCTTAACAAAGGCTCTATATTATTATCAATCAAATCTCCGGCAATAATAATAACATCCGGATTCAAAGAATTAATAAAATCTACATATTTCTTAGTATTTTTCTTATCTACATATAAACCTATATGCATATCACTGAAGGCAACGACTCTTAAATCCGAATATTTACCACCATCTTTATCAACCACAATTTCCTCTTCAATCACTTCCGGGTGGGTAAACTTAATATTTCCAACAATAAGAATAAAAGCAACAAGTGCATATCCCGAAATCACCTGTATCTGATGAAAAGACGATCCTGTTATTGGCAAAAATCTAAAAAAATGATTAATCAAATGGATTAAATCAGTAAAAACAAAAAACAGAGTAATATAAAGCATTACACCTAACCAAACAACACCAATCCAGTAAAATATTTTTTGTACACCTAAAGGGAGTATGCTTTTTCCTCCCATAGCAACAAAAAAAGAAAGAGAGATAAAAAGATAAACTACAGTATAGATAATCTTGATACTACAAATATCCGGCAAAGCCTGCCAGCCTCTATAAAAAATATATGAATTAGTAAGTATGTAAACGAGAAATACTACGATAAAAAAGGGATTCATTCTTTTCTTCTTTGCTTTATTTGAGATAATACGGCATCATCAAACAATCGGTCCGACAATAACTTTTTCGCTATTAACAACTCCAATGCTCTGGCTCCTCCAATATATCTTGTTTTAGGCCGTTTAGCTGTAATTGCTTTATAAATCAACTCTGCAATTATGACCGGATCGGAATTTTCCTCATCTACAAAAGGAAAATATCCGGCTATTTTTGTTGCTAAATCTTCATAGGGCCCGCCTTGAGAACGCTCCATTAAATAAGAACGTCCGATAGAACTCCATTCTGATTTGACACCTCCCGGTTCAATAATTACAACATCAATACCAAATGGTTTTACTTCTTGTCGTAAAGAATCACTAAATCCCTCAACTGCATGTTTACTCGCAAAATACCAAGCCCCCATAGGAGATGTTATTTTTCCTGCAATAGAAGAAATATTAATTATTCGCCCCGATTTCTGTTCCCGCATAATAGGAAGTACCAATTGAGTCAAACGAGCCAAACCAAATAAATTAACATCCATTTGTTTTTTAGCATCTTCAATCGACACTTCTTCTACCGAACCATATAAACCATAACCTGCATTATTTATCAAACAATCAATCCTACCTTCTTTCTTCAAAATAGAATTTATTCCTTCGGCAGTAGATTCTCCTGAAGTAACATCCATATAAATAGCATTTCCGCCTAACTGAACCAAGCCTTCCATCTTATCAGTAGATCGAGCGGCACCATAGACCACAAATCCTTTTTTTATAAGGTATTCTGCTGCACATTTACCAATTCCACTGCTTGCCCCAGTAATTAAAACGACAGTTTTCATCGGGATATAAATAAGTTGATTGCTTTTGCGAAATGCAAATATAGTAATTTATTGTTTGCGGAGGGTAAAAAGAAACTCTAAACCTCCCTCTGCCCTATTTTTTACGCGAATTGTTCCATTATGAAAAGAGACAGCCTCCTTAACTATCGACAAGCCTAAACCCGATCCTCCCTTATCTCGCGTTCTGCCTTCATTGATTCTATAAAACTGTTCAAAAATATGTGTTAAGTGTTTTTCTTCAATTCCAACTCCATTATCAGCAAAAGAAAAATAATAGTAATTTTCGTCCTCCAAATAGTTATTAATCGTTATGGTAACATTTTCCCCTGCATATTTCATCGCATTATTCCCCAAGTTGAAAAACAAAGAATACAACAATGTATTATTCCCTTTAACAACAACATCTTCCGGAACATTTAATTTTATTGTTGCACTACGCTTCTCAATTACCTCCCGGGCGTCTTCGTTGATTTGCTGAAGAAGAAGTTCATAGAGATTAACATCTTCCAATTCTAAAAATTGCCGAGCATCGCTTGCTTTAGACAACAAAGCAACATCCTTTATAATCTCAGACAATCGAATTGTTTGATTATATGCCCGCTCTATAAATTCTTTCTTTTTCTCTTTCGGCAGATGATCATGTTCTATCAAAGTTTCCAAACAACCTCGAATACCTGTGATTGGAGTTTTTAGTTCATGAGCAATACTATTCATTATTTCTGTTTTATCCAGACAAGCCTTTTCTTCATCTGTAACATCTCGAATAATTATTTCAAAGCTCTTATCTTCGAATAGGATTACCCGAATAAAAAAGTGAGCATTATTTCCATATACTTTTGTACTAAACTCTGTTTTATCACCCGGATACTCGACAAAGCGAATCACTTCGTTAAAGATCGGATTAGTAAAAAGATCGTGTACATCAAAGGTTGGCTCATTGAAGAGCATATTAAGGCACTGAATAAAGTAAGAATTTGTATATATATTCTTTCTTTCTTTTGTAAAAAAAGAGATCCCCTCCTCCGAATAATGAAAATGCTCAAGCAATTTTTCTCTTTCTAAAATAATTTCTTTTTTATTTTCTTCCAATTGCCCGTATATTCTCTTTATAAGAGTTCCTATTTCTCTCCATTCATCAGGCAAAGGGACCGATTCTATTTTTTTTGTTTGAGTAAAAGTCAGCACAAAGTTGGTAAACTTTTGAATCGATTTTTGATAATAAAAATAAAAAGCGGCAAACAAACAGAGGCAAATCACAATTGCACCTAATTGAAAATAAAGAGAACCTTTGTTTGGAGAAAGAAAACTAATCGCATCTTCATCAAAAGGCATAGTAATCAAGACAATATATTTCCCTTCATTATTATAGAGAGCATAAAACATCGATTCTTCTTTCGAAAAAGAAGACTCTCTGAAGCTCCATCCATTACCTTTGATTAAAGCTTTTTTAATTTCCGTTTTATTCCGCTGATTTTCGACCGTATCTATCTCATTTGTATAATTGTTATACAAAAATTCGCCTTCTTCATCAAGCACAGTAACTCGAATAGCCTTAGGAAAAAGCCCAACCATGTCATTCAAAGAAGAAAGACTATCTAAAGGAAGGTTATTTTGTCTAATATATCCATCAATAATTGTAGCATAAACGATTTGATCTGAAACAAAAACATCTCTCTTCAAATCTTTTTCATGGCTGATTATCGAAAAAAAAAACAATCCTCCAAATATAAGAAGTAGAGTAACGATTATTAAGAATATTTTCTGCCTGTATTTAATCTTCATGAGATGGAAGTCGTGCTAAATCATTGAAAGCATAACCATAACCGGATCGATTTGCAATATAGATACTATATTCGTCAAGTTTTTTTCTTAAGCGGGCAACATGAACATCAACAGTTCTTTCCAAAACGAAACTTTCATCTTCCCAAACATGATGAAGTATTTCTTCTCTGGTAAACAAACGTTGGGGTTCCTGCATTAATAATTTTAGAATTTCAAATTCTTTCTTTGTCAGGACTATACTCCGGTTTTTTAATTCTAAGTGCTTCGACTTCAAATTGAGTCTCATATCCCCAAAGATAATTTCATCTTGTTCTTGATGAGCTGTTTGATCCAAACTTCCTCGACGCAAAATCGCTTTTACTCGAGCAATTACTTCTTTTATAGAAAATGGTTTAGAAATATAATCATCTGCTCCCACAGAAAAACCGGTAAGCATATCATTCTCCGTATTTTTAGCTGTTAGAAAAACAATAGGAGTTTGAATGTTTTTTTTTCGTATCTTCTCGGCTGTACGGTATCCGGAAATACCTCCCATCATAATATCCAATAGGATCAAGTTGTGTTCGGGAGTAAGTTTTTCCAAACATTCTTCTCCGGAAGAAGCAAATTCGACAATGAACCCCTCGTTTTCCAAGTTAAATCCCAATATTTCTCGAATATCTTCTTCGTCGTCAACGATTAATATTTTGATCTCTTCCATATCTAACGCTTTTAGTTATCATTTTTCTTATGCCTTATATCTACTCCATCGATAAAATAAACAACCGATTCTGCACTATTAATACCTAAGTTGGAAACTTGAGTAATAGTATGAGCAATATTATTGACACTTATAATACTTCTTAATTCTAGTTCTGTCAGAGGCAAATCTTGATAGTTGACCAAAATCATTTCCTCCAGTTGTTCACAAAGTTTTTCCGTATCTCCTTTTTTCGAAAGAATCCGGGCAACTGTTGCTTTATCTTCATAATAAAACGAAAAAATAGCCTTTGTTACCAAGTCTTTTGACTGACTAAGCATTGATTCCAAAATTACTAAGAATTTTTTTAATTCCGGCAAATCAAAATCTATTTTTGATAAATGTTGGGCAATTAACGTCAACAAATCACCTATTCGTTCCAAGAAATTAGTTAAGTCTTGATAAACAACTATTTTTCGCAAATCTTTAGCACGAGGAGTAAACAAGATTAACGAATTAATAAATTCTATTCTGACTTCATTTTCGAATACATCTATTAAATCTTCATTTTCTTTTATACTCGCAAAGACATCCTTGTTTCCCGAATCTTTCATCAAAGCTTCCAACAAAACATATTGTTGTATAATTCGCTCCGAAAGAGACTGAAAATTGGCATGCAAACGGCCTAATTGTCTATTTTTTAGGGTTTCCATAACTATTGATTATTTCTAATAATAAATAATTCCGTTCTCGGATCTTTCGGATTTACCAACATATCGTTGGTAGGTCTAAACTCAATTAATTCTCCTTTTTCAAGATAAACCATATAATCCGAAACTCGAGCCGCTTCATTTATATTTTTCGGGATCAACAAGATCGTATGATTCAATTTTAATCTATGAATAAGATCTTCAATAACAACAACTCCCTGATTGTCCATTAGATTTACCGGATTATCCATCAGTATAATTTCCGGATTCATTGCCAATGTGCGGGCGATACCCAATCGTTGTTGTTGATTTCGAGTAAGAATAGTCGGTTTTTTATTTAACATATCACATACTTCGTCCCATAATCCAACTTCAACAAGATTTTTTTCTACGACTTCTTGCTTCTGTTGTTTAGTAAGTTTAATACCATTCAAGGCATAACCGAAAATAACGTTATCGAAGATGTTGACATGAGGGAAAGAGATCGGATCTTGAAATATCATTCCTACTTTCTTGCGCAAATCTAATATATTCATCTCAAGCTGATTCTTTCCATTCCAATTAATTTCTCCCTCTTTTTTTATATTCGGGTACAACTCGTGCAAAAGATTAAAACTCCGAAGCAAAGTTGTTTTTCCCGAACCGGAAGCTCCAATGATAGAGGTAACCGTATTTTTAGGAAGCGCAAAACTTATATTTTTTATCCCCTCTACTCCATTGGGATAAGTTATCGTTACGTTCTTTAATATAATAGTCGAATTATCTGTCATGAGTATTTCCTTTCATTTTCTTGATATTTATTCGCCAGAACATTAATCAACAAGGTAATTATAAACAAAATCAAAGAAGCCGACCACAACAATTCCGACAATCTGGGAGTCTCGAAGATTTCCCAAATAAAAGTAGTAAGAGTCGATGTCGGTTGTAATAAATCCCAATTGATCATAGAACTACCTAAGGCTGTAAAAAGAAGCGGCGTTGTTTCGCCAATACTATTTCCAATAGAGAATAAAAGTCCTGATTTTATATTTTTCGAAGCCATTGGAATTAGTATTTTTGTAATAATTTTCAATTTACTTCCACCAAGTACAATCCCTTCTTCTACATAAACCGAAGGAATCTGTTTTAAAGACTGATAAGTAGTTAGTGTTATCAGCGGAATCATTATAATTGCTAAAGCAATACCTCCTGCTAAAGCAGAAAAACCATGTAGGGGAACTACAATCCAAAAATAAATGATCACACCTATTATTATAGACGGAACTCCCGAAATAATCCTACAAGCCCACTCGGTTAATATTGCTATCTTTTTCCCTTGATTAATATACATATATATACTCGACCCCAAACCAATCGGAATAGAAACCAAAAGGGCGATAAATATAATATAAACGGTTCCTAACAA
Organism: Bacteroidales bacterium OttesenSCG-928-M11; assembly: GCA_030265685.1. GTDB lineage: Bacteria > Bacteroidota > Bacteroidia > Bacteroidales > Azobacteroidaceae > Azobacteroides. Next base: position 27,080 of record JAJDGO010000015.1, read on the forward strand.
AGCATGCACAATTCCTCCTTGAAGGCTTTCGTATCCCTCCTTAGTCAAATACATGGTCGTTTTATCTGCCATCGATTTTATCAATAAGTTTACATCAAGATGATATAAACCTTTAGTTAATAAATCCCAGCAAATCCAGAAGAAAGGAACTAAAGATATAGCTACAAAGAGATAGATTACGATAAGCAAAAATCGTTCGAACCTAATTCTATATTTTGAATTTGACTTCATATTATATCTCTATCTGATATTTTTTGAGCAATAAAATTAATAATTCCAGTAAAAAGGAAAAGAATAAGCAAAAGTGCAATCAATGAATTCATTTGCAAACCATGACTTCCTCCAAACTGATTAAAAACAATACTGGATATTGTACTTCCGGTACCATTCAACGAATCCGGAATATTAAACGTATTCCCTATTAAAAAGCTTACAATTATAGCTTCTCCCATCACTTTGCTCAAAGCCAACAACAAGGAAGCTATAATTCCACGCCTTGACAATGGCAAACATATTTTCCAAGCTACTTTCAAACGAGTCGCCCCCATACAAATAGCGGTTTCTCTCATCGCCTGAGGAACTTTTGCTATATAATAAGTAACCAAAGTGGCACTAAATGGTATAATCATACAAGCCAAAACAATAGAGGCTGCCAATATTCCATAGCCTTGATTTCCCATATTAAGCGATGAGAGAAGCGGACGAATGGTATAAACTCCCCAAATACCATAAATAATCGAGGGGATTCCCATTGATAGTTTGATAATGTAAGAAACAAATCGAGACAAAAGAGTGTTTCGATAGAGCCCCCCATTAAATAAAGCCAAAGAAATTATAAATGGGAGGCATATAATGATGGTTAATATGGACACAATAAAAGTAGTACAAATAAAAGACCAAGCTCCGTACTCTTCCAATCCTTCTCTTGGATTCCACGAAGAAGAGGTAATAAAATCAAAAATACCAAAATGTAGGAATGCAGGAATAGAACGAGAAAATAAAGCATAGAGCATCCCTGCTAATAAAAACAGTATCAAAACAGAGGAGAATAAAAGTAATCCGTCTATTATTTTTGTTTGAAATCGTCTATTCATACACTATTTCATTTGCGATCTCTATTGATTTTTCCTGTATCTCTTCCGGCAATGGCAAATAACCAATAGCTCCTGCTTTCCTTTGTACTTGAGGACTAACCAAGTACTTTAGAAACTTGACCAATGCTTCTTTTTTATGCACACTGCGATTATTATAATTTTGATTTTTATATAGGGAAATCCACAAAAAAGCAGTAAGTGGATAAGCCTGTGTATCAGTAGAAACAACCCCTAAAATTTGTTCATCTTGAATTTCTCCTAAAGCTGAAGCCATTGCATTATGGTTTGGCCAAGTAAAATAACCGGCAAGATTTTTGACAAAAGCAATATTTGCTTCCTCTTCCATAGCTTGTAAAAACCCACCATACCCAATAGCTCCTTTGGTTTTCTTTACACTATTGATCAAGTTCTCGTTTCCAACAACCCCAATTCCGGTCTTCCATTGCAAAGATCTCCCTACTCCCATCTCTTTATTCCAAAGAAGATCGAAAGCATTCAAGTAAGAAGAAAACAAAAAAGAAGATCCCGACGTTTCTGCCCTAAAAAAAGGTATGATAGGTAACTTCCCAACTTGCTTTAAAGATGGGTTAAGAGCTACCAAATCCGGATCGTTCCAGTAACTTATTCTTCCTGTATATATCCGACTAATCAACGAAGCATCCAGCTTTAATTCTTGAACCGAGTCGTCAATATTATATAAAACTACAATGGCATCAATGCCAACCGGAATAGAAACAAGTTCTTTTTTGAAGTTTTCCTTATTAATTAATGAGATTATTGATATAAAATCGAGGGTATAGTCTTGTAATAAATTCACAGCCATTCCGGAAGAAGCAATATTATACGATATTTTCATATCGGTTTCTTCAGAATATTCGGGAATTACAATATCTAAAAACGGTTGGGAAAGCCCAACCCCCGAAAGAGATAAATCTTTTGAGTTATCTTTACAGCATCCGAAGAGGATAAAAATACATAATAGCCAAAAAAAAGTGTTTCATTTAGATAGCAGAAGTATGAACACAAAAGTAATATATATAATCTTCTTTTATTCCCTTATAATAATAAGATTTTATTACGAAATTGTTTCATTTCTACTTTTATGGTATTTCTTCGGCAAAGAATTACCGGCTATTTCTCGAATAAAGAATAGAATTTGAAAGATTCGGCGTCTATTGCCAAAAAGAAAACTTCAGAGTTTGTAATAAGATTTGTACCAGTCTACAAATCGACTGATTCCTTGCTCCAACTGCACTTGAGGCTTGTATCCGACTTCTTTCTCTAAACGGGTAGTATCGGCATAAGTTTGTGTAACATCGCCTTTTTGCATCGCCTTCATCTCTAAAACTGCGTCTTTTCCAAGAGCCGACTCTAAGGATTTAATAAAATCAAGCAACTTAACCGGCTTAGAACATCCTATATTATATAGCTTATACGCTGGAGTTTCTTTGGGAGCTGTATTAATAACCCGGTATATACCTTCAACAATATCGTCGATGTAGGTAAAATCGCGCATCATTTGCCCATTATTAAATACTTGTAGTGGTTTATCTTCTACTATGGCTTTGGTAAAAAGTACGGGAGCCATGTCCGGACGACCCCATGGTCCGTAAACAGTAAAGAATCTTAATCCCGAAGTTGGAATATTATATAGATGACTATAAGTATAAGCCATCAATTCGTTGGCTTTTTTGGTGGCGGCATAAAGACTAACCGGGTTATCAACCCGATCTTCTTCGGAAAAAGGAACCTTTACATTCATACCATATACAGAACTTGAGCTGGCAAAGACAAGATGACGAACCGGATTTTGCCTACACGCTTCCAATATATTAATAAAACCCACTATATTACTGTCTATATATGCGTGTGGGTTTTCTAATGAGTACCGAACTCCGGCCTGTGCTGCCAAGTGACAAACATAATCAAATTGTTCATCTTTGAATAATTGTTCGATAGCAGATCGGTCTTCCAAGTTAAGTTTTACGAAACGGTAGTTAGTATATCGGTTACTTTGCGAAAAATGTCCGTATTGTATAGAATCTTTCAGGATTCCGGTTTCTTTCAAACGATCATATTTCAACTGCGGATTATAATAATCATTGATATTATCCAATCCTACGATACTATCTACTCCACATTCTTGTAAAAATCGAACAAGAGAAAAACCTATAAATCCGGCAGCTCCGGTAACCAACACTTTCATAAGAGGCAAAGGTAAGCATTTTTCTGCTCAACTCAACAAGTAAGGCTCACAAGCCTGCCTATATTTTGTTCAATAATCTTATTTTGCTTTAAAAAGCCAACGAACTCCAAGCAAAGCTAAGTGCGAATCGGCATCGGGTTGTTGGTAAAAAGGTCCATCAAAAATAGTACGTTGATACACATAAGCAGCATGAAAACGTAAATATCTGAGTCGTTCTCTGTTGAAAGGATAAAACTCTACCGCCGCCTGAGTGCCCCAACCCGAGTAAGCCGTATCATCAAATGAGGTATCCTTGCGCTTATTCCAAACACCTTTCCCAAGAAAATGCCATTTCCCTAAGTAATACTTCAGATTAAGAGAAAGCGACTGGTCGTCAACTTGCCTCAAACCAAGCTCAGGATTACCTACTATTCCACCATAATCCATCATTCGACGCCCGGAAAAATAGTCCAACTCGGTCGAAAAGTTATTGATATTCATCTGCAAACCAGTAGTAAGCCAATGATAAAACGTTGATTCTTCGTATTGAAAAAGGCTATAAGCACAACGTGTTTTTAATAAACCGTCAAAAAGACTTCCTTGCCATAGCAAGTTCATATTAAGAGATTTGTTTTTATATTCTTCCGATGCGAACTGAGAGTAATCCGAGTTCACTATCTGCATACTAAAAGTTTGTTCTCCCGTATTAAAAGCAGCAGTAACTCCTGTTTTATATAGATCAATATCGCCATTAACCATCGAAGAAAGATATAAATCGGCTCCGTTATAGTCACATTCGAATGTACCGATTTGCATTGATTGCCGTCCAACAGTTATTTTCCACTCATCTTGAATTGCAAATGCGAGCCAAGCATGATCAATTGCCGAAGAATAGTTGTCTCGAATAAGAGGATCTTGTGGTTTATTCAATCTATACCTTACCCGATAAGTAAAACCGGGAACAATTTCTCCGGCAAACCAAAGCCGCATGGTCTGTCCCTTAAATCCTACGTAGTCTAAATCTTTATTTTTGAATTGAGTTTGCCCATCAACTCGCATATCTATCAGTACATTAAGCATCTTGCCGTCCCATAATAATTTTTTCAAAATATCATCACTTTCCCGATATTGAGCCGAAAGACTGATCGAAAAGAAGAGCAGTCCAATAAGAAGAAAAACTTTATTCATAACAAAATAAATTAATCCGTTGTAATTGTTTCATAAATAGTTAAAATAAGAAGGGAATATTTTCATGCAAAGCACAAGTCAACAATATATTCCCTTTCTTCAATACAAAATGTATGGCAAATATAACAAAAAACACATACAAAACATCAACATAATCAAATATACCTTCTTAAAATCCCCGACAACCAAATCAAAGTTATTGGGAAACTTGGGGCAAGTTATACTAAAACTTGAGTGAAGTTATACTAAAACTTGAGGAAAGTTATAGTAAAACTTTGGGGAAGTTAAGGTATCTTTTTTACAAAAAAAGAAGGCTGTCTCGCAGAAGAGACAGCCTTCGAATGATTTACTTAACGATTTACTTAAAAATCTTTTTCTTAGTCAACAACAAATATTACTACGCGATTCCAGTCATTTTCAGAGAATGGTTGAACTGTATCACCTTTAGCACCTTTTACTAAACGGTTTTCGCTAACTCCATATTTGTCTACTAAAACTTTTGCAACCGATTCAACACGTTGTTGAGATAACTTTTGGTTTACATTTGCAGAACCAGTTTCAGCATCAGCATAACCTGTTAATTGTATTTTCTTAGATGGGTTATCTTTTAGGAATTTAGCAGCCTCAGCTATTGCATAATATTGATTTGCAGTAACCTTTGAACTACCAATTGTAAAGAAAACCGGAGTAGGTAAGAAAGGAACTATTTCTTCAACTACAACAACTTGCTCTGGACATTCAGGACATACTGGAACCGGACGGTTTCTAAGTGCATCGTTTTCTTGACGAAGTTCGTTAATTTTTCTATTAAGTCCGTCAACGATAGCCGGATCATTGAAATCTGCTTTTACAAAATGACGGAAGTTGAAGCGATAAGTCAAACCAATACTTGCAGTTGTTACAATATCCGAACCTGCAAACGACTCTCTTGCATCACGATCAAAACCAGCAGGAACAGCTAAAGCATTAGCATCTAAGAATAAGTCCCAACGATCGTGCAAACGGAAATTCAACTGAATACCAGTATTTAAAGCAACATTCCAATTATGTCTGTAATGTACTCCATTAATATCATCGCTCATTGTGTATGTAACACCAGGTCCGATGTAGAATACAGGATTGAAAAACGCTTTTGGATTGTAAGAAGTAAAAAGATTCTTCAAATTAACCATAAAATCAACCCCACCATAAATATATTCAGCGTGTCCGGCAAGTGCATAATCGTTGTTAATGTCTCTTCCGTAAGTTGATGTTTCGCCATATTTCCCGATAAAACGAAATCCGTATGTTGGATTATAGAATTTACCTACAGCACCTCCATAACTAAGATTCCAAAAACCGTCTTTATCAGAATCAAATGCATTGAAAGGTTTTCCAACTTGCTTAATTGATCCTGTCAAGCTACCTCCTAATCCTGCGAAACCGGAAATAAACCAATTGTCTTTCGCACGATTATCTACCCATGTTGTACTTGTTGCCTTTTTGCCTTCAGTTTGATTTTGAATGGCTTCTGTGTTAATTTTCTGCGCTAACACGTCTCCTGGATATTGAACATCAACAGAAGTTTGTGCAAAAGTAAAATTTGTAACCAATAGCAGCGCTGCTGCCAAATAAAACATCTTTTTCATTTTCATAAATTTTATAACTCTGTTTATACTAAATAATTTATTAATCTTGTTAATTATTTACCATATAGAACACAAAAATAATCGTTTTGTTTAATTAATAAAAAAAAATCCGCTTTTTGTACTAAAAAATGTGTTTAATACTAAAGAAATAAGCACAAAAACATTACTTTTGTCTTCCTTATTACTCATATTAATTATTTATCTTATGTCCATTATTTTGGGAATCGAATCTTCTTGCGATGACACTTCTGCTGCAATCATTCAAGACAATGTTCTTCTTTCAAACATAATTGCAAGTCAAAAAGTTCATGAAACCTATGGAGGTGTAGTACCTGAGTTGGCTTCTCGTGCACATCAACAAAATATTATTCCGGTAGTTGACCAAGCAATTAAACAAGCCGGAGTAGAAAAGTCAGACATTTCTGCTATTGCTTTTACACGAGGACCTGGATTATTAGGATCTTTATTGGTTGGAACTTCTTTCGCAAAAGGATTGTCTACGGCATTAAACATACCGATGATCGAAGTTAATCATCTTCAGGCTCATGTATTAGCACATTTTATAAAACAAGACAAAGACGATTCCAATCAACCGAAGTTTCCATTTTTATGTCTTTTGGTTTCCGGAGGAAACTCCCAAATCATTCATGTAAAGAATTGGAACAACATGGAGATCATAGGACAAACAATTGACGATGCTGCAGGCGAAGCTTTTGACAAATGTGCTAAAATGATGGGCTTACCATATCCCGGAGGTCCGGTAGTAGACCGCTTAGCTAAAGAAGGTAATCCTAATACTTTCGTCTTAAACAAGCCAAACATTCCCGGATATAACTATAGTTTTAGTGGATTAAAAACATCTTTTCTCTATTTATTGCGAGACAAATTAAAAGAAAATCCAAATTTCATCGAAGAAAATAAAGCCGATTTATGCGCAAGTCTTCAAGCTACGATCGTAGATGTATTGATGAAAAAGTTAAGTAAAGCAGCTAAAGACTTAAAAATAAAAGAAATTGCAGTTGCAGGAGGAGTTTCTGCTAACTCGGGATTACGAGAAGCTTTCGTAAATTATGCACAAAAATACCATTGGACAATACATATTCCGTCGTTTGCTTTTACTACCGACAACGCGGCAATGGTTGCTATCGTTGGTTACTTTAAATACTTGGAAAAAGATTTTTGTCCGATAGACTCAGTTCCTTTTACACGAACAGAGATTTAATCACCTAACGATCGCCTTTTATGCATAATTATTTCTTTTATCTGATTTTTGTTATTGTCATTCTTAATTTTACGTGGGAACAAATTT